>JAFAOS010000110.1 GCA_019247515.1 Chloroflexota bacterium | reverse complement strand
GCGTGAATGGTGGCACCGAGATCGTCGCATTGCTGGCTTCCGTCACGACCACGGACTGCAATCCGCTCGTCGAGTCCTGCACCGTGATCTGCAGTTGCTTCGGCGGCCCGGCGATCACAGCTGTCAGAGCGCAGGACGGTGCCACCGCGAAGTGCACACCTACGAGTCCGAGCGCGCTTACTGCCAGGCCGGTAGCGAACACCGAGTTGTAGTCATCGCGTCCATCCGGCGGCCATGAGCCGTTGGTGGCGTTCTGCTGGCTCAGGAGTAGATCGACCACCTTGGCGTACCAGTTCGAGGGGTCAGTGAGGTCCGCGGAGATGTACGAACCCAGCCCCTTGGTCAACGCGAACAGCGAATAGTGAAAGCCGCCGTCCCCGTCGAACGACCAGTGGCACCCGACCGTGTTCGGATTGCAGTGCCCGTCCTCAGTTGCGGCGGTGTGATAGACCATCTGGTTGGTTGGCTTGGCATCCTCGTACGTGTTGAGCACGTCCTGATTGAAGGTGATCGCGGACGAGACATTTGGATCAGTGCTGGGCACTGCATCGAAGGCGTAGCTGAACAGCATCGTGCCCGAGTCGTTCGCGTTGGAGGCGAGGAAGTTCGGGGCGTCCGCCGCATCGACTGGCTGGTACGAACCTCCGCCGTTGCTGAACGCTGAGCCGCCGTTCGCGGGATGGGTGAACGGGTTGGTCGAGATCACCTGGATATGGTGATTCCAGTTGATGTTGTCAGGCACAAGCGCTGCAGGGATGCCACCCGTGACCTCCAGGCCGGTCATCGCATACCCGGAGTTGGACTCGTCGGAACGCCCCTTGCCTGAGTCGTAGTTCCACCCACCGCAAAAACCGGACGTGGACGATCCGTCAGCCGAGTTGCACCCCGTGTAGCTCGGGCCTTGGAACTCACTCGTCAGGAAACTCCGCCCGTTGGCGATTGCTCGCGGGACGGCGGGGTCTACGGTCGTGAAGGGAGCCAGGCCAAGGAGCGCGATGCCCGTGCTGTACGTTGGGTCGACGCCTGGCGAGAACGCGCCCGGGATAGCCCCGGACGGACCCTGGTTGGCAAGGAGGAAGCTGATCGCCTTCTGCACGTGGGTCTGATACGCCATTGACAGGCTGCTGAAATCCCCATTCGCGAGCACGCCGTACGCGGCGAGCGCCATGCCTGTCTCGGCCACGAGGCCCGAGCCGTAGCTCCCGTTAGGGTTTTGTTGGGAATCGAGGTAGGCGACGCCAAACGCGATCGCCGCGTTCACCTGTGGCTGAGTCCAGGTGCCCGGGCCGGCCGCCTGAGCGCCCGAAACAGGCACGCCGACAAGCCCTGCTGTGAGCAGCACTGCCAGCATCACCCGACGGAGAATCGGAACGGGGCCGCTGACAGACCTCGTGGGTGTGTCTGTCCACATGTGCGTCCGATGCATTCGGGACACCTCCCCTCGACAACCCAACGGCGCGCGCCAACATTCCGCATCGCACCGCTGCGGGTTCTGCCTATGACGTTGTGGGCACCTCTCCTCGCCCGCGTCTCCCTCCAGGATTTCTGCGTGCGCGCGGAGCGCACGGACAACTTTCCACACTTGCAAAGAGTTGTCAATGGCGCACGCTCGTGGCACGACTCGCCGCTCCGAGTCTGTGCCGGGTTAAGCTGACCCGCTCAACATTCTCGGCGTACGCGGCGTTGCGACGCGCACCGGCGAAGGCTCGCGATGGCCAGCGACTTGAGCGGCTCGCAGCGCGGTTTCGCGCCATACTCGGCCACCACCGGCGCGCTGTTGCAAGCCTACCTGCTCGAGCCACGCGCACTTTAAAAAGGCCTTTGCGCAATACGCGGCTGAGCGAGACTACCGGTGACGGGTGCGGTCATGCGAGACTGAGGCATGACGTCTGTTCCGGTAAAGCAGAGAACGGACCGACTGATGTTGCGGCGAGTCGGCCGCGTCGCGACTTTGCCGCGATGGTGCGAGGGTTCAAGGCTCCCCGCGGATGATGAGCGGGATCCATCCTTCACCGCAATGCCGTTGTGCCGCATGTCAAATAACGATGCAACACGCCGTCACTGAAGCGCGCACCGCATAACCCTCGAGGTCGCTAGATCAGTCGAGATCGGGTTCGGTGAGGCCGGCCTGGAGCTTACGAATAATCGTGCCGAGTTGGCCCGATGCGAGGAGCCCGGGGCCGAGAGGGCCTGACGAGTTCTCGCCGACTGGCGGGAGGGCCCGCAAGGCAGCGCGGACGCCTGCGGTCATGTGGATGAGCTGCCAGTGGATCTCGTCATCCACGACCTCCGGTCGGCCTGGGCCCGCCAGGCTGACGGCTTTGACGGCATACGCGGCGGCGCCGAATGCGTGCGCGCCCATGTGGCAGATGGCCACGGCTTGACCGGCGGCTCGCGCAGCGGCGGCGGCTGCGGGAGCCTTCACCTCGTCGGCAGGCACGCCACCGACGAAGCGCCTGCGAATCTCCTCGGCAGTGTTGAGCTCTCCTCGGGCGAACGCCCGCGTGCGAGCGATGGCGGCGCGAGGGCGGTCGTCAGCTGGAGCTTCGGCCTCAAACAGGCCGAGTACCCGCTCGGCACAATCCGCAGCCCATGCAGCGACCTGGCGTCGTTCGGCCTCGCTGAGCGTCTGCGGAGATCTCATCGTCCGAGCTTATACAGCCGACCAGTACTGCCGTTATTTCAGCGACGGACCAGCACGTTTCCAGTTGTACGGGAACGGTCGGATGACAAGGCTATTGCGGACCTTAGGAGGTTGTCACCGGACGAAGCATGGCTGCGCTGGCGTGAGGCCGTCCGATGCGGTTGAAGCGACCAGGTGGACGACGCGTTGCCGAGATCAAGATGCCGAATGCGGCTGCGGGTGGAGGCTCGTGGATAATCGGGGACGCGGAGGACCACGTTCTCCTGTGTCAATCCCTAGACGAATCAAGTTCCTCTGATGAAGGTGGCTCGAAAATCTCTACCCATTCTGCAAGTTTTGCTCTTGGTATGAAGAAAGTCCCTTCTGTATGCATTTCATTTCGAGTATTCAGCCGATCAAACAATACTTCTTCTGGCGCCTCGACAAAGTGAAGTCTGAAATCAGCCCCTAATGCTCTGGCTCTTGAGCGAAGCTCGTCTCGTTGACTCCGCACCCAGCATCCGAAATCCAGAATTACGTCGACGCCGAGAACCAGGACTCTCGCCGCCACGTCCCACATAATGGATTCTACTGACGCATGCCTGGCATCATGTGTAGCTTCGTCATATTCCGTCATGTTGTCCCCGTAATCATCACCAAACAACCTGATGTGCCATTCATCGGTGGTAAGGCGAAGTGCGGAGTATTTCGTTTCAAGCTGCCGCGCCAGCGTAGTCTTACCGCTACAAGGGAGGCCGACGATCAAATGAAGTGTGGCTGCCACGTGATTCCACCTTATAGCGACACGATCGACTCATGAGCACATATTCATGCGACGCGGTGGTCTCCACCGATGCCTTTATCGCGGATGCGGAGACAGCGTCATCGCCAGGGAACTCGCGGGCGACGTCGTGAGTCAGGGTCGCCGGGTACTTGATCTGCGGTATCGCGTTTGACGTTGATCGGCACTCCGGCCAGGCCTATCGTTGTCTGCTGCGTTAGCTCGCCGGCCACATCAGCCGCGGGCTGTTACGTTCGCGCGCTCGGCGGTGTCTTTATGGCGAACAAGTCAAAACGTCCTGGAGGACACCATGTCAACGTTACGTGTTTCGAAGGCGGAGATCCCGAGCGAACTCCGCGAAAGCATGATCAAACAGTTCGGTGCGGTCGCCGAGCCCGTCGAAGTGACGTGGCACAACCCGAGTGTCGCCCAGGCCGCGCTCGAGTTCGGGGCCAGGATTGCAACGTGGGACGCGGCCGATGAGAGTCTGAAGACATTCGCGCACATGGCCGTCGCCGCACAGGTTGGCTGCAGCTGGTGCCTCGATCTCAACTACTTCGCCGCGCAGAGTCAGGGCCTCGATATGGCAAAGGCGAGCCAGGTGCCACGCTGGCGCGAATCGGACGTGTTCACGCCTCTGGAGCGCGACGTGCTGGAGTACGCCGAGGCCATGACGAACACGCCGCCAACCGTTACCGACGAGCTCTCCGCGCGGTTGCTCGAGCAGCTCGGTCCGGCGGCAATGGTCGAGCTCACGGCGTGCATCGCCTTTGCCAACCTGACCACCAGGAGTAACACGGCGCTCGGAATCACCTCACAGGGTTTCTCAGACGCCTGCGATATTCCGCTGGCAGGGCGTCCTGAGAAATCGATGGCCGCGTGACAGTGTGACCGACGACCCGTTCGTTAGCCATCGCAGCCTGCTGTTCACGGTGGCCTACGAGATGCTCGGCTCGGCGGCCGACGCCGAGGACGTCCTGCACGAAGCCTGGCTGCGGTGGGCCGACGTCGATCAGTCGCAGGTGAGCGACCCGCGCGCGTACCTGATCCGCGTCGTCACGCGCCAGGCACTGAACCAGATGCGCACCCTATCGCGGCGCCGGGAGGAGTACGTCGGCGAGTGGCTGCCAGAACCATTGCTGACCAGCCCTGATGTCGCTGAGGACGTGGAGCTCGCGGAGAGCGTCTCGATGGCGATGCTGACCGTGCTGGAGACGCTGGAGCCGACGGAGCGAGCAGTGTTCGTGCTCCGCGAGGTCTTCGACATGCCCTACGGCGAGATCGCCGAGGCGATGGGAAAGTCAGCTGCGGCGGTGCGGCAGATGGGGTGGCGGGCACGCCAGCACGTCGCTGCCCGCCGGCCACGCGTGCAGGTAAGCCGGTCGGAGCAGCAGGCAGTCGTCGAGCGGTTCCTGTCCGCCGTTCGGACAGGGCAGATACGCGACATGATGGATATCCTGGCGCCGGACGTGGTCCTGACCGCCGACGGTGGTGGGCTCGTGCCTGCCGCGCGCGTCCCAGTCCACGGGGCCGAACCGGTGGCGACGCTGCTCGCGCGCGCGAACCGCGTCCAGGCCGGGTTCAGTACGAGAATTGTCTGGCTGAACGGTGCACCCGCGGGTCACATTCAGGTCGGCGGCCAGTCGATTGCCGTAAGCCTGGTCGTGGAGAACGGCCAGGTGAGCCGCATCTACGCGGTTGCGAACCCGCGGAAGCTGACGCGGCTGGATCAACCTGCCGAACTCGCAAGGTAGACCCGCAGACTTTTTGCGCACCTATCGTGCTGGACCGACTTCACGCGCAACAAGTCGCTGATGTAGTAGGCCTACCAAAGCTGCGGCATGGACAGACGAGGTGTAATCGCCGCAAGTGAGACCGTCGCGAGCAGCACGGCGCGGCCAGAGCCGTCCCGATCAGTACCCACCTCCGCTGCACCTGGTCCACCCACAGCCCCCGGCGGGCAGGCCAAAGAAGACGAAGGGCAGCACGTTGAGGGTGCCGATCACGCCCATTTCCGCCGGCGGCGCCTGCAGCCCGATCGCCGCGGTGAGCGCCAGCGCGAGGCCGGTGACTTGCGTGCCGAAGAGCGAGATCGTCTGAACCGCGCAGTGGCCTGACCCCGCGCGTAAGCAGGTGCTCGACGCGGTCGCTAAAGACGTCCACATCAGGAGCTTTCGCCGCTTCGCCAATCCGCGCGATCCAGAATGAACGTGTTTCCCAAACGGGCGGGGCCCCCGTAGCGCGGTACTTCGCGGACATCCGGGCGCCAGAGTCGGAAGTGAAGACGCTCGAGCACACGACGCGAGGCGATGTTGTCTTGCAGCACTGTCGCCCGGAGGCGCTGCAAGTCCAGATCAGTGAACGCGAGCTCGACCACAGTGGCGGCAGCCTCAGAGGCGAAGCCGTTGCCTTGCTGCTCGCGCGCGATGGCGTAACCGAGGATGCCGAGCCGTCGATCGTCGGTCCACGGCTCCGCATCCAAGGCGGGCAATCGCAAGCTCACGGTCCCGACGAATGCGCATGTCGCACGCTGGATCAGTGCCAGAAAGAATGCCGCACCGCGCGCAAGGTCCGATTGTGCGTCTGCAATGAAGGTGTCGGCCGACTCTGGAGTAAACGGCCACTGCAGGCGCGATAGCCATTTCGCGACGGACCAGTCGGCGTACATGCGATGGATAGCCTCGCGGTCCTCGGGCCCAAGTGGGCGGAGGAACAAGCGTGACGTCTGGCGGGGAAACGCGACTTCTGGCATGTTCACAGCGGCTTATCCAGCCAGAAGGCTCGCCGAACGACGCGATAGTCTTTCGTGTGTGGTATCTCCGCCGCGCCCGCGACCGTGAAACCCCAGTCCGAGACTTCAGACTGGAGATCGGGCGGACTGCCGGCCGGTTCCGAGTGGGCGCCGACGATCAGGCGGCCACCCGGCGCGACGACGTCCTCCAGGAGGTGCGCCAGCAACTGCGGCCGGAGTGGCGCTGGCACGTACTCCAACCCGGTGCGAACGAAATCGAACCTGCGGTGCGGCATCCAGTCCAGGGCATTGCCGATGATGATGCGATCGGCCCAGTTCGGCAGTCGCTGGCGGGCGAGCGCGGCGAGCTCTGGCAGGATTTCCAGTCCGAAGGGTTCGATGGTGACGCCGTCTTCGGCCAGCCACCGCACCGCGCATTCCAGCAGGAGGCCATTGGCGCAGCCGACGTCGAGGAAAGTGCCGTCGCGGCGGATGGCGGCGAACAAAAAGCGGCGGGCGCTCTCCCACTCCGCGGGTGAGCCGGCGAAGCCGGACTGCGCGCGTGGATCGGTTGCCGACAGGTAGGCGGGGCCGATGACGGCCCCGATGCGGGCGTGCCACTCGGCGGCATCGATTTCACCTCGTTGGAACGCGGCCTCGATCGGTTGGAACCGCTGCCAGCCGCGACCAAGGATTCGGTCGTTGAGCGTGGAGCCGCCGACGCGGCCGTCGTCTGCTGTCACCGGAAGTAGCGTAGGGCCCGAACGCGCCTGGGCGGGCACGCTTCTGCGTGGCCGGCTTGGTTACCAACTGTTGGGCATCGGCGCTCATACCTGGGCTACAGCAGCGGCCTCGAACGTCGCGGAAGTGCGGCGGTCATGAGGTCCTGGCTCTGGCGCACCCTCCCTGCTGACGAGATGCGGCGACGCGGCTCGTGCCACCACACCACGACGGTCCTCGGCATGCGAGATCGCGCGGTCGCCGCCCTCGTGCTGGTGGCTACAGGCTTGCGTCCAGCAAGTAGGCTACAAATCCCCTGTGATGGATTATCAGCGCACGCCGGCGATCGGCGTTGGCGACCAGGCGCCGCGCTTTACTCTCCCAGCGTCCAGCGGTGAAGCTGTTTCGCTAGACGACTGCCTGGCCCGCGGCCCGGTGGTCCTGGTGTGGTACGTCTTCGATTTTGGCCGTGTTTGAAGCAGCGAGTTGCGTGCGTTCCGTGAGAACTACCAGAAGTTTGCGGTGCTCGGCGCGACGCTGCTGGGTATCGGCGTGGAGAGCCCCCGCGCACACGCGGCGTACGCTCAACAGCTCGAGCTGCCGTTTGTGCTGCTGAGCGATCTGAATCGCGAAGTGGTCCGCGAGTACGGAATCATGTACACGCGCGAACAGCGGCATCGCGAGGGCTTCTACGGCCTCAGCAAACGCGCGGTGTTCGTGCTTGATGGGGGTGGCAATGTGCGTTACGCGTGGATCACGGACGACTCGCTGGTCGAACCTGACGTGAGCGAAGTCCTGGCCGCTGTCAGCCGGGTGGAGTCGGCCAACGCTTGATCGCGGCGCTCGAGAGTCTTTACAAGGGTGCGATTGCGCTGATTCGCCGCAATCCGTGGAAGGTATCCAGGGCCAACAGCGACGTGGAGCCTGGAGCAATGCTGAACGTGCCATTCGATGCCAGCGCGAAACTCGCGGCGCTCACCACGCCCGAGCGCACCAGCAAACTGAAGGAAGCCGCCGGCAGCAGGCACACGTACTCCACACTGGTCGTATTGAATGGCATGCCCCAGATCGGCACAATGGTCACTCCGGCCCCACCCGCTGCGCGAGCATCCACCAGCACCGGATACCCGAAGAACGTCAACGTGGACGTTCCGTTGCCGGCGAGGAAACCGCCCGCGCCGACGTCATACGCCGCGCTGTATGACCAGTGCCCGTCAACGCCCAACTTGAACGAGAAGTCCGCGACCTCGCCGGACCCCTGCTGTACGGAATAGTAGGACGCCGGCACCATAACGGTGGCGAAACTGATCCAATCCGCGTCAGTGAGCGGCACTACCAGCAGGACACCGGAGCCCGACAGGTACCGTGCGTCCAGGGTGACCTGTAGACCATCAATGCTGAGAGTGGACGTCCCGCGGCCACTGAGGAAGCTGCTGAAAGTGCTGGAGTAGTCAATTACCCCGGTAGCGGTGACGATGAAGCTGAAGTCGGCATAGTAACCGGAGCCGACTTGAAAGGAGTACGTACCTGGGGCGAGATTGAACGATTGCACCGTTCTGGAATCCACCCAGGTGCTGGTGACACCCGGAATGATAAAGAAGCGGTACATCAATTTCGTAGCATCGATCTTGACCGGAAAGGTCACCGGGCTGGCGTGGGCGACCGTGCCGGACAGTCCGGCGGCAATTACGCCGGCAGCCAGACCGGCGGAGCTCCTGATCTGGGCAGCCCGGAGGCGCCGCGACTCTCGCTGCCAGCTTGCGGATCGCAGATCGATCGCGAGTGGATAGTTGGTCGGGCTCCATGCGCGCCAGTTTCATTGGTCAGGTCAGCGAGGCGCGATCTCAGACGCGGTGTGGGTGGCGCGGCTCCTAAAGTTACTTTAGCTTCTGTGACCGGCTGGCGAGCTCCAGAGCGCCGCCATCGCTCGTCAATCGCCTGCTGGACCAACAAGCGGCTTCGTGCCGGCGATGAGCTCGTACGCTGGACGGCTCACCACCCTGACTGTCAATGCTCTGGTGATAGACACCCGGCACAACGATGGGCTGGCGCGACCTGATCAACTGGCAGCATGTGCACCAACAGATCTCCTCGAGCCACAGCCAGGCCACGGATGCGATCGCCGGTGACGCGTCAGCCAGCCAGTTAGCCAGCAGCGTCGTCTTGCCGAAACCGGCCGGAGCCGCTACGAGCGTGAGCTTTACTTCGATGCTGCGGTCAAGGCGTTTGCGAAGCCGCGCACGCGGCACTACACCGCCCCGGCTGGGCACGAAGAGCTTCGCCTCGAGCAGCGGGACTGGCATCGGTTCAGTACGGCAACCCCACTGTTAGTCCGTCGGTAAAGCTGCGTTGCAGGAACGCGAATAGCAACAGCGGAGGAACGATGGCGATGGCGAGGCCGGCGAAGAGCACGACTTGGTCGGTGGCATAGAAATTCGAGAAATTGCCAACAGCCAGTTGGACCGTGAACAGCTCGGGCTTCTGAATGAGAATGAGTGGGCCGAAGTAGTCGTTCCACACGAATACCGACTCGAATACGGCGACCGCTGCGATGCCACGCGCGGCGAGTGGCAGGATGATATGCCAGAGGACCTGGGCGGAGTGAGCTCCATCCATTCGGGCTGCGTCCTCCAGGTCGCGTGGGACAGAACGAAAGAACGTCGTCAGCACCACGGTCGCAAACGCAACGCCGCTGGCTACTTCGAGAGCAATCAGCCCTTCGCGTGTATTGAGCAGTCCGAGCACGCGGAACATGACAAACAGTGGCACCATGATGATCTCGCTCGGAATCATCAACGGCACCAGAATTGCGAGCCCGAGCAGCGCCGGCAGCGGCAACACGAGACGTGCAAATCCGAAGGCCGCGGGCACGGCAAACAGCAAAATCAGAACAACAGACACAACTGTCACATACGTTGAGTTGAGGAGAGCCTGTCCAAGTTGGCCCTGCACCCATGCGTGCGCGACATTCTCGAAATGAACCGGGTTAGGCAGAGTCCACGGCGCCGAATAGAAATCGGCGGTCGATTTGACGCTGTTCGTGAGCGTCCAGATGACGGGATAGGCCCAGATCACGGACAGGCCCACCAGGGGAATGTGCCGAAGGATCTGTGCACGTTCGCTTTTTTTCACGCGCTCAACTCGTTGGCGCGTTTGCGGAGCGTCATGGACAGCAGCAGCGTCAACGCCAGCACTATCATCAGGAGAATGAAGGCAAGCGATTGGGCGTAGCCCACGCGGAGAAAACGAAACGCAGTCGTAAAGATGTACGTAGCAATCGTTTCGGTCGCGTGCGCCGGTCCGCCCTGGGTCATGATCCACATCATGTCGAAGATGCGGAGGGTGCCCATGGTCGTCAGCAGGACAACCGTGTAGGTATAGGGAAGGAGCAGCGGCCACGTGATGTGTCGAAATCGCCGCAGGCCGCCGGCGCCTTCGATCATCGCAGCTTCGTGGTAGTCCTTCGGAATGGATTGCAGGCCGGCCAGATAGATGACAGTATTGAAACCTGCCCAACGCCAGACGAACGCACCCATGATGGCCCACAAGGCAGTCGCCTGACTCGCGAGCAGTGACGACGAGACGTCTGCCAGTCCAAATGCAGCGAGCGCATTTGTGAACAGTCCGAAATACGGCGCGTACATCCATTGCCATACGGATCCAACGGCGGCCGCGGAGAGCACTACCGGAGCGAAGAAGATGGTGCGGTAAGGCAGCCCGCCGCGCCGTACTTCAGAGATGAGGACGGCGAACAGAAGTCCGACACCGGTTTGAAGGACAATCGCAACGAGAGTGAAGGCGACGGTATTCGCAACCGTCTGATGGAAGATGCCGTCGTTGAAGATGGCCTCCCCGTAGTTCTCGAGGCCGACGAACTCACTCTGGCCAGCGCCAGCTGTGCGTTGGAAGCTCAGCAGGAGACCGCTGGCAAGTGGGTACACCAGGACACATGCCAGCAGCGCGAACACAGGCAGCACCCACAGGAGATTGCGAGCGTGGTCGAGCCCGAGCCCGCGAGGCTTCGTCGCGGCGAAGACCATCCTCGACGGAAGGCTACTTGTAGTAACTGCGACCCTCGCGCCGCAGCGCGTCCGCCCTGGCCTGCACAGCGTCCGCGGCCGCTTGTGGCTGCGTATCACCCTTGACCAGGCCCTGGACCTGGTTCTGAATTTCGGTAGTGACCTCCGGTTCCCACAGCCAATCCAGGGGGACTATGCCGTCCGCAAACCACGGCGCGACCTCCCTGGCGATAGGGTCCTTGATGGCGCTATTCGACGCAGGCATCGGCGAAAAGGCCTGAAGTTTCTCCACGAGTTGCGCATCGACCGCCGGGTCCGCTACGTACTTCAGCCACCGCAGCGCGGTGTCTTTGTTGCTGCTGACCTCCGCGATCGCGTACCCGTTGAACGCAATAATTGGATGCGCCTTCTGAGCGGTGCCCACCAGTGGCAACCCGGTTGCATGCAGCTCGATTCCGCTCCCGGCAAGCGCCGGCAAACTCCAGCTCCCGGTGTACAGCATGGCGGCCTTGCCCTGGTTGAACAGCTGGTATGCGCCGTCCACGCTCAGCGCACCCGAGCCCGCGCCGAGCACGCCGTTTTTCGTCAGATTGGCAATCGTTTCAAACGTCCTGATCCACTCCGGTCCGTTGTAATTGACTTCGCCTTTTAGCGTCCGCAGCGTGAACTCCATTGGCTGGTTGTTGACCAGCATCGGTTGAATCCAACACACCAGCAGCGGGTTCCACCCGACGTCGCCTGACGGGTGCACGAATGGCACGGCACCCACGGATTTGAGCGGCTGAACCATTGCCTGCATATCGTCAAGCGTTTTTGGTGCCTGCAGTCCGGCCTTATCGAGCAGTCCCTTGTTGTAGAAGAACGCGGTGACGTGAACGGGGCTTGCGTGCGTAATGGGCAGCGCAAAGGAATGTTTGGCATCGTCGGACTGCGCGCTGAGGAACGAAGGATCAACATTGCCAAACGCGGGCGTGAGTTGCGCGTCTCGGGAAAGATCGTTCAACAGTCCGTCGCGAACCCAGGCGCGGATGAACTGGCCGTTGATGTTGACCAGGTCGACCTGCTCGCCGGACAGGATGGTGGTGCGCGCTACACGGTCCCACTGAATGTTGCTTGGCAGCGCACGAAAGTCCATCTTCACGTCGGGGTTCCCGGCCATAAAGTCAGTCACGACCTGCTTGCGCGGAGCCATATCGGGCGCATCGATGTTGGCGCCGTCCAGCAACACGAGCTTTGTGGGCGCACTGCCCGAGGAAACCGCTGGAGGCGCGTTCGTCGTGGGCAGCACAGCGCCGCAGCCCTGCAGGACCGAAGCGAGCGCGGCGCCGCCAGCGAGCAACGCACCGCGTTGGAGCAGCGCGCGTCG
Source organism: Chloroflexota bacterium (assembly GCA_019247515.1). Lineage (GTDB taxonomy): Bacteria > Chloroflexota > UBA6077 > UBA6077 > CF-72 > CF-72. Next base: position 678 of record JAFAOS010000110.1, on the reverse strand, counting down.
GCTCAACCCCGCCGAAGGCTCGACTCGTTGACGATGAGCTCGCGTTGGTTGCATCGCGCTTGAACCAGTTCCCCTGGTCGCGCGACACAGTAGTGCGCCTGTGTCAGGCCGTCAAGGCGCCGCTGCCCATGCGAGACCTCGCACGAGCACGCCATGGGCTCCGTGTTCGCCTCAGCTGCCGTGTTCGAAACGACGATCGCGGCACGCTGTGGTCGCGTGCCCGTCAGGCCATTCAGAAGCCCCTGAAATGTGACGGTGTGGCCTGGCTCCACGACATCACGAGTGGAACCAGCACGATGCCCAGCAGACAGGAGGTCAGCGGTTCCTTTCAGCGCGTTGCCCCTCATGGATGTCCGCCGGAGAACGACGGGATCGATAGCCGCTTCGTGGCGGTGCGAGTCGGAGAGGCCGGTCGCCTGCGAATCGCCCATTCGGCGACAGCCAGATTGATGAACCAACTCACGCCCATCAGGAGATCGTGAGTGAGTTCGCTCGGCTGGCCCGCCAGCATCTGGCTCACCATCAGCGTCAGCATCTGTGTGGCCGCGCCGAGCCCGATCGCATAGCCGCGTGCGAGCCACGCCCGGTGGCTTTTGACGTCTCGGCGCAAGATGGACGCAAGCCCAACAACGATCGATACGACCATCGCCAGGCCAAACACGAGCCGGAAACCGAACA
>JAFAOS010000253.1 GCA_019247515.1 Chloroflexota bacterium | reverse complement strand
CAAGTGCAAGCAGCGCGGCGTCGCCATGCGTATCGGCTCCAACCACGGCTCGCTCTCCGACCGCATCATGAACCGCTACGGCGACACGCCCGCCGGCATGGTCGAATCCGCGCTGGAGTTCGTGCGGATCGCCCGCAAGCACGACTACCACGACATCGTGCTGTCGATGAAGGCTTCCAACCCCAAAATCATGATCCAGGCCTACCGACTGCTGGTCGCGCGCATGGACGAGGAGGGCATGGACCCGTACCCGCTCCACCTGGGCGTGACCGAGGCGGGCCTGGGCGAGGATGGGCGCATTAAGTCGGCCGTCGGCATCGGCACACTCCTCGACGACGGCCTGGGCGACACGATCCGCGTGTCGCTCACCGAGGAACCCGAGGAAGAGGTGCCCGTCGCGCAGCGACTGGTCGCCCCGTACAACGCCGGACTGCCGCAGGCGGAGTCTTTCGCCGACCGCGCCGAGCGCATCGACCCGTACTCGTACGCCCGCCGCCCGTCAACAGGGGTGGCGGTTGGCGCTCTGATGGTTGGCGGCGGGCACACCGTCGCGGTCCTCGATCCACCCGAAGACGTCCCTCTCCCTCTGGGAGAGGGTCCGGGTGAGGGTGACGGCAACGGTGCCCCTCTCCCTCTGGGAGAGGGTCCGGGTGAGGGCGCGCGCAACGATGAACTCGCTCACCTGGCGACGCCCGTCCCCTGGTACGACGCCGTCCGCGCCTATCGCACCCTGGCCGCCGAGGCTGGTGAGCGTCCCCTCCACCTGCAACTGAACGTCGACGGCGACGACCTCGAAGTCCTGCTCAGGACCTCGACGGTCTTCGGCTCGCTGCTGTGCGACGGACTGGGCGACAGCGTCGGCCTGAGCGCTCCTGGTCTCGACGAGGCGGCTCGCTCGCGGCTGCTCTTCGGGGTGCTGCAGGCCGCTGGCGTGCGCATCAGCAAGACCGAGTTCGTTTCGTGCCCGTCCTGCGGCCGGACCCTGTTCGACCTGCAGAGCACGACCGAGCGCATCGCCTCGCGGACGAAGCACCTCAAAGGCGTCAAGATCGCGATCATGGGCTGCGTGGTCAACGGCCCAGGCGAGATGGCGGACGCCGATTTCGGCTACGTGGGCGGTTCGCCCGGCAAGGTCAATCTGTACGTCGGCAAGGAGGTCGTCGAAAAGGGCGTGCCCGAGACCGAAGCCGACGAGCGGCTGGTCAACCTGATCCGCACGCATGGGAAATGGATCGACCCTACTGACTTCTGATAGCAGCGGAAACTCCCCCTCCCTCTCTGGATAGAGAGGGAGGGGGCTTGGGGGGAGGGTGAGTCGATTCCGCCCCGCGCCCGTGATATACTCGGACGTGGCGCGGCCAGAAGTGCCGCCAACGGACCCTACGCTGTGAAGTGGGTAGCCCCCACTTCTTTTGTTGTGGGCTCCGGAGGCAGAAGATAGAGCGGAGGGCAATGCCAGCATGAAAAGTGAATTCGTGACTGCCATCACCCAACTCGCCGCCGAAAAAGGCGTGCCCCGCGAGATGGTCATGGAAGCCATCCAGCAAGCCCTCGTCTCTGCCTACAAACAGCACGAGGAAGATAGCCGGCTGATCACCGCCGAGTTCGACAACGACAGCGGCGACCCGCACGTCTACCACTGGCTGACCGTCGTCGAGGACATCGACGACGACGTCGAGGATGACTCCAACCTGATCATCCTCGAGCAGGCGCGCACGCTCAAGGGGCCTGACGGTCAGCCGATGTTCCCCAACGCTCAGCCCGGCGACCAGATTTACGAGGACGTCACGCCGCCGCAATTCGGCCGCATCGCCGCGCAGACCGCCAAGCAAGTGGTCATGCAAAAGCTGCGCGACGCCGAGCGCCGGCTCGTCTTCAACCAGTTCGCCGAGCGCGAGGGCGAAATCGTCCACGGCGTCATCCAGCGCATCGAAGCAGGCACGGTCATCATCGAGATCGACCGCGCGGAGGCGGTCATGCCGCGCACGGAGCAGGTGCCGACCGAGCGCTACTACCAGGGTCAGCGCCTGCGCGTGTACGTGGCCGAAGTTCGCGACACGCCGCGCGGACCGCAGATCATCGTCTCGCGCGCGCACCGGCTGATGCTGCGCCGTCTCTTTGAGCAGGAAGTGCCCGAGATCTTCTCGGGCGCCGTCGAGATCAAGGCGATCGCTCGCGAAGCAGGCTTTCGCAGCAAGGTCGCGGTCTCCGCGCGGCAGGAGGGGATCGACCCGGTCGGCTCGTGCGTCGGCGTGCGCGGGGTGCGCATCCAGAACATCGTCAACGAGCTGAACGGCGAAAAGATCGACGTGGTTGAGTGGAACGAGGACCCGGCCCAGTACGTCGCCAACGCGCTGAGCCCCGCGCAGGTGAGTCACGTCACCATCGACGAGACGACGCGCACCGCCAAAGTGATCGTCCCCGAGCGCCAGTTGTCGCTGGCGATTGGCAAGGAAGGCCAGAACGCCCGCCTGGCGGCCAAGCTGACCGGCTGGCGCATCGACATCAAGAGCGACGTGGCAGCCGCGGCGGCGGCCGCGTCCGAGCAGACCGAACCGGTCGGGGCCCGAACGGAGTAGCCGCCGTGGCGCCCCCGCATCGGGGGAGCCGCCCGCGGCACATCCCCCAGCGTACCTGCGTCGCCTGTCGCCAGACGGACGCCAAGCGCCAGCTGGTGCGAATTGTTCGCGCGCCTGACGGTAGCGTTACCATTGATCCTTCAGGCAAGCATTCGGGGCGAGGCGCCTATCTGTGCGCCACCACCGAATGCTGGCAGGCCGGACTCGAGCGCGGCGTCTTGCCCCGCGCGCTGAAGATCGAATCGATTCCCGAGGACAACCTCGATACGTTGAACGAGTATGCCCGCCACCTGGCGCAGGGGCAGTGAACAGGAGCCATCACCTATGCCAAGACCAATGCAACGCTCGCGCCCCGCTAATCGCCCAGGCCAGTCCCGCGGCGGCCGGCGCGGACAGCTCGAGGCCTTCGAACGTCGCGCCGAAGCCGCGACCGCAACCGCGACTCGCGCCGCCGAAGCCGGCCCGATCGAACTTCCGTCGGTCGTCAGCGTCGCGGACCTGGCGGGCATTCTTGGCGTGCCCGTAACCCAGGTCATCAAAGCCCTGTTCACCAACGGCACGGTGGCCACCATCAACCAGGCCCTCGACTACGACACCGCCGCGGTGGTCGCCACCGATCTGGGCTTCGAGGTCCGTGAGCAGGGCACCGCCACGACTGCTCCGGCTGCACCTGTCAGCGCGCCCACCGCCGAACCCGCGGCCGACACCGCCACCACGCCGGTTGCCCCGGTCCAGGAACAGGCAGAGGAGGACGCGTCACTCCTCGAGCCGCGGCCGCCGGTCGTCACCATCATGGGCCATGTCGACCACGGCAAGACCAGCCTGCTGGACGTCATCCGCAACGCCCGGGTCGCGGCCGGTGAGGCCGGCGGCATCACCCAGCACATCGGCGCCTACCAGGTCGAAGTCGACGGCAGCCTGATCACCTTCCTGGATACGCCCGGCCACGAGGCGTTTACCGCCATGCGGGCGCGCGGCGCCCACGTGACAGACATCGCGGTTATCGTCGTGGCCGCCGACGACGGGGTCATGCCCCAGACGCGCGAGGCGATCGACCACGCGCGCGCCGCAAACGTGCCGATCATCGTCGCCATCAACAAGATCGACCTGGAGTCCGCCAACCCCGATCGCGTGAAGCAGGAGCTCGCGGAGCTCAACGTGGTTGTCACCGAATACGGTGGCAACATCGAGGCCATCCCCGTCTCCGCCCGAACGCACCAGGGCATCGACACGCTGCTGGAAACAATCCAGCTCGTCGCCGAGGCTGAGGTTGAGCCGAAGGCCAATCCACATCGGCCCGCCACTGGCGCGGTGATCGAGGCCAGGATGGACAAGACACGCGGCGCCGTCGCGACGTTGCTCGTGCAACAGGGCACCCTTCACGTTGGCGACCTGATTGTCGCCGGCACCGTCCAGGGCCGCCTGAAGGCGCTCTTCGACGATCGCGGTCGGCGCGTCAAAGATGCGCCGCCATCATTCCCGGTGGAGGTGCTCGGGCTGAGCGGCGTGCCTGCCGCGGGCGATCCCTTCAGCGTCGTCGCCGACGAGCGCACCGCACGGACGATGATTGAGGCTGCTCTCGCCGCCAGCCAGCGCGATGGCGAAACCGAGCTGTCGATTGAGGCCGTCTTCGCCCGCATCCGTTCGGGCGCGATCAAGGAGCTCAATCTCATCGTCAAAGCCGACGTCCAGGGCAGCGTGGAGCCGATCACCAGCTCGCTCGAAAAGCTCGGCGACCAGACCGAAACACGCGCCAAGGTCATCCACTCGGGTCTTGGCAACGTCAACGTCAACGACGTCAACCTGGCCGACGCGTCAAAGGCGATGATCATCGCCTTCAACGTGCGCATCGAGGCGGATGCCAAGCGTGCCGCCGAGCTTCAGGGTGTCAGCATCCGCGAGTACAACGTCATTTACACGCTGGTCGAAGACGTCGAGCAGATGCTCACGGGCATGCTCGAGCCGCGCTTCGAGGAGGTCGTCCACGGCCACGCCGAGGTACGCCAGGCAATCAAGGCGGGACGGCGTACTGTTGCGGGCTGCATCGTCACCGACGGTGTCATCCACCGCCGCGACCGGGTGCGCTGTCAGCGCGACGGTCAGAAAATCTGGGAAGGCGGCATCGCCTCATTGCGACGCTTCAAGGACGACGTCAACGAGGTCCGCGACGGCTTCGAATGCGGCATCATCCTGGATGGCTTCGACGACATCGCCGAGGGTGACGTCCTGGAGATGTATTCCACCGAACGCGTGTGATCGCGCGTGTCCCCCTCGCGCCGCATCGAGAGGATCAACCACCTCCTGCGTCAGGAGATCGCCGATCTCCTGACCCGCGAGGTCAAAGACTCCACGCTCAACGCGGCGATGATCTCGATCACCGACGTCGACACCTCGCCTGACCTGCGCTCCGCAAAGGTCTACTTCAGCGTCTACGGCGACGAAGAGGAGATCCAGGCCACGCGCGACCACCTCCAGCGCGCCTCGGGCTTTCTGCACCACAACTTGAAAGAGCGCCTGGACCTGCGTTACACGCCGCACCTGGAGTTCGTACTGGACCGTTCGCTCGCTCGGGGCGACCGCATCATGCGCCTGATGCGCACGATCGAAGAGGAGCGCGAGCATCGCGAGCCCTGAGCTGACCGGCATCCTGAACGTCGACAAACCGCGGGCCTGGACCTCTCACGACGTCGTGGCTCGCATCCGGCGGCTCGCGAGCCAGAAGCGCGTCGGTCACGCCGGCACCCTCGATCCGCTCGCGACCGGTGTCCTGCCCATCCTTCTGGGCCGGGCCACGCGGCTGGCGGACTTCATCCAGAGCGATCGCAAGACCTACGTCGCCGAAGTCCAGCTCGGCGCGGCCACCGACACAGACGACTCCGAAGGGGCCGTCACCGACCGGCGACCGGTCCCTCCTCTTACGCATTCCCGCCTCGAGGACATGCTCCAGCACTTCACCGGAGAGATCTCTCAGACTCCGCCAAAGTATTCCGCCCTGAAGGTCGGCGGTCGCCGGGCCTACGCCCTCGCCCGCGCCGGCGAGGATGTGGCCCTGAGCCCCCGCACCGTCACGATCGACCAGCTGCGCCTCCTGAACTACGCCGACGCCAGGCTGACCCTCGAGGTGACGTGCTCGAAAGGCACCTACATCCGCGCCCTCGCCCGTGACATCGCCGCTTGCCTCCACACCGTCGGCCACCTGTCGGCCCTGACCCGCACTCGGGTCGGCCCCTTCGGGCTGTCTGATGCCTTGAGCATCGAGAACATCGCCAGCCGCTCCGTCGCCGCGACACTCCTTTCGGCCAGGTGCGCCATCCCGGCCGCCCCGACGTTCGACGCCGACGCGGACGCGGCGCGCAGGTTCGCGAACGGTCAGCCGCTTCCATCGCCCACCGACCTGCGCGCCGAGGCCGTCTGGGTCTACGATCCAGACGGCCACCTGATCGGCCTCGCGGCCGCCGACGGCCACCTGCTTCGTCCACGCCTGGCCTTATGAAACGAGCCATCGTCACCATCGGCAACTTCGACGGCGTCCACCTCGGCCACCTGAAGCTGATCCACCAGGTCGTCGACCGCGCGCACGCCCGCCAGTTGTGCAGCTTTGCGATCACCTTTGATCCGCATCCAAGCCAGGTGCTGTTCCCGGAGCGCAAGCACATGTACCTGTCCACGGCCGAGGAGCGCGGCGAGCTCTTGAAGGCCTCGGGCATCGACTCGGTGTGGATCTGCCCGTTCACGCGCGACCTGGCGCGTCTGGAGCCCGAAGAGTTCATCCACATGGTCAGCGAGCGCCAGCCGATCGCCGAGCTGTGGGTCGGCGCCGACTTCGCCATGGGCCGCAACCGCAAAGGCTCCATCGCGGTGCTGGCCGAGCTGGGCGCCGCCAGCGGCTGGGACCTGCACATGGTGGCCCCGCAGATGTTCGAAGGCCAGGTGGTCAGCAGCACCGCGATCCGCACGCTGCTGGCCGCCGGCGCGGTGCGCGGCGCCGCCGACCTGCTGGGTCGGAGCTACCGCGTGCCAGGCGAGATCGACGCCAACACGCTGCGGGTAGACGCCCACCGCGCGCTACCGAAGACGGGCATCGCCTACGAGGTCCAGCTGTACCAGGACACCAGCGTGTTCGAAGGCGTGGCGACGGTCGAACAGGAGCCACCCAGGGTGACCTTCGAGTCCACGGTGCCCCACCACGCCGGGCCCGCGAAAGTAGATTTCGTGCGCCGCGCCGCCGACTAACAACGTTCCTTACTCCTGGCGGGCAGTGGGACCCAGGCGCCTGCCCCCTTGGCCGCCTCTCGGCCGAACCACCGGCTTCCCCCGGGCCCCTTCTCGGGAGAACGATGGCTTGCCCCGGGTCCCTTCTCGGGAGAATTATGGCTTCCCTTGGGCCGCCTCTCGGGCAGAAGCACCGTCTTGCCCCGGGTCCCTTCTCGGGAGAACGATGGCTTCCCCCGGGCCCCTTCTCGAGAGAACCACCGTCTTGCCCCGGGTCCCTTCTCGGGAGAACGATGGCGCCCTCTGGGCCCGCCTCTTGGGCAGAAGCACGTCTTCCCCTTGGGACCCCTCTGGGGAAACTA
>JAFAOS010000143.1 GCA_019247515.1 Chloroflexota bacterium | reverse complement strand
CGCAGTGACAAGGCCCTGGGCGACCTTGCGCGGATGTTCAACGTCATCGTGCAAGGCTGGAGCAACTATTACGGACACTTCTACCGGTCCGCGTTGTATCCGCTGCTCAGACGCATCAACGACTATCTGCGTGCGATGGGCCAAGAGCAAATACAAGCGACTGCACGACAACGATCGTCGGGCGCGGCAGTGGCTGGTGCGCGTTGCGAGGCGCGAGCCGACGCTGTTCGTCCATTGGCGACTTGGCGCGCGGCCAAGCGGCTGGACAATGGGAGCGGTGTGAGCGGAGACGTTCACGCACCGTTCTGAGAGAGCCGAGGGGTGCGACTCCCCTCGGCCACTCACCCCTGCAATTTTGACCCATTTTGGCTCGTGGGCTTCCGTGCTTGATTGTCTTCGACGGACGACAACTCGGCGTCAATCACGGCACCGTCCGCCAGTGGCTGAAGCTGAAGCCGCCCGATCCGGCCACCGTCGCAGAATTGAGCGGTACCCCCAGACGTGCTGCCCAAACTCGACCCGCCATCACTTCCCTGGAACGACTGGGACGAGCTCCGTCGTGCCCGCGAAGATCTGTGGCTGTACCGCACCCTCTTTCTCCATCGGGCTGAGAACCTGACTCCAGAAGAACAGCAGAAGCTGGCCGGTTTGCTGGCCGGACCTGTCGGCGGAGAACTACGCGTGGCTCGCACCTTCCTGGAACACTGGTTTGCGATCTGGGCAGACGACCTGGGCAACAGACGGACGCCCCAAGAAGCGGAGCGGCGCTACGAGATCTGGCGTACGGATGCAGCAGCGGCGAAGCTCGGACCGCTGCGGCGCCAACAACAGCACCTGGATGCCGATCACTTCGTCCGCCTCAGCGCCTTCCTTCGGAATACGGCCTGGGAACCAACCAACAACGCCGCTGAACGCAGTGGGCGCATCTTTCGCCACGGCCAACACCCACATGTTCGGCTGCGGTCGGTCACTGTGCATTTCGGCGAAATTGGACGACCGTTTCACCGTTCGGCTTCCTCGGAAATCGGGGCACTGCGGAACTGGCATTGGGGCTAACGGAAGTCATTCCGGAGCTCGGATTTGCCGGGCGACCTCGCTGACAGTGATGGATTCTGGTTGTCGGGGGTGAGCAGGACCGTTCCTTCTTCAAATAGGCCCGCATCTTCAGATCGGCCTCGATGGATGTGACTGTGTAGAACGGGCGAAACCGAACGGGAATTGGCCGTTCGTTTTCGCCCGTTCTACACAGTCTGCGAGGCGCTGGATCGTCCTCAACAAGCGTGCTACCGTGCCGGCATGCCGCGGCCCAGCGTGCCACTGGTTCACGGCACCACGCTGACCTATGCCGATGGAGGCCGGGAGCACACGCTCGAGGTCGGCAGCTCGGCCTGGTATGCCTGGCTAGAGCCGGCTTCGGGGTTCACCTATGTGAGCGAGGCGGGCACGTTCACGGCGCACGCCGAGCTGCGCGAGCGGGGGAGTCGCTACTGGCGGGCGTCTCGCTGGCTCGACGGGCGGCGCCGGCGCATCTACCTGGGCAAAGGCGAGGGGCTGACCCTCGAGCGCCTGGCCGAGGCCGCGGCCGAGCTGGCGGCGAGCACGCCAGCCGCCGCGGCTGCGGGCCAGGCGCCGACTGATTCGGGTGGGGCTGTGTTGGGGACGCGCGCCGCGGCCCCAACGCTCCAGGAGCCGGCTTGGGCGCTTACCACGCTGCCCGCCGGAGTGGGCGAGCTGCTGGGTCGGCAGCGCGAGCTGGCGCTGGCCCACGAACTCCTGGCCGGTGGTGCGCGCTTGCTCACGTTGACCGGGCCCGGGGGTGTCGGCAAGACACGGCTCGCGCTGGCGCTAGCCGCTGAGCTCAGCGAGGCCGACCCCGACCGGCTGGTGGCCTTCGCGGACCTGACGCCCTTACGCGAGGCGGCCTTGGTCCCCGCGGCGATCGCCCGCGCCTTCGGCCTGGCTGTCTGGGACACGCGGGTGCCGCTGGCCGAGACGCTGGGCGCTCGACTAAGCGGCCAGCGGGCGCTGTTGGTGCTGGACAATTGCGAGCAGGTGCTGGACGGCACGCGCGCAGTCGGTCCCCTGCTGGACGCTGTGCCCGAACTGGCAGTGCTGGCTACCAGCCGCGAGCCCCTCCGGTTGCGCATGGAGCAGGAGCTGCCCGTGCCGCCGCTGGCGTTGCCCCGCCTGGGCGATGCCGAGACCTTGGTCCATCTCGCCCGCAATCCGGCCGTGCAGCTGTTCGTGGATCGGGTGCAGAAGGTCGACCCGAGCTTTCAGCTGACCGAGGGCAACGCGCCCGCGGTGGCCGAGCTGTGCGTGCATCTGGACGGGTTGCCGCTGGCGCTGGAACTGGCCGCCGCCCGGACCAAGCTGCTGCCGCCCGCGACGCTGCTGGGGCGGCTGGGCAGACGGTTCGACCTGCTGCAGCAGCGAGCGCTGGACGCGCCGGCCCGCCACCAGACATTGAGGGCCACCATTGCCTGGAGCTACGAGCTGCTGAGCGCGGAGGAGCAGCGGGTCTTCCGTAGCCTGTCGGTCTTCGCCGGAGGCTGCTCCTTGCAGGCAGCCGAGGCAGTGCTGGGAGACAACGTGCTGGAGGTGCTGGGGGCGCTGGTGGATAAGAGTCTCATCCACAGCCACGTCCAGCGCACGGGCGCCGAGGACGAGCCGCGCTTCCAGCTCCTGGAGACGGTGCGCGCGTTTGCGCAAGAGCAGTTGGCGGCGGCGGGCGAGCGAGCGGCGGTACAGGATCGCCACGCCACGTACTTCCTGGTGGAGACCGAGCGGGAAAAGCCACTGCTGTTCGGCGGCGCTCACCCTCGTCGCTGGTACGACCGCCTCGAACATGAGCATGACAACCTGCGAGCAGCGCTCCACTGGGCCGCGGAGAGTGGGCGGGGAGAGTTGGAATTGCGGCTTGCAGCAGCTAGCTGGGAGTTCCGCTGGACGCGCGGGCACATCGACGAAGCGCGATGCGCACTCGAACAAGCACTGGCACACGCAGACAGCAAGGCCAGCCGTGAGCGAGGTCTCTGCTTGCAAGGGTCGGGAATCTTCTTGTTAGCAGAAGGTCGGGTCGAAATGGCGGTGGCGCGCTTCCGAAACAGTGCCGATGTGTTTCGCGCAACAGGCGATCGAGCTGACCTAGTTTTCACACTCGGATTGCTTGGGGTGAATGGGTATGAACGCGATCCGTCCGGCGCCATCGCGTGCGTTACGGAAGCATTAGACGAGGCGCACGCTTCCGGGGATGAGTTGTTGATCGCACACGCGTCGTATACCGCCGGGCAGTTGGAAGCAATACGAGGGGACACGACGGCAGCGCGCCGGCTCCTCCAGCGGGCGGTCGAATTCAGCCAACGCATCCCGAATCCGGTGCTGACGGCCCACGCCCTGCACCAGCTTACGCTCAGCTGGTGTCGCGATCGCGCTGGCCGTGACGCGTTGGAAGTCGGCCGACAGAGTTTGCGGCTCATGTATCAGCACGGCGATACGATCGGCTTGTTCTGGGCATCCGTGGGTGTGGGGTGCGCGTTCGGGGCCGCTGGCGAGCACCGGGGTGCAGCCCGGATGTTCGGTGTAGCCGAGAGGCTCCACCGGGACAATGGACTCGGCTCATTGACAGGGCTCAGGAAAAACCTATACGAGCAGTCCATCGCCACCGCTCGAGAGCGCCTGGGTGACGCGGTGTTCGAGGCTGCGTGGACGGCCGGTCTGAACCTTCCCCACAACGAAGCCATGAGCTTTGCTCTCCAAGCCGAGTCCACGCCATCCGTTGACCCAACAGCCCGATCGGACAATCCATTGAGTCCCCGCGAGCGGGAAGTGGCCACGTTGATCTGCCATGGCCTGACCAGCGCCGAGATCGCCGAGCGGCTGGTCATCACCGCACGCACCGCCGACACGCACGCCGACAATATTCGCAGCAAGTTGGGCCTGCGCTCGCGGACCGAGATCGCCAGCTGGGCCACGGCCCGCGGCCTAACGTCGGCAGACCCGCAGCGCGCCTGAGCTGCGCCGCTCGCGGCCTCACTGACCGCCTGGTCAGGTCGGCCGCAGCGTAGAACAGCGCGGTCCGGCGCATGGCAGGCCTACGGCCCGCTCACCCTGACCTGCTGGTGTGCCGGCTGGTGCTGCTGACTTGGCGCCCGGCCGGAGGACCAGCTACGGCCTCGGAATACGGCGTCCAGATACGGCCCATTCCCGATGGCGAATCGACGCGCCCGGCTCAGAGTGGGGACCATCCCAACCGAACACAGGAGTGCTCCTCATGCACACCAGGTTCACACGTCCTCACCTGCGCCCTTTCCGCTCCGTCGTCCTGCTGGTGACCCTGTTGGTCACGACGCTCGCCAGTCCCATCGGCCAGACCAGCGCGCTGGCCTACAAGGATCCCACCGGCGACGACGTCGTGGCCCATCTCGCCAGCGCTCCCGCACCAATGGCCATGCTGAAGGCGCCCCCGACCACCTGAGTCTCCTCGTCCATCCTGCCACGGAGTTCCTCCATGCCCTTGCTCCCGCGCGCGCTCGCCAGCGCGCTCCTACTGACCATCGCCAGCGTTGTGCCAAGCGCGGTCCACGCTGCCC
>JAFAOS010000046.1 GCA_019247515.1 Chloroflexota bacterium | reverse complement strand
GGAGCGGAGGTGCATCGTCCTGATCGTGATCGAGTGCGATGGCAGCCTGGCGCTCGTGGTCGAATCCACACGTGCTGCTGTCCCGTGCCTGCAGTGTGGTGTACTGTCGTCTTCCCTCGCTGCTCGCTGCCCGCAAACGAGCAGCGACCGACCCGCATCGCATGATGTGCTCGCGTTTGGGTCTTCGGCATGCGCGACTCCCCGCAGTAGCTCCGCAACTCGCGGCCATGGTTAAGATGGCCGCGAGTTGTTCGAACGCCTGCTCCGACCGCCAGCTCAACGGCGTGTCGCGCGCGCGTGGGCGTGGGCGTATTTTGCGGGCGTCTCGCCCGGCGGCTCGATCGTCAACGTGAGTTTCTGGGATACCAACGAGCACGCCGATCAAATGAGCCGTTTGTCCGAGATGGTTGTCCGCGCCCGACAGGATTTCGAACATCTTGGAGTGTCGTTCACTCCGACCGTCAACTACTCGATCGCCTGGCGAATCTCAAAAACGGCCCGTCGACGACGCGGATGGCGCACGCTGTGGGACGCGCGCTTGGCAGTTGCAGGTCTCTGTAGAGGGCATGACAAAGTGGGGGCGGCGAGCTTCCGGTCGGTACCCGCGCACAGTACCTTGAGCCGAGCAACTCTCCTTAAAGGAGTCCCGAATGGCCGTGCGCTTCAAGCTGCAGCTGGTGGTGATGGCTGATGACAATGAGGTGTGCATCGATGACGTCGTGGTGCTGGACAAGCAGCATGAGCAACTCGAACACATCGGTCTGAGTCTTGATGAGGCCAAGATGCTCCTGCTGGAACTGCAGCGTCAGGTCGTGACTCGCCAGATCGCGGCGTTCCTGGCCAGCCGAGCCGCGTGCACCAACTGTGGCTGGCGGCTCGGCACCAAAGATCACAAGACCATCGTCTTCCGCACTCTCTTTGGCAATCTTGAGCTCGCCAGCCCGCGGCTGCGACGGTGTGCCTGCCAGCACGATGGACCGTTGTCAACCAGTCCGCTGGTCGAGCTACTACCGGAGCACACCGCGCCCGAGCTGGTGTATCTGGAGAGCAAATGGTCGTCGTTGGTCTCTTACGGTCTGACGGTGAAGGCCTTGCGTGACTTCTTGCCGATAGATGCCAGGCTGAGCGCGACCTCGGTGCGGCGGAACACTCTGCGTGTAGCCCAGCGCTGTGAGCGTGATCTGTACACGCAGGACGAGGTGGTCACCCGACCCTCGAGGTCGGGGCAAGACTTGCCGGGTGTCGTCGGCATCGACGGCGGGTATCTCCGTCACTGGGAGCACAAGCACACCCATTTCGTGACGATCGTCGGCAAGTCGGTTCCGACGGGCGGTGAGGCCAAATGCTTCGGCTTTGTCCAGAGCCAGGACAGTTGGCCTCGCCGGCGTTTGATGGCGACCTTGCGGGCGCAGGGGCTGCGATCGGGACCGAAGCTGGCGTTTCTATCCGACGGCGAGGACAGCATTCGTTCACTCCAATGGCACCTCAGCCCGCGTGCCCAGCACTTGTTGGACTGGTTTCACTTGGCCATGCGGCTGCAACGGCTGCGGCAGTTCCTGGTGGGACTGACGCACCTGGACGCAGCGGTCGGAACGCAGATGCAGACGGCGCTTGAACGCACGAAGTGGAGCCTCTGGCATGGCAAACCAAAACAAGCCTTCGACCGGTTTCGCGAAGTGGAGTGGCGGATGTGGCAATTCGGTAGCCACTATGCAAAGTTCAGTGCCTTGACCCACGCAGTCAACGAGTTCCAGCGCTACATCGACCAGAACGCGCACCTCATCCCGGACTACGGCCCCCGCTGGCGTGCTGGTCAGGTGATCTCCACCGCCTTCATCGAGTCATTGGTGAACTCCCTGCTGGCCAAGCGCTTCGCCAAAAAGCAATCCATGCAGTGGACGCCCCAGGGCGCCCATCTGCTGCTACAGGTCCGTACTCGGACGCTGAACGGCGACCTGGTCTCGACGTTCCGCAAGAGCTATCCCGACTTTTCGCTCGTCGAGGAGCGCGTCCATCAGCATCTCATCGCAGCCTGACCGCCCCCACTTTGTCATGCCCTCCGCACCTCACTCGCGTGTACCACCCGACGAAGGCGCGACCCAGTGCCTGACGGCGGTCGGCCTAACGGGATTGGTCAATGCTCGGACGCGCTCGAGCCGTGCTTGATCACGCACCGTGACCCGCGCATGTTGACGTTGGTGTTCCTGCCAGGATGCGACGACAAATTCTTCGACGACATGGCCTGGATCGTTACTGTCGCGCCAGACCCGCCATGAGCTTGCACCCGTGCGGCGGCGGCTGAACCGCGTATCGCGCAGAGCGGCGATGAGATTGTCTTCTGCGCCAGCCTGCGCCCAGTATTCGACCGTCACCAGTGTCGGACCCGTCTCCTCGGAACCGGCCACGAGGTGTGGCGAGGGCCAATCACCCGCAGGCAGCAGATCGTCCGGTTGAATGGTCTGGAACCTGCGCCAGATCCCGAGGCAGGCACTGATGGTCAGGCCGATCGCCGCAATGGTGAGAGCTGGCATGAGCCCTAGCTTTTGCGCAAGAACCCCAGAGGTGGCGCTCCCCAACGCATTGCCGCCCTGGAAAGCGATGAGATAGAAGGCCATCCCGCGAGCCCTGACCCATTGCGGCAACGTGAGCTGATAGAGGGAATTGAGCGTGGACAGCACCAGGATCCAGGCCATGCCGCCAAGGAGCAGGCTAGCGCCAACAACCGCGCTGATCGGCACGTAGCCGACAATCAGCACGACGCCGGCAAATATGACGGAGCCCGTCCCGAACAACACATCCGGAGACATTCGCTTCCGCAATATGGGCAATAGCGCTCCACCCGCTACCGCTCCGATGCCGACGCTACCGAGCAGCAGTCCATAACCCGAGGAGCTCAACTGGAGTGCTCCCTGAGCAATCACTGGTAGCAGCGCCCATAACGCGCTGGCGAACACGATGAACACTGTGGCCCGGAGAAGGATGACCAGTAGCGCAGGACTGGCGGCAACGTAGCGTGCACCGGCCCGCAACGCCACGCCGAGGTGTTCCGGTGGCAACTGCGAAGTGGGCGCACGTGTCGAAGAATGCCACCAGGCCAGCACCCAGATGACAGCCAGAAAGGAAGCGGAATTGATGAGGAAGACGCTGCCGGTTCCGGCCGCGGCAAGAATCAGCCCGCCCAGCGCCGGCCCGATCGCGCGAGCGAGGTTCTGGTTGACCGCGCCGAGCGCAATGGCCTGGGTTCGGTCCGCACCGTCGACCAGCTCTGGTTGCAGCGTCTGCCACGTCGGTGACGTTAGCGCCTGGCCGGTGCCCACCGCGAAGACGAGCAGTAGGAGCGACCACGGCGAGACCAGGTTCGCGATTGTCAGGCCAGCTAGGACCAGCGCCGCAACCGGCATGGCCGTCTGGGTAATGAGCAGGAACCGCCGACGATCAACAAGATCGCCGATAGCGCCCGCGAGCGGTGCAAACAACACTACTGGCAAGCCCGAAGCTGTCTGCACCAGAGCGACGTATGCAGCCGATCCGGTGAGCGTCAACATGAGCCACTGAGCACCGACGGTCTGCATCCAGCCACCAACATTGCTCACCAACTGAGCAGCCCACATCGCTGCAAACACGCGATGTCGGAAGGGGGCCCACGCGGAGGAGTGTGACGCAGCTTCAGCCGCTGTCGGCGCGGACATTGTCCAGACCCTCACGAGCAAGATGCAGGCGATGTTCCATCAAACATGCGTTTGAAACGACACGTTCTGGAAATTGCGCGGCGACCAGCTTGGACTCGCCGGCAGCGGGGGCGGGGCAAGTGGCGAAAATTCGGCTGCCGCATGGACGATCCGTCCACCAATGATGGTCAGCACCGACTCAATTCCCACAATTGCGTCAGCCTCGACTCCAAAATAGTCGTCCGACAGCACAGCCAGGTCGCCCAGCATGCCAGGCTTGATGGTCCCTTTCACGTCTGCCTCCCCGGAGAAAGCCGCGTTGCCATGCGTGTACTGTCGCAGGGCTTCCCCACGTTCCAGCAGGTTGCGGCGCTCGTACACCTGGAGCCCGCCAACCGTCCGACCAGTGACGTACCAGTGCAGCGCAACCCACGGGTTATACGTTGAGACCCGAGTCGCGTCGGTGCCCAGCCCGAGTGGAACGCCTTCTGTGAGGATTCGTCTTACGGGTGGGCTGTTGGAGGCGGCCTCCCGCCCGTAGCGTTCCACGAAGTACTCTCCCTGATACGCAAGACGATGCTGGATCGCGATGCCACCACCCAGTGCCGCGACGCGGGGGATGTCCGCCTCGCGAATTGTCTCGGCGTGGTCCAGATTCCACCGGAGCCCAGCAAATGGCACGTCGCGGTCTACGCGTTCGAATACATTCAGAAAGCGCCAGATCGATTCGCCGTACGTTGCGTGAATCCGGAAGGGCCATCGATGCTTGACGATCGCGTGTACCGCGCGCTCGAGGGCTGGTTCCATTTCCTCCGGCAGCTCCGGGCGTGGGTCCATGAAATCTTCGAAATCGCCCGCGCTTGACACGAGTAGCTCCCCGATACCGTTCACGCGCAAGTACTCGTCTCCATCCGCTAGATCCACGTTCTGAACCCACCGCTCAATATCAGCAATTTCCTGGGACGGCTCTTGCGGAAACAGGCTGTACGCGGTGCGCACGGTCAGTTGACCGTTGAGGTGCAACTCCTCGAACACCGCGTAGTCCTGTGGGAAGTGCTGTCCGCCCCCCGCTGCATCACAAATGCTCGTGATGCCGAAGCGATTTAATTCGCGCAAGTATTGCCGCGTTGAGTTCAACTGGTCATCGTGCGCAAGCCGCGGCGCGCGAGCGAGCATCTCGTACAGCAAGCGGGGATTGGGTTGTGCAAGCAGCAGCCCGGTTGGGTTCCCACGCTCATCGCGATCGATTCGTCCGGAAGGTGGTTCCGGTGTTGACCGATCGATTCCCGCTGCTTCCAAGGCGGCCCTGTTGAGCAGTGCCCGGCTGTACATGCAGGTGACAACCACCGGTGTCTCAGGTGCAATCGCATTCAGCTCGTCGAGTGTCGGCAGACGCCGCTCGAGAAATTGAAAGGGACTCCAGCCGCCCACAACCCGAACCCACTGGGGCGGAGGCGTGCGCCGGACCTGTTCCCTCAGCAGGCGCATTGCCTCCGCCAGTGACAGAATGCCGTCCCATCGCAACTCGGTGTTGAACGTAAGGCCGCCGCGGATCAGGTGGATGTGCGAGTCGTTGAGCCCCGGAACGATCGTACGTCCTCTCGCATCGATCTTCAGCGCGTCCTCAGCCGCGCGCGGGATCACATCCTCGGCCGTGCCGACTGCGACGAATCGCCCGTCTGCAATCAGGAGCGCGTCCGCGGTAGGGGCGCTCAAGTCCATAGTGGCAATTGTCGCGTTTGCGATGAGCACTTGCCTGGTTTGCTGAACCATGCTGCCACGTACTCCTCAGCCGGCCGCGCGGCTTTCCGATGGCGGCACCTGGACTCCGATGACGCCGGCGGGCACCAATCCGACCTGCTGCAGCAAGCCAAACTGATCGGCCACTGTCCAGTCTTCCACGACATGCCCGTCGGCGAAGCGCCACATGATGATGCCCCGTTGTTCGACGTGGATACCCGTCGGTTGAATACCGCTGTACGGGCCAGTGTGCGTTCCGCTCCAAAATACTCGAGTGACGACGCGATCGTCGACCGCAACCTGATCCTCGACGGTCGACTGTAAGTCCGGGAATCCCGCCAGTCGATTGGCAACGTTTCGTTTCGGGCCTGCTGGGCCGACGCGTTGCCCGTTGGTGGTGAAGTCGGCCGCGAAGATCTCGTCGGCGATCTGCATATTGCCGGCCCAACCCTCTGTAAACCAGCGACGCGCGATGGCTGCGTTTTGTTCAGTCAACATCTACCAGATAACCTCGTACCTTCTCCTACCTTCTGTAAGTGAGCACGGAGTGTCGTATCGGGGCATGCCGCGAATCTGCACCGCAGATCGTGCGCGTGGTGTTCGAGCGTGACGGGTGCGCTGAGGAGGCTCATAACGTGGTGATCAGGCCGCCGTCGATGACGAAATCCGAGCCGGTGACGTTGCCGGCGCGGTCGCTGGCCAGCAGCAGCACCAGATCCGCAACCTCTTCCGGTCGCGAGAAGCGACCCGTGACCATTTGCGCGGCGGCTTGTTGAGCGACCGCATTCGGGTCAGCGCCGGTCGCACGGCCGACAGTCTGCGCCACACCCTGGTCGCCCAGCCACAGTGCAGTAGACACCGGACCAGGACTCACCGTATTGACGCGAACGCCGCGTGGACCAAATTCTTTGGACAACGACTTGGAGAAATTCAGCAGGGCGGCCTTGGCGGCGGAGTAGTCGATGACCAGCGGATCGGGCAGGACGGCATTCACAGAACAGACGCTGACGACCGTACCGCCGGCATGATCGACCAGGTGTGGTAGTGCGGCACGTGTTGTTCGCACCGCGGCCAGAAAGTCGATGGTCACGGTGGCGATCCAGTCCGCGTCAGTGACCGACAGAAAGCCGCCGGTGCGAGGTCGCGTGGCCCCGACGTTGTTGACGAGGATGTCCAGTCCACCAAACTTCTTCACGGCCTCGTCCACCAGGGAGCCTGGGCCCTCCGGTGTGCTCAGGTCCACCGCCACTTCATACACCTGAGCACCGTTGGGCGCTTCGTCGAAGCGAAGCGCGCCCGCGGCAACCTGTACACCTTCCGCAGCGAGCCCGCGTGCGATGGCCTGGCCGATGCCTCGGCTGGCTCCGGTGACCACGGCACGTTTTCCAGCGAGATGCAGCTCCATGACGTGCTACCCGCTCGGGAGCGCCGTCCTGGCGTGTTCGGCAGCCCAGGACAGCGCATAGTCGGCGACCGCTTCCCAGCCTGGCTCGCCAACGGTGAAGTGCGATCGGCCCGCGAACTCTTTGTATTCAGTGACGGCCGAAGATTTGCCAAAGCGGTCAGCTGATTCCTTACTGACGGAGGGCGGCACGATGTGATCAGCTCCCCCACCAATGACCAGGAGCGGGGCGCGATCCGGATTGTGAAAGTCGACGCGCGTGGCGGCATGTGGATTGAAGTTCGCCAGCGCACCCTGAAACAAGATGCGCCCAGGGCCCGGTACGGCGTAGCGCTGATAGGCGGCTTCGGACTCGGCGTCTGTCAGCGTGTTGGTGAACGCATAGTGGAACTCGGCGGGTGACAACATGACCGCCTTATGTGTGTTGGCAATCGGGTTGTCGAGCACCGGAAAGGCCGAACGCAGCGTCGACAACGGTAAACTGAGCACACCCTTCACGGGCGCCGGATCGATCGCCACGCCAGCTGCGCCGAGGCCGCGATCGAGGAGCACTTCGGTGAAGGCTCCACCGAATGAGTGGCCCATGACGATGGGTGGCGCTTCGAGTTTCTCGATGATGTCCGCATAATGGTCGATGACATCGGTCATCCCAATGCGGTCGTAGGAGCTGGTGTCAGCGCGCAGCTGCTCGACCGTGCCCTCCATGCCTGGCCAGGCTGGCGCCAGGACCTGATAACCCGCTGCGCTATAGCGCTCAACCCAGTGCTCCCAGCTGAGCGGGCTCATCCACAAGCCGTGGATCAGGACGATGGTGTCGGGGCGATCACTATTCATGGTGATTTCTCCTGAAACTCTCAATTGGTGGCCGCGACGGCGGTCTGAATGAGGTCCACAACGGCATCAGGGTGAGAGATCATGACCACGTGCGAGCCGTCGACGCGGACGGTTGTGGCACCAGCGTGCTGCGCCATCGCAAGTTCGTTGGCCGTGCCGATCGCATGGTCCTGGTTCGCCACGAGCGCGAACGAACGAATCGTTTTCCAGGCGGGTGGACCGGATTGATCGGTCAGCGCTGAAACGGAGAGCGGACGTTGCTCCACCGCCATGATCGCCGTGCGCTCCGGCCGAAGATCCTCCGCGAAGATCTGTTGAAAATCGCCTGGCACGATCGACACCTCCAAACCGGCCGGGCACGATGCTGGTGGGCAGGGTGTCACGTTCAACGTCGGCGGCACGCCGGGGACGCCTGGCGGCACAAGCTCGCTGCCGCCCGAGGCCGGCGCCAATTGGGCAAGTGTCTGGCCCTGGTCGGGAATGTACGCGGCGACGTAGACGAGCGCCTTCACATTGGGATTACCCGTCGCGGCGTTGGTGATCACCGCACCACCATATGAATGCCCCACCAGGACAATTGGACCCGAGATCGTGCTCAGCACGCTCGAGATGTAGGGTGCGTCCGAGGCGAGACCGCGCAGCGGATTGGCCGGCGCTGAGACGGTGAAGCCCTGATCCTGCAGCCGGTCGACCACCGCGTTCCAGCTGGAGGCATCCGCGAACGCGCCGTGGACCAGGACAATTGTGGGTTTCTGCGCGGTGGGCGGCTGCGCGAACGCGCCGCGGGTAAGCAGCAGCGCCAGTCCAAGGGCCAGCGACGCCGCCACGGGTGAGAGTTGACGGACGGTTGCAACACGAACCTGGGTCATTGACATTCTCCTTGCCGAGTGGGGTTGGATCTGCGGGTAGCTTCCGCAAATCACTATGCGCCTCGACTCGTGGCGCAATCCTGCACTTCCCTACGGGTCCGGACACGTGTTGCTGCGTCTCGAGCACACCCCGGGCGCACGAGAGTCAGCCGCATGCGCACCGATCCGGACTTGATGGACCATACCCTCGAAACCCTTCTTTCCAACTGGAGTACGAGCCCATCCTGAAGCATCACAAGCCAGCGCATATACGCATAGCAGTGTGTGTTGGCTGCGCATTCTTGCGTAATTCTGTGCATCTAGGGACGCATCACATGTGCTCGCAGGCGAGAGAGAGCGTCGGGCGCCACTCTGTCACCGACGAGGCGGAGTCGTTCGACTGAGGCACCGGCCGCGTTCTGCAGGACTGGTTGTGCTCCCTCGGTCCGACGGCTGTTTACTAAGTGCACCGTCCCGTAAGTTTCGATACCTGTCGCGACGAGCGTGAACAAACGGACTGATCGAAGATCAAGACCAGTCGTCGGCCCAGGCGCCGAGCTCGTGGTTCATCGTGTTGGCGAGTTCTTCGAGGGTTCCTTCGAAGGGCAATGGCTCCCACCGTTTGCGGCGGTAGAGTGACAAGCCGTAAGCACCACCGCCGAGCGGAGTGAGTCGGAACCTGGGGTCCGCGCCGTACTCATCGACGCGACCAACAATCAAGTGACCGCCGCGGGCAGTCACGTTGAGCCCCCGCGTCGTCTCGCCCTGGTCGAGCATGGTCTGTAGAGTAGGAACGACCGTTGGGAGCCACGAAACGTCAGGACGGCGACGTGGAGCAGGCACCTGGCCAGTGTGCCAATCGCGATTCGGCAGCGCAATCGTTGGTGGGGGGACTACCGGTCGGCCCCGGTGGCCGGGTAGCGTCAGCGCGAGGAGATGGACACGATGGTTCAACCCGCTGTACTGATCGCGCTGACCGCAGTCGAAGAGCAGAAACTGACCAGTTGGGCTCGCGCGGCAACCACGCCACAGCGCTTGGCGCGGCGGGCGCGCATCATTCTGGGCAGTGCCGCGGGAGTCGGGTCGCGTCGGCTGGCGCAGCAGGAGCGACTGAGTCGAACGACGGTGCAGCGCTGGCGAGCACGCTTCGTGGCGGACGGGTGTGACGGGCTGGAGGACCGGCCACGCTGCGGTCGGCCGCGCGTGCTGGCGCCGACCACGCGTGCTCTGGTGGTGGCTTTGGCGTGTGAACGCCCAGCCGATCGTAACGTGCCGCTCAGCCGCTACAGCTTGAGCGAACTCGCGTCGGAAGCAGCCAGCGTGCTGAACACCGAGGTCGGTCCGTCACGCAGCACCATCTGGCGCTGGTTAACACTGGATGCCTTGCGGCCATGGCGCCATCACTGCTGGATCTTTCCACGCGACCCCCACTTCCTGGAGTTGGCCGCCCGAGTGCTGGACCTCTACGCCTGTCGCTGGCAGGGCCAGCCACTGTGGGCCGACGAATTCGTGATCAGTGCGGATGAAAAGACCAGCATTCAAGCTCGGCGTCGACTCCAGCCGACACTGCCGCCCGGTCCGTATCAAGCGGCACGAGTCGAGCATGAGTACGAGCGTCAGGGCGCCTTGCAATACCTGGCCGCATGGGACGTGCATCGTGCGGTGGTGTTTGGTCGGTGTGAGCCGAAAACAGGCAAAGCCGCCTTCGGCCGACTCGTCGACCAGGTCATGGCCCAGGAGCCGTATCGTTCAGCGCGCCGCGTGTTCTGGATCGTCGACAACGGCTCGTCGCATCGAGGCGAACGCGCCGCCGCAGAACTTCGCGAGCGTCACCCGCGCGTTGTCGTCGTGCACACGCCAGTGCACGCGAGCTGGCTCAATCAAATCGAGCAATACTTTTCAATTCTGCAGCGCAAAGTGCTGACGCCCAACGACCTCTTCAGTCTGCAACACCTCGAGCAGCGCATCATCGCTTTCGGCGGGCGTTACTCCGCACTCGGCAAGCCGTTCGCTTGGACATTCACCCGCCAGGAACTGGAGCGCCGCATCCGTGACCCGCTGCTCGATACTGCTCCTGTCCCATTGACTGTGGCCGCTTAGCACCGGCCCCGGTATTTGCGGGATGGTGCACTTAGATCTTCGGCGCCTTCTGCGCCTGCACGATGGCGTCCATGTATAAGCGTGGGTCCATCACCCGC
>JAFAOS010000334.1 GCA_019247515.1 Chloroflexota bacterium | reverse complement strand
CGCAGTGTCCAGCGCTCCAAAGTTACTCGATCCTCGGCCGTCAACGTCAACTCCGCCAGCGGCCGACCACGATTTGTCCGCCCACTTCCGCCATCCCCTACCATCACCTCCACACATTAACACTAACTTCCGGTACAGGACACTAGCTAGCCCTTGATGGCGCCGGACAGGACACCCTGCGTGAAGTACCGCTGGAGGAACGGATAAACAATTAAAATGGGCAGCGTTGCCACGACGACGACTGCCATCTGCACGGTTTGGGGCGGCGGCGGAGCCTGATTCGGATCCGGCGTGATGAACGCGGCGAGACTGCTGCCCTGTAGCACGTATTGCCGCAGGACAAGCTGGATCGGCCACTTGTCGGCATCGTTCAGATACAGCGTCGCGGCAAAGAAATCGTTCCAGTGCGCGACCCCGTAAAAGAGCGCAATCACCGCCAACACCGGCTTGCTGAGCGGCAGGACAACGCGCAGCAGAATCCACAGCTCATTGGCGCCGTCGATCCGCGCGCACTCCAGTAGCTCCTGCGGCAGGTTCATGAAGAACTGGCGAATGACCACGAGATTGAACGCGCTAATCGCACCCGGCAAAATCAGCGACGCGTACGAGTTCAGCATCCCCAGCTGCTTGACCAGCAGATAATTCGGGATCAATCCCGCCGAAAACAACAAGGTGAACAGGACCAGCCCGAGCACGAATCGACTGCCCGGGATCGGCCGGGTCAGGCCGTACGCCATAGTCACCGTCATGACCATGTTGACCGCCGTACCGACTACTGTGAGGCCAACGCTCACCAGGAGCGCACGCGTGACGATGCCGCCCCGAAAGATCGTGCGATACGCCTCGAGCGACGGATGTTGTGGAAACAGAATCAAGCCGCCGCCGATCACGTCCTTGTAGCTCGAGAAGCTGACCGCGATCACGTAGACGAACGGGAACAACATGACAACGCCGAGGACGATGAAGAGCGTCAGCCTGGCAATCTGCGCCGCGGTACTCGGTTGCTCCATCCATGGCGGTCGACCGCTGCGCGGACGATCATCGACCAACGCCTGAGCAGGTGGGCTCATCCGAATGCTCCCTCTTCGCCGAGCGACTTCGCAACCCGATTGGCAGCAAACACCAGCAACGCGGCAAAGACACCCTTGACCAGACCGACCGCGGCGCTGAACCCCCAGTCGCCACCCTGAATGCCACGAAAATAGGTCAACGTGTCAAGCACCTCTGCCGCACCAGGGCCAACTGCATTGCGCTGAAGGAAGATCTGTTCAAAACCAGTATCCAGGGTCGTCGCCAGGCGCAGAATCAACAGCAGCACGATCACGCCCCTGAGGCCGGGCAGAGTGACGTGTACCAGGCGCCGCCACGCGTCGGCGCCGTCCATTGCCGCGGCTTCATACAGTGATGTGTCGATGCGCAGCAGCGCCGCCAGAATGATGATGGTCCCCCAACCGGTCTCTTTCCAGACCAGCTCCAGAACGACCAGCGGTTTGAAGAAGTAAGGATTGCCCATGATGTTGATCGTGGCCGAGCCATTCTCTCGCAGATACTGGTTGAGGAGGCCGGCCCCACCGAAGAGTTGCTGCCACAAGGCAATGATGATGACCCAGCTGATGAAATGCGGCAGATAGAGCACGCTCTGCATCACGCGCTTTGCGCGTTCATTGATCAGACTGTTGAGCAAGAGTGCGAGAACGATCGGCGCCGGAAAAAAGAAGATGAGCTGGAGGAGGCTGATCTCGAGTGTGTTGGTGAGTGCGCCGCTGAAGTCCGGGTCTGTGAGCAGCGCCGCGAAGTTCACCACCCCCACGAACGGGCTCTGGAGGCCGAGGAACGGCGAATAGTCCTGAAAGGCAATAACATTGCCGAGCAACGGCAGATAGCGGAACACGATGAAGTAGATAAGCCCGGGAATCAGCAGCGCGTACATCCAGCGCTCGCGCCAGGCGCGGCGACGGAGGCTCCGCGCACCTGGGCGCGCCGCCCAGGCGCTGCCCGGATTTTGCGCTACGGATGTAGTGCTCAGCTCTTGAGCTCCTGTTCGAACTCCTGGCGCATCTGGTCGCCGCCGCGGCTGCGCCAGTCCGCCACGAAGGAATCGAAGTTAGTCAATTGGTCCTGGCCCGTGATCATCGCCGTCATTCGATCCAGCGTGAGCTGCCCCAGCTCCTGGGCCTTGGCGATGGACGTCGGCGAGTACAGTCCATAGGTGGGATTGTTGATGCCGTATTTCACCTGGTCTTCACACCACTGCTGCATCAGCCGCGCATCGTCCGGCGCATCCGGATAGTAGAACACGTCGTTGCGGCGACCAATCCCGGATGAAAGCGAACCAACTTCGGTCCGTCCCCGATCGTTCTGGATCGGAGCGCCACCCTGCAGCTCGTAGTGGACCCCAGCTATGCCCCAACGCAAGAACGTGTACTCCTCACTGCCGAAAGGCGCGGTCGCATAGTCCATGATGCGCAGCAGCTCTTTAGTGCGCTCCTGATCCTGGCCCACTTTCGCTGGAATGCATGTCATACCAAAAAAGCCCTGCGACCGCTCGACTGCCGGATCGCCACCGTCGAAGCCGGGCGGCACCAGGATGGACGCCGCCGGGTTGTTGGGATCGATCTGACGGAAATTGAAGCGCATCATCTGCACGCCGTTCCAGCCGTCACAGTACCCGCCGAATTTGCCAGCCAGAAAGGCGTCTTTCGCCTGCTGTGTCGTCATCGAGGCGGAGTCCGGGTGATAGACGCCCGCATCGTACAGGCGCTTCATATACTCGATTGCCTGGCGATACTCGGGCGTCTCGACCGCGCTCGTCAGGCTCCCGTCACCATTCAGGCGCCACTGGTGCGGAACGCGGAACATCATCGTGAAAAACGGGAACGCGTACCACAACCCGCCCCAGCCGCCAAGTCCAAACGAATCGGGCTTGCCGTGGCCGGCAGGGTCCTCCTTCGTAAAACGGACCATAAGATTGAGAAACTCATCGGCGTTCTTCGGCTTGACGCCGCCGAACGTCTGAAGCCAATCGTCATGGAAGTACAGCGCGCGGTCCGGAATGAAACGAACGATGGGGACTCCATAGATCTTCTTCTTGACGCGCACGTTTTTCCAGCCATAGTCCGGAATCTTGGCGAGATTCGGGTACGTTTGGAGTGCGTCGCCATCCAGGTAAGGCGTCAGGTCGGTGAACGCGCCTTGATTGACGGTCTTGAGCAAGTCCGGCGCGTTGAGCTGCTCAATGCCCGTCAGGTCCGGCAAGTCGCCACCAGCCACAAGAGCGGCCATCTTTTCACGGTAGGCGTCAGCCGGGATGATGGTCGGCTCGTACGTGGTGCCGAGTCGCTTTTCCAGCTCCTGCCAGTACAGGTTCTGGTCACGCGGCGGGACTGGAGGGTTGTAGCTGATGAACGCCGCAGTCACCTTCGTGCCGCGGCCGGGCACCGCGTTCACGCTCTGGAACACCGGCGGCAGCTTGAGGTACGCCTCGGGAACGTCTGGCCCTGGTGAGGGAATGACGCCGTCGGCATTGGCCGCGCCAGTCGGCGCCGCCGCGCCGGCCTGGGTTGGGACCGCGGCGGGGGCGGAGGTCGGGCCAGTGGCCGGTGGCGCGGTCGGCGCCGCAGGTGGCTGAGTGGGTGCCGGCGGTGGTTGGGTCGGCGAAGCGGCCGGGCTGGCTGGCGCGCTGCATGCGCCGATCAACGACGCGGTAGCCAGGCTGGCAGCGCCACCGATTGCGAGCCGAAGGAGAGTGCGTCGCCCGACCAGATCGGACGTGCGGCTAACGGTCTGCATGGGACACCTCCGCTCACCCCAAGGGTAGTCGTTCTGCAAGCGTTTGCAAACCCCCAGACGAGCGCTCCGCCGTCGGCTGGCGCATGACTCGCGCTGGAGCAGCTCGGGTCGCACAAACCGTTACTCGATCAATCGGGAGTCTCCGAGCAATTCGAGCACCGTCTCAAGGGCCAGCCTGCGCGCGCAGCGCAGGCTGTCGGGGGCGACCAGCTGGCATAGCCGAGCGACTCGGTACGGCGTGGCCCTGGCGACCCACTCGTCACCAGAAGGGGCGCTGGCCGCGATGACGCCGAACCGAAAGCTCCGCTCCGCTACTTCATCGTGCAAACGCCCGCGATGCTCGCGCGCTACTAGCCCTTCATCGCGCTGGCTGTCCCCTCATCGACGCGGCCGCAATGCAGCGAATCGGCGAACGCTGGGAGCCTGCCCTGTCCAAGGGCCCGGCGTACAGGGCCGACACTCGTCGTCGCCGGACGGCGACTCGACTGGCGGATACGCCCGCGGCCGTCGACCTGCTCGACCACTACCCGCGACCGACGGTCGCGGTCCTCGACGGGCGCCCGCCATGCTGAAGTCGCGGGCGGCATTCAGTCATTACGTCCGCCGACGCAACCTGTGAGAGTTAGCCACAGCGCCGTGAAGGGCACTGGTCGTCTATGGCACGATCGACTTCGACGCCTCATCCGCGGCTGCTTGCGAGTGCGACCAGCCGAGGGACCATCTCAGCGGGCGAAGGCATTGCCTCCATCTGCTGGCAGACCTGCCGTGCGGCATCACGAAGAGACGGATTGTGGAGCACCTGCTTGTGCAGATCCCCGTCCAACTGGTTGGGGTCAGTGCACAAGCCGGCGCCGCACGCGGCAGCCGCGGTGGCATTGATGTGGCGGTCGGCGGTCCCGAGAAGATGACTTGCGGCACCCCAAAAGCCAACGAGCTCAACGTGGTGCCCGCTCCGCCGTGATGCACGATCCCCGCGCAGGTGGGGAGTAAGTTGCTGAGCGGCACCCAGCCAGCGAGTTGAACATGGGCTGCAAGGTTCCCAACACAGCGGCGTCGGCCTCGCCCAAAGCCAGCACGAGCTCGGCGTCAAGATCCGCAGGCGCTGCGCCAGTACCGGGGAGAAGCTGGGCATCCCGCAGGGCTCTCCCGACCCATAGTTTGTGGCTACCAGCCGAAGCGCGCCAGTTGCACCATCAACGCTTCAGCTTTCAGGTTTACCTGGTAGTAGGTAGGGCGACCGAGCGCACGCTCCCGCAGCGCGCCGAGCATCGATTTGTTGCTGGCGCTCGCCGAGATCACCACGCCCGGTCAGACCGGGCCGCCGGTGCAGGTCGTCGTGGGTGAGCGCTATACCTCTCTTGAAGGAACGCGCGAACCTCGCGTATGGAGAACCTCGCGGCGCCGACGCCCGATCACTGTCGGCCACTGGCGTACGCGGTTGGCGTTCGTTAGCGCGCCGACAACTTCGAGACTATTGTGGGCGGAGTCAACACGGTTGCGTCTCAATGACGTCCATGCAATCCACACCTGATACTCTGAGCGGGAGGCTCCACGGACGATGCTCTCGAGACACGACAACGAACTACTGACGCAGGTTGGCCCGGATACACCCGTCGGCAGGCTGTTCCGCCGCTTCTGGATTCCCGCGCTGCTCTCAGAAGAGCTGCCGGGCCCCGACTGCGAGCCCGTGCGCTTGCGCCTCCTCGGCGAAGACCTGCTGGCTTTCAAAGATTCCAACAGCCGCGTCGCCATCCTCGATGCCTTCTGTCCGCACCGCAGCCACCGCTGTTTTTTCGGCCGCAACGAAGAGTGCGGCTTGCGTTGCGTGTACCACGGCTGGAAGTTCGACGTCGACGGCAATTGTGTGGACATGCCGAACTGTCGGCTTACTGGCGGTGGTGGGGGTGGTAGGGTGCGGCGTACCTGTTTAACGACGTCGCTGACGGCGCGGACCGCCCGTCGTGTGGCGTGGAATCGGCACAGCTGGTGGCTTGCCGTAGGCCAGATCTCCTTCAGTACTTCTGGGTACAGCCGCGAGTCGTCCGTAATGACCTCGTTAGGATGGACACCGGCTGTTCGCAGACGATCGATGAACGTCCTGACCATACCTTGGTCGACTTCGTTCGTCCTTGGCAGCAAGGTGTAGCCGACCAGCCGATCACCATCGGGCGCGGCGGGATCGACGGCCAGAGCAACGCCAGGTCTCCCTGGTACACCTCGTCGACACAGAGAATGCCTGAGAAGTTGGCGACGACCCACGCCTGGTAATCGACGACGAAGTCGATTTCGGCGGCATAGGCGCGACACCTCAGGCGGACCATCTTTTCATCGGCTTAATCCAGAAGGCGCGTGCTAGCCGATCTGGAACACAACGGACGGCCATTCATCACAGTTCGACCTCCAGCTGGCGCACCGCCATCTCGACCTGTTTCTAGTTGCGCTGCGGCCCTCCGCCGCGGAGCTGCCCGGGCCAGCTCTGTCGCTGCCCGACTTGCAGCGGATCGGCGCCAACCGACAAGGTGTCGCGGCCGGACCTCGGTTTCACCGACTCGCGTAGCCCTTCGCGAGCAGTGCCTGCAGCATGCTGGCGATTTCGTTTGCGCTCAGCCGACCATCGGCCCGGAACCACTTGTACACCCAGAAGCAGGCCCCCAGCAGCCCGAAGACCGCGACTGTTGGATCCAGGTCCTGGAGCTGCCCGCTGCGGCGCCCCTTTCGATACACCGTCTGGATCATCTCGAGTAGACGCTGCTCCAGCTCGGTCACCACCTGGTAATGCTCGGGGCTGAGATGAGCACGTTCCTGAAAATAGACACTGAACACGGCCGGTCGCTCTGCCATGAGTTCGACGTAGCAGAGCACGATGGCGTCCAGTTTCGCGGCAGGACTCAGACGCCGCCGGTTGACGATTTGCGAGATGCGTTCGACGGTCTCCTGCAGAGTCTGCAGCAGAACCTCGTACAGCAGCTCCTCTTTGTTTTTGACGTAGTAATAGAAGGCCGCCTTCGTAAAGTCGAACTGGTTGGCAACGTCCTGGATGCTCGTCGCTGCATAGCCCTTGGCGTGCATCAGCCGAATGGCCTCGTCGATGATCGCTTGCCGGCGAGCTGGTCCACTACCCCGTGCTGAACGCGCCATCTTGACAACCTCGTCGCGATATCCTACCGTCCCGAAGATCACTAAACGACCGGTTAGTTAACTGTCGACGACGCAAGTGGCGGCGGGGAAGGCGGCATAGCATAGCTCAAACGCTGGCGGCGCCGGAGCAACGGCTGGAGGCTCGGACCGCATGGATCGCGGCTCTCGAGCGATTCAGGGGTCCGACCTGGGCAACGCCAGACGCCCAACGCTACTGGTCGCGCCAACTCGACACCGCGCCACTTGAGCGGTTGCGCGACCTCCAGGCCGAGAAGCTGCGCCTGGCG
>JAFAOS010000291.1 GCA_019247515.1 Chloroflexota bacterium | reverse complement strand
CCGCCGCGCTCGAACGCGTGCAGCGCCGTCGGGAAGAACGCTTTGAGCAGGGAGCGGATCCGGTTCGTCAGCTCGGTGCGTTCCCACACCGCGTCCTGCTGCGCGCGGGTCAGCACTCGCAGCGCCTGAACGGCCGGTGTGTCGTTGGGTAGCGGCCGGTGCGCCGACCGATCGGTGCGCAGCACGTTGGCCAGCACCATCGCGTCGAACGGGTCAGACTTACCGCCGAGGTCCGATACCGGTCCCGATAACGCGACACCCCGCCAGCGGATTGATCGCAAACACGGTCCGCCCGCACGCACGCAGACCCGCCACCAGCAGGCCAGTGCCCGTCTCAATCGCCACTCAACGGCTCGCCGCCAGGTTCGTCGTGCTCATTAAGGACCGACAAGAGACGGGAACGCCCGGCCGCGTCATTGCGATCCGCTCGGCGACGATCACCACCCCTGCCTCGTCCACGATCGCCACGTCATGATGCCCTTCGGCCCAGTCGATGCCGCATGCCACCGCTACCAACGCCTACCTCCAGACTCGAACCGCTGCGGGACTCGGCGCCCTAATGGACAGTGCTCTCGGCACGACATTCCACGAGCCGTTGCTCCCGCCGCTGGCGGCGACCGCGCTCGAACAAGGCTCAAGTGGCCTAGAACAACAGAGGACTCGCACCCACCAGCGCTGACCGCACCAGCATCAAAGCTTTCGGACACTCGACCGGAAAGACGCGCCGCCAGAGCGAGCCAGTCTCGAAGTTCAGCTCAACGGCCGGAATCTGTCACAGGCCTCATCCTGACGGCGCCGCAGGCGCCCCTCTCGATCTCCAAGCTCACTGGCCAGTGCCTTCTACGGGCGTCCCCACCGATGCCATTAAGCCTTGTTTGGATATGCGGGTCATCTCGGCGTGTCGCTTGGGGAGTCGGCGGAGGCGTCGAGACGCTGTCGCCAGGAGGTGCGCCGTGTTCCTGCCTTGCCTGGCCATAGCGCCTCAACCGGATGGTGGTCACTTGCCGCGTTTGGGGAATCGGCTGCTTGACGATTACCTCGATCTGGTCGCGGCTCGAGCCCGTCCGAACACGGTGTTGGCGACGGCGTTCGACCTGAAGGTCTTTTTCGAGGCGGTCGGCAAGGAACCGGCCCGGGTGGGCGGCGCCGACGTGTTGGCGTTCATTAAGCAGCAGCGTCGCCCGCGTCGTGGCGCGGCGGTGGTCCGCATCGAGGACGGCGAGGCGGGGCTGTCGGCGCGCACGATCAAACGACGGCTGGCATCGGTCGCTGGCCTCTTCGAGTACTTGATCGTTCGTGGTGATGTCGAACGGAATCCGGTACCGCGTGGGTTGGCGACCCGCAGCCCGGGTCGGGCGGTGCGCGGCGTCCCGCTGATCCGCACGCCGCGCACGCTGCCGCGTGTGATCGATCCTGACCAGGCTGACGCGTTGTTGGCGGCGCTGCGGACTCACCGCGATCGGGCGATGGTGCAGGCGATGCTGCTGGGTGGGCTGCGCCGGTGCGAGGTGCTCGGGCTGCGGCTGGGTGACGTGCACCCGGGTGAGAAGAGGCTGTTCATCGCCGAGGGCAAGGGCGCCCATCAGCGGATCGTGCCGGTCTCGCCGCGCTTCTTCGCCACGCTGGCGGACTACCTCGAGCTGGAACGACCGCGCACGTCGGCGACAGACCGGCTGTTCGTGGTGCTCAAGGGAGCACGCCGCGGGCAACCGCTCAGCCCGGCCGGCCTGGACGAGATCATCGCTGGCGCCCGGCGACGGGCGGGCGTCGCGCACCTGACTTGTCATCAACTGCGGCACACCTGCTTCACCCGGCTGCGTGAAGCGGGCATGGCCTTGGAGGCGATCCAGGCTCAGGCCGGGCACCGCTCGATCGAATCGACCCGCATTTATCTGCACCTGGCCAACGACTGGCTGGCCGGGGAGTACCGCCGCGCCGTGGAAGCGATCGACGCCCAGGCGCTCGTGGAGCGCTGATGCCCGCCGTCGTTGCCGATCATGCTGCGAGCCTGGTCGATCAGTACCTGGCCGCGATGCGCGAGGTGGGTCGACGGACGGGACGCTCCACAACGCAAGCCGCGCGCACATTCCAGACCCGCGTCACTCACGCCGGCGGGTGGACCGCTATGAGCGCCGAGCAGCGGGTCGAGGTGGTCGGCAAAGCTCGCTCGTTCGCGTCCTGGCTGATGGTCATCGGTGGGCTGCGGGTCGAGGCCGAGCTGATCAGCGCCCGGAACTTGCATCTGGGCAATGCTGCCCGGCTGTTCCGCCCGGCAGCGCACGCCTGGTTTGTCGAGGCCAGCGCGGCACTGGGCACCCGCGAGTGGGACATCGCGCTGCAGTGGAACACCCTCGCCAAGATCACCGCCATGACCGGCGCGGCACCGCAGGAGATCGGCGACGCGGAGTTCGCCGCAGCGCGGGCGGCGCTGCTGACCGCCTACCGGGAGCGAGGCATGCACAGCTCCGGCCGGAACCTTGCCGCGATCTTCCATCGGCTGCAGCTCACCTTGTTCCACGCCGGCCGGCTCGCCACGTTGCGCAAGCCAGCGACGCACACCCCGGTGTCGATCACCGGCTGGTCGGCCGTCACCTCTGGCATCGCGCGGACCGCGCAACGCTATGTCGAGCAGGTGTCGCTGAGCCTGCGACCGAACACCGTCAGACACATCGAGCACGACCTGCGCCAGTTCGGCACATGGCTCGCCGATACGCGCCCCGAGATCGGCAGCTGCGCCGAACTGCAGCGCGAGCACGTCGAGGCGTTCAAGATCTGGCTGTCCACCCATCCCACCCGGGCGACCGGCAAGCCGCTGAATCGGGTCAGCGTCAAGAACACGCTGATCAACCTGCACTGCTTCTTCGACCGCATCACCGACTGGGGCTACCCCGGCGCACCCGTGCGGCCGCTCATGTTCACCGGTGATCTGCCGATCATCGACAAGCCACTGCCACGCTTCCTCGACGACGCGGCGGCCGCGAAACTGCTGCGTGCCACCCGCGCGGACACCGACCCACTGTCCAGGTTGATCGTCGAACTGCTCGCCCGCACCGGAATCCGCCGCGGCGAGCTGCTCGCACTCACGGTCGACGCCGTCGTGCAGATCGGCTCCGCCTACTGGCTGCGGATCCCGATCGGCAAGCTGCACAACGACCGCTACATCCCGTTGCACCCACAGCTCAAAGAGCTTCTCGATGACTGGGTGCACAACCATCGGCCCGGCGGCATCCGTTCCGACCGGCTACTGATCGAGCACAACCGGCCGATCACCAGCCACCGCGTGGCCACCGCGCTGCGCCGTCTCGCCGCCCAGGCCGGGATCGGGCACGTCACCGCCCACCAACTCCGGCACACCCTAGCCACCCAAGCGATCAACCGAGGGATGAGCCTGGACGCGATCGCTGCCCTGCTCGGCCACAAAACCCTCGCCATGACGATGATCTACGCCCGCATCGCCGACCGCACCGTCGCCGACCAGTACTTCGCCGTCACCGAGAAGGTTGAGGCGCTCTACGACCAGCCGCGCCGACTACCTGGCGACGACGAAGGATCGGAGATGCGCAAGCTGCGCAGCGAGATGCACCGGCGCATGCTCGGCAACGGCTACTGCGCCCGCCCCGTTGAAATGGACTGCCACTTCGAGTCCATCTGCGAATCCTGCAGCTTCTTCATCACCACCATCGAGTTTCGGCCCACCCTCGAGCGGCAACGCGACGACGCCGCCCACAAAGGACAGGTCGGCCGCCAGAAGATCTTCGACAGCCTCCTCAACCGCCTTGAGACAGAGGCGTCATGACCCACGCCCTTGACACGATCACCCGCATAACTACAACCGCCGCCGACGGCACACCTCGATCGGCAGCATCCCGCCCGTCACCTATGAGCAGCGGCATGGTCTTAACAACCCGGTGCTGGCAGCATGATCCGCATCAATCCCGTGTCCACCGAACCGGGTGAGCACCAGCATCCTGAGCGCGCACCAAGCGAAGTCAAGGTCGCACGTGTTGCAAGTTGATCTTCACGATTC
>JAFAOS010000192.1 GCA_019247515.1 Chloroflexota bacterium | reverse complement strand
AAGTTTGTGCTTGATGGCCTGGAATGAGCCGATGGGCCGATCGAAACGACACGCTTGACCCGGCGGTCAGCACATGGCAGGCGTTGGGCGGGAACGCCATCGAGCTCAGCAGCGCTGCCGTCCAACCCTGCGCGGCGATCGCCTGCCAGGCGCCGCGTTCGAAGTGGCGCTGGTCATACCACGCCCGAACGCACGCCAGCGGCGTGTGCGCGGCGAACAGGTCGCGCGCGGTGCCGAGCAGCAGGCGCTGTTGCGCGTCATAGTCGAACCGCATCGAGCTACGCGTCGGCCCGGGGTAGCCCGAGCACCCGTTCGGCGAGGATGTTCTTCTGGATCTCCGCCGTCCCCGCGGCAATGGTTCGCGAACGGCTTCGTAGAACGCGTACAGCAGGTAGCCGAGGGCACGCGCGTGGCCGTACGCGCGCCACGGTGGAGCGCAACAGGTTCAGGTGGCCGCCGGCGTTGAGCGTCGACCGCTCGTGGCCGAGCGCGGTCATGGCGACTTCCCAGCCGCGGTTCAGCGGCCCTAATAGGTGGTCAGCCGGCATGCGCACGTCAGTGAGAAAATCCTCGTTGAAGCCGGAGGCGCCGCTCAACTGGCGAATCGGCCGCACCTCGACCCCTGTGGTGCGCAGGTCCAGCAAGAACGCCGAGATCCCGCGGTGCTTGGGAGCGTTCGGATCGGTGTGCGCCAGCAGCAGCATCCAGTCCGAGTAGTGCGCGCCGCTGGTCCAGATCTTCTGGCCGTTGATCACCCACATGTCGCCGTCGCGCACGGCGCTGGCCTGCAGGGACGCCACGGGGCGCCTGCGCGAGCCGCTTCTTCGGCAAAGATCACCTGCTCGATGAGGCTGGCGCCGCGCCCGCCGTACTCGCTCGGCCAGGCGAGACCCGCGTAACCGCCTTGAAACATGCGACGGTCCCATTCGCGTTGGGCGGCGATCCAGCGCGTCTCGGTGCCAGGCTCGGGCTCGTTGCGCCCGACGCGCACGGTTTCATCCAGGTTGTCGCGCAGCCAGGCGCGCACTTCGCGGCGAAACTGATCTTCGGACGCGGTGTAGTACGGCCCCACGGTGGGTGCGGATTGTAGCGGGGTACTCTGGTCGCGTGAGCTCGGTCCTGTTCCGCAACATCGGCACGCTGCTGAGCGGGTACGTCGAGAAGCCACTCATGCACGCGGATTCGGTCTTCGTGCGCGATGGCGTGATCACCGAAATTGGCACGCAGCCTGAGGCGGACACGATCGTCGACGTGCGCGGCGCGACGCTCACGCCTGGCCTGTGGGACGCGCATCACCACCCGTACTTCGGCGAGTACACGCCGCGGGCGGAGGGCTTCAACGTCGTGTCGCGGACCGTGCGGTCAGGGACCACCACGCTGGTGTCGGCGGGCCCGGCGCATCAGCCCGGCATATACCTGCCCTCCGCGCGGCTGCCCAACGTGCAGGCGCATAGCCGCGCGCCGCAATCGCCACAGGCGCTCGCGCGCGACGCGGTCGGAACCCAGGCGCTGGCGATCGTCAGTGCCGCGGCCTGGCAACAGGAACGCCCGATGGGAGTGAAGTGCTACGCGGGCACGGTGATCGCCGAGACCGGTCTGCAACCCGAGCACTTCAGGCGCATGGCGGCGGCCGGCGTGCAGCGCCTCAAGTTCCTGCGACCGCTGCCTTCGTCGGCCGAATGCCAGCAGATGTGCGAATGGGCGCGCCAGGCCGGCATGCTGGTGCTGACTCACACCGGGGGCCGGGCGCTGATCCAGGACACGCGCAGCATTCGCGCGTCGCTCGAAATCCTGCAGCCGGACGTCGCGTGCCACGTCAATGGTGGTCCGACGCCGCCGCCGCTGGCCGACGTCGATTGGCTCGTCGACGAGACGAACTGCGTGCTCGACCTGGTGTTCCACGGCAACATGCGGATTGCCCAGCACGTCTTGCGGCGAGTGGGCGAGCGCGGTGAGCTGCACCGGGTGGTGATCGGCACCGACAGTCCGTCGGCCGGCGGCGTCAATCCTGGCGGCGTTCTGCGCACGGTGACGCTGCTGGCGAATCTGACCGACATGCCGCCGGAGGTGTTGCTGTGCATGGCCACGGGCAACACGGCGCGTGGGTTCCGCTTGCCGGGCGGCCGCATCGAAGTCGGCCAACCGGCCGACCTGGTCGTCTGGGATCCCATCGACGGCTCGGTCACCACCGACATGCTCGGCTGCGTCGCATACGGCGACATGGCCGTACCGGGTCTGGTGATGATCGACGGCGCGATCCGCATGCACGGCGACCCGCGCGCCATCGATGCCAGGCGGATGCCCCTCGTCGAGGCCGCGTGGGGGTTCGCGGTACCATGAGCGGTGGTGACACGCGTCCAGTTTGGCGTGGGCATCTATACCGGGGAGCCTTTGCCGCACATCGTCGAGCAGGCGCGTCTTGCAGAGCACCTGGGTTACGACACGCTGTGGCTGCTGGATTCCCAGCTGGCGGGCCGCGAGCTGTATACGACCATGGCCCTGTGCGCGCTGGAGACGAGCCGCATCAAGATCGGCTCGGGCGTGACCCAGTCGTACACGCGCCAGGCGGCAGTGACTGCCAACGCGTTTGCGACACTGGATAGCCTGGCCCCGGGCAGGTTCCTGCTGGGCATCGGCCGCGGGGACAGCGCGGTGCTCGGCGTCGGGGGCTCACTGCCTTCCTTCCGAGACTTTGCGGCCTACGTGCGGCAGGTGGAGACTCTGCTGCGCGGCGAGCCGGTCGACCTCGATGGACATGCCGCACGCTTGACGGGAGTCGATCCGGCCCATCCGGTAGTTGCCCCGGTCTACATCGCGGCGGATGGTCCGCGCTCGCTCGAATCGGCGTGCGCCATCGCCGACCGGGTGATCATGCACCCCGGCGCCGGGCAGGGCATGCTGGCGCGGGCGATGGGTCTGCTGCAGGCTGGTGCGCACAAGGCGGGCAAGAGTCCGCTCGAGATGGAAGTCGTGTGGTGGATGCACACCTCCATCCACGCCGACTGGTCGAAGGTCAAGGAGCACTATCGTCCGCGCATGGCGGGCACCTTCCGCCATCTGCGGGGCGGCACGCTCGAAGAGCTCGGGGTCAGCATCGACGCCGAGACGTTCGAGCGGGCCAGGGCCGCGTACGACTTTTCGGATCACGCAACCGCTGGCGCAGCGCATGGCGCCTGGGCCGACCTGTTCCCTGACGAGGCCTGGAAACAGCTCGCGCTACTCGGCACCGCCGACGAGGCGTACGCCACCGTCAGTCGCGGCCTGGACGCGTACCCCGAGATCTCGCACGTCGTCATCAATCCGCCCGCGTCGGGCTTCGGCATCACCATCGAGGGCATCATGCAGACATTCGCGGGCGACGTCATGCCGCGCCTCCAGCAACCCCCTCTCCCGCTGGGAGAGGGTAGGCCTAGCGTGCCATGACTCGCCGCGGCATCCAGGTCCTGCCCGTCGGGCCGCTGCCGCGGGTTGTCGAACGCGCGCGGGCGGCCGAGCGCGACGGACTCGACACACTGTGGTTCAGCGACGACCCGTTGGCGGCGTGCGACATCTATCCCACGCTCGCGGCGTGCGCGCGGGCGACCAGCCGCATCCGGCTCGGCGCGGTGACCGACGTCGATAGGCGCCATCCGACGGTGACCGCGTGTGGGTTCGCGTCGCTGGACGAGATGTTCCCGGGCCGCTTCGTCCTCGGTCTGGAATCCAGTGGCGACAACCTCGACGATTTCCTGCTTCGGGCGTCGCTCATCCAGGGACTCCTGCGTGGTGAAACGCTGGAGTGGAACGGAAGGCCGGTGCGGACGAGGTTTGTCACCGCGCCGACCGCCGTCCCTATTTACACGTCGGCGCTCGTCAGCCACGACTTGGACCTCCTGGTGCGCGGCAGCCGCGCGGAACTCGACGCAGCCCTCCACGAGCGCGGCGATCGCTCGGTTGTGTGGTTCGCCGATAGCGCAGAGGATGACGACAGCGTTGACGAGGTGGTCACGCCCGCGTGAGCTGGACCCCAGAGGTCATTACCGCCTCCGGCGCGCCGGCACCCAGGGGCCCCACTTCCGCGCACGCCGTCAGGGTCGGGCCACTCCTGTTCGTGACGGGTCAGTCGGGTCGGCGGCCCGGCGAGGATGCCTACCTCGTCGACGCCCGCGAGCACGCCCGCCAGACCATGGAAAATGTCAAGGCCATCGTCGAGGCCGGCGGCAGCCGCATGGACCTGGTCGTCAAGCGCACCATCGTCGCGCGGGACTTCGACCTGTATCGGCAGGTGATCGACGTGATCGAGAGCTATTTCCCGCGCCCGGTCGCCAGTACATCGCTGCGCGGCGGGCTGATGCTCGAGGACATGCTGCTGGAAGTCGAGGTCGTGGCGGCCGTTGCGGGAGCCGACGACGCACATTGAGCCGACTCCTCATTGACAACATCGGCCTGTTGGCCAGCGGCGATCTGGCCGAACCGCGCCTGCAGGCCGACTCGCTGCTGATCGAGGACGCGGCGATCGCCCAGATCGGCGGCCGACCTCACGTCGACGAGCACCTCGACGCCGGTGGCGGCCTGGTGTGCCCTGGCTTCTGGGACGCGCACCACTACGCGTTTTTTGGCGACTACGCGCCGCTGTCCGAGTCGCGCGGCTATCTCGAAGCCAGCGTGCGCTGCGGCGTCACCAGCGCGGTGTCGGTTGGCGCCGCGCACCTGCCCGGTCGCCCGCGCGACGCGCTGGGCGGCACGCAGCTGGCGATCCTGTCGACGCGCTCGTGGGCCGTCGAGCGGCCGCTCGGGCTCAAGATGCTGGCGGGAACGCTGATCGCGGCGGCTAGGCTGACGGCCGACGACCTGTCCGAAGCCGCCAGCGCGGGGGTCACCTGCCTGTCGTTCCTCGACGAGGTCCCCGGGGCGCCGGAGCTGGCCCAGCTCGCCGGGGCGAAGGGCTTCAGGATCGTGGCC
The DNA here is from genome assembly GCA_019247515.1 of Chloroflexota bacterium. Taxonomy (GTDB): domain Bacteria; phylum Chloroflexota; class UBA6077; order UBA6077; family CF-72; genus CF-72. The sequence continues at coordinate 4,197 of JAFAOS010000192.1, read as the reverse complement.
GAGGCGCCAGTGGCTGAAGGCGTGAGCGCCGACGTGATTCTGTCGGTCAACGGAACGCGGACACACCCAGGTTTGGATGACACGGAGGTCGGACGATTTCTCAATCGGTCGAATCCGATGCTCGTCCTGAGCGCCACGGGCAGCTTGAAGCGCGCCGTCGAGATCGCCACGCGTTTTCCGCTGGACCGCTTGACACTTGGTAGCGCCCAACCGGACCGCGTTGGCGTGCGCCCAGATGCGATCCCGAGCATGATTGAACTGCTCGTTGGTTTCGGCAATCTCGACCCGTGTCGGGCGATCGCGCTGGCGTCCGGCAACGCCGCCCGCGCCTACGCCCAACGCGGCGGGGTGATCCGTGTCGGGGCACCGGCCGACCTGTTGCTCGCGAGCACCACCTCAGGCAGCGATGTCGTGCGCGATCTGGCCGACGGTCAGCGGCTGCGCATCCAGCACGTGTTCATCGATGGGGCCATATCCTGACCGCTTCGGAGCACTGAGTCCGTTATGAGCCTGCCCGCCGACTTGCAGTTCATCTTCATGCACTCGATGCCATACACCGCGCTGCCCGACAATCACGCGGAGTACGCCTCCACCTGGGTCGACTTCCCCAACACGATGTACGACCCCGAGCGCGGTCGGGCACTGTGGCAGCAGTACCTCGACGAGGTCGTCCTTGCCGACCAGCTTGGCTACGACGGCGTCATGCTCACCGAGCACCATTCCACCACGCACAGCATGAACTCCTCGTGCAGCGTCACCGCTTCGGCGGTCATCGCCCGCACCAGTCGCATTCGCCTGTACGTGGCGGGCACGCCCATCAATCTCGAATTCCCGAACCGGCTGGCCGAAGAGTACGCGATGCTCGACGTTCTCTCGGGCGGTCGGCTGGTGTGCTCGTTTCCACTGGGCACCGGCATGGAGTACTGGGCTAACGCGGGACAGATCAATCCGGCCACCGCCCGGGCTCGCTTCCGAGAGGCGGTCGACGTGCTGGTCAAAGCCTGGACGGAGCCCGGACCACTGCAGCACGCGGGCGAGTTCTTCAACTACCGCTATCTCAACGTGTGGCCGCGCCCCTACCAGCAGCCGCACCCGCCGATCTACATCGTGGGTAGCGGCAGCTCGGAAACACTCGAATTCGCCGCCTCTCGCGGGTTCGGCTATTCGGTCGTCTTGCTGCCGCGGCCCGTCCAGTTGCAGGCGTTCGAGCGCTACCGTCGCACGGCGCGGGAGCACGGCCACGCGGTCACCCCTGACAAGATCATGTATGCCATCCAGCCGTATGTCGCCGAGACGGACGAGAAGGCCGAAGCCGAGGCTCGACCCCACCTCGAGCATGCCAATTACCTGTACACGCGCACCACGCGGCGGTACACGGCGCCACCCGGCTACGTCACCCTGGAGGAGTTCCGTCGGCGAAGCGCGGCCCCCAACCTGCACGCGCGCGTCTCCTGGCCGGACACCGTTGCCAGCGGCCGGTTTCTGTGCGGCTCGCCCGAGACCGTAGCCTGCACGCTCGAGCGGTGGATCGAGGAAATGGGCTCGAACCGCATCATCTGCTCGCTGCGCTTCGGCGACCTGCCCCACTGGAAGACGGTCAAGAATCTGACGTTGTTCGCCGAAGAGGTGATGCCACGCCTGCGGGCAGCCTCGGTATCCTCCCACCAATGATGGGTTCGACCTCCGCCCCGAATGAAGTCGACGCTTCGACCGCGGAGCCAATGGCCAGTCCGATGGTCGAGATCCGCGGGCTGTCGAAGCTGTTCCAGGGGCGCCGCCATGAGGTGCTCGCGCTCGACAACGTGGACCTGGACATCGGTCGGGGCGAGTTCGTGTGCGTCGTCGGGCCGAGTGGCTGTGGCAAGACAACCCTGCTGAACATCCTCGGTGGCCTTGAAACCGCCACACGTGGCACGCTGCGCATCGCGCCGCCGACTGGCGGTCGCCCGCAGGTTTCAATCGTCTTTCAGGAGCAGGGCGTCTTTCCCTGGATGTCGGTGCTGGACAACGCCGCGTTTGGTCTGGCGGCACGCGGCGTCGGCCGCGCCGATCGCCAGCGCGTCGCGCACGAGATGCTGGCCAAGATGGGGCTCGCCCACTTCGAACGCGCCTACCCGCGCGAGCTCTCCGGGGGCATGCGCCAGCGGGTTAACCTGGCCCGCGCGTTTGCCAACGACCCGGAGATGCTGCTCATGGACGAGCCGTTCGCGTCGCTCGACGAGCAGACCAAGCTGCTGCTCCAGGAGGAGTTGCTGCACGTGTGGGAAGGCACGCGCAAGACGGTGCTGTTCATCACCCACAGTCTTGAGGAGGCTGTCCGACTCGCGGACCGGGTGGTCGTCATGACCGCGCGGCCCGGGCGGATCAAGGCCGTGGTGCCAATCAGCCTGGAGCGGCCGCGCGACGTCCTGGAGATGCCGAGCAATCCCGAATATCTTCGCTTGCACGCCCAGGTGTGGGAGCATCTGCGTGAGGAGGTCCTCGCGGCGCGAGGTGAGGACATGGGAGGTACCCCGCAATGAGCCAGTCGACGATGACACTGCCGCGGCCTCGGCCGCACGGCTTGAGATTTCCGTCGCTGACGCGTGAGCGCGTGTTCGCGGTCGTTTCGCCAGTCGCGCTCCTGGTCATCTGGGAGATCCTGTCGCGCACTGGCGTGCTCGATCCGCGCATCTTCTCACGCCCGTCGGCGGTGGTCCAGTTGATGGCCACGATGCTGGTGAGCGGGCAGTTGGCCACCGACACGGGAGTGACACTCGCACGGCTGTTTGTCGGCAGCATCGTCGGCACGATCCCTGGTCTGCTGATCGGACTGACCATCGGCCTGTTCCGCACGCCCCGCGCGGTCATCAACCCGCTGGTGTCCGCGACCTACGGTCTGCCGCGCGTGGCGCTGTTTCCACTGGTCCTGCTGATCGTCGGGCTGAACGAAACGTCGAACATCATCATGATCGCCCTCGGCCCGTTCTTCACCATGCTGATCGCGACCGCCGCCGCTGTCGGCAACGTCGAGCCGATCTATTTGAAGGTTGCGCGCAGCTTCAAGGTCAACACCCGCGACCTGTACCTGAAAGTGGTGCTGCCCGCGGCGCTGCCGATCATCTTCAGCGCTTTCCGTGTCTCACTCGGTCTGGCGCTGCTGGGCGTGGTCGCGGTCGAGTTCCTGATGACCAACAACGGCCTGGGATACCTGATCTGGCACTCCTGGCAGATTCTGTCGCTCGGCCAGTCCATGGTGGGGCTGGTTACCACCGGCGTCATCGCCTACCTGTTGTTCATCCTGCTGGATCAGGCGGAGCGCCGGGCGCTGCCGTGGGTTGAGCGCACGTAGGGGTGGATCGACGTGGCGTCTTACGTTCGCTGAGCGCAAGTGCGATTGGCCTGCTCGCCGCCGCGTGTAGCTCGCCCGCCCCAGCCGCGCCCACGAGCGCACCCGCCGCCGCGCCACCGCCGACGACCGCGCCGGCCACCCAGCCCTCACCAGCCGCCGCAGTGGGCGTCGCTTCGCCGGTGGCCTCGCCGTCGCCAGGCGTGTCGACCTCGCCTGGGGCCAGCCCGGCAGCCAGCCCCGCCGCGGGGCCAGCCCTCTCGCCAACCGACCCCGGCCCGGCGCCACAACCCCTCGCCCAGCGCGCCACCGTCCGCCTCGTGCTCAACCCCCAGGGCATCACCAACCTCCCCATCGAGCTCGCCATCGACAAGGGCTACTTCGACAAAGCCAACATCGACCTGCAAGTCGAGCAGAACAACGGCTCCTCCGTCCAGCAGCTCCCAAGACTCGCCCGCGGCGACCTGGACGTTATTCCCGTCACGCCCTCCGCGGCGCTCTACAACCAGCTGACCCAGGGCTTCGACGTCAAGGTGATTGGGCCCGAAGGCACCGAAAAGACGGGCCGTCTGGACCAGGTCTGGCTCGCCGTTCTCCCGGACACCGCAAGCCAGTACACCGACCTGAGCAGCCTCCGTAACAAGACCATCGAAGGCGCGATCCTCGGCTCGGGCATCTCGGTGCTGGTCGAGCTGGCGATCCGTCAGGCGGGCCTGGTCAATGGTCAGACGGTCAACGTCCAGTACCGCGCCCGCACGCTGCCCGAGATCGTTCAACTGGCGCAGAGCAAGGGCGCCGACGTCTTCGGTTGCTCCGAGCCGCTGGCGACGCAGGGCGTCCAGCAGGGGGTGTGGGTCAAGTGGAAGAGT
>JAFAOS010000561.1 GCA_019247515.1 Chloroflexota bacterium | reverse complement strand
ACGCGGCCGAGTCCCAGGAGTATTACGCCCTGCGCTGGCCGCCCCAGTACGCGACGGTCCAGCCGCGTGCGCGCGCAGACCGCCGCCGGGTTCCGAAACCGTTGAATGTCCGTTTTGAAGAGGACGTGCGGGGTCGCTACGACGACTTGCAGGAGCGACTGACGCGTCTGGCGCGCCAGCACTACCGCTCGCTGAATGGCGAGATCCTGGCTGCCCTGGAGTTTTGGCTCGACCAGGCCGACACGGCCTGCCATGACTGAGGTTCTGCTCCCCGAGGGCTGGCCGCGCCCGGTTGGCTACGCCAACGGCGTGGCGGCGCGCGGCCGCCTGATCTTCGTGGCCGGCCAGGTGGGCTGGAACACCGCGAGCGTGTTCGCCGACGGTCTGCTGCCGCAAGTGCGTCAAGCGCTGGAGAACGTCGTCGCCGTATTGCGCGCCGGCGGCGCGGAGCCGCGCCACCTGGTGCGCCTGACCTGGTATGTGGTGGACCGCGAGACGTATCGAGTGTCGCGGTCGGAGATCGGGCGAGTGTACCGCGAGGTGATCGGCTCGAATTACCCGGCGATGACGCTGGTGCAGGTGGCAAGCCTGCTCGAAGACCGCGCGCTGGTCGAAATCGAGGCCACCGCCGTGGTGCCGGAGGACGGGGCATGACTTTGGGCGCCGACACACGGCGGCCGCTACATGGGCGACACGCGGTGATAACTGGCGGCGGCCGCGGCATCGGCGCCGCAATCGCGCTGGAATTGGCTCGTCTTGGTGCGGACCTGACGCTCATGGGCCGCACGCGGGAGGCGCTGGAGTCCGTTGCGACCCAGGTTCGCACTACCTGCGCGGTGCGCGCCTGCGCCCGATTCGTGGACGTAACTGACGAAACCACGGTGAGAGGCGCCTTCGAGGCGGCTACCGACGCGCTCGGGCCAGCGCTGCTGCTGGTCAACAACGCCGGTATCGCCGGCAGCGCACCGTTCAAGCGCATGGACCTCGAACACTGGCGTCACATGCTCGACGTCAACGCCACCGGCACCTTCCTGTGCACGCGGCAGGTGATCGACGGGATGACCGCCGCCGGCTGGGGACGCGTCGTCAACGTCGCCAGCGTCGCGGCGCTGCGCGGCTACGCGTACATCGCGGCGTATGCCGCCTCGAAGCACGCCGTGCTGGGACTGACTCGCTCGCTCGCCCTGGAGCTGGCACGCACGGGAATCACCGTCAACGCCGTGTGCCCCGGCTATACGCAAACCGACATGGTGGAGCGGGCGGTCGAGAATATCGTGTCGAAGACAGGCCGGAGTGAGGCGGACGCGCGTGCCGAGCTGACACGCACGAACCCGCAAGCGCGACTGATTCAGCCCGAAGAGGTGGCCGCTACGGTCGGCTGGCTGTGTCTGCCAACGTCGGCGAGCATCACCGGCCAGGCAATCTCGATCGCGGGCGGTGAGGTGTAATGCGCTCGAGCGACCTGGCTCCCGCCCGACACGTGCAGCTGGCAGTGCGCGACCGCGTTGCGACCATCACCCTGCACGAGCACCCGGAGCGCAAGAATCCGCTCACTTTCGAGAGCTACGCCGAGCTGCGCGACCTGTTTCGGGCGCTGGTGGACGTGGACGACGTCAAAGCCGTCGTGCTCACCGGTGCTGGCGACGATTTCTGCTCCGGCGGCGACGTCCACGACATCATTGGTCCGCTGGTGCGCATGGACGTGGCGGCCAGGCTGCGCTTCACGCGCATGACGGGCGACGTGCTGAAGGCGATGCGCCACTGCCCGCAGCCAATCGTCGCGGCCGTCGACGGAGTCTGCGCGGGGGCCGGCGCCATTCTGGCGATGGGGTCGGACATGCGGCTGGGCACGCCGCGCGCGAGGGTCGCGTTCCTGTTCGTGCGTGTGGGACTCTCCGGCGCGGATATGGGCGCATGTGCGCTGCTGCCGCGCATCGTCGGTCAGGGGCGGGCGTCCGAGCTGCTCTACACGGGTCGAACGCTGCCCGCCGACGAAGCGGAGCGCTGGGGCTTCTTCAACCGAATCGTCGAACCAGCATCGCTGCATTCAGAGGCACGCGAGTTGGCGGCGTCGATTGCGCACGGGCCGACCTTCGCCCACGCCATGACCAAGCGCATGCTCCACCAGGAGTGGAGCTTGCCCGTCGACGAGGCGATCGAGGCCGAAGCGCAGACCCAGGCGATCTGCATGCAAACCGGCGATTTCCGCCGCGCGTACGAGGCCTTTGCGGCCTCGCCCCGCCAGCAGCCGGTCTTCCAGGGCGATTGATTGATTGTCGCGCGGCCCAGATCCCAGATCCTGTACATCTACGGCGGCTTCGTCCGACGCCTTGGGGGCTGGCTGCGAGTCTCGGCGCTGCTGGACCTGATGGCCAACTTGGGCGTGGAACCGACGGCGGTGCGGGCCGCGGTGACGCGGATGAAGAGCAGCGGACTGCTCGCCTCCAGCCATCGCGGTGGGGTGGCCGGCTATGCGCTTACGCCAAAGGCGTGGCAGATCCTCGAGGAGGGCGACCGCCGCATCTTGACCGCTCGGGAGCCCGCGAGTCTGGCGGACGGCTGGGTGCTGGTCATCTTCTCGGTGCCCGAGTCGCAGCGCGACAAGCGCCACTTGCTGCGGAGCCAGCTCAGCTGGCTGGGTTTCGGGACGATCGCTTCCGCGGCCTGGATCGCGCCCCGCCGATTGCGGCCAGAAGTCGAGGCCGCGCTCGCCCGGGCGGGTCTGCTCGAGTACACCGAGCGCTTCGACGTCTCCTATGGCGGCGTCGAGGCGTCCCGTCGTCTCACGCGCAAGTGCTGGGACTTGCCCGGCCTGGGGCGCATGTACAGCGGCTTCGTCGCGCGTTGGGAACCAGTGCTCCAGGAGTGGTCCAACGCCGCCGCGGACATCTCGCCGCGAGCGGCCTTTCAGAACTATATCCAACTCATCGCCGACTGGCGCAGGCTGCCGTTCCTTGACCCCGGCCTGCCGACGGACGTCCTGCCCGAGGACTGGGAAGGCGAGAAAGCGAAGTGGATCTACTTCGCGCTGATCGGCCGCATCGATGACCTGGCCCTGGGGTACGTCACGACGAGCGCCGCCGAACCTTCCACTGGCGGGTTGTCCGCGTCTCGCCTACCATCGACAGGATCAGCCGAGTATCAGTGACACGCATGTCGGTGGTGAGTCCATCCGCATCGGAAGACACCCCTTATCGATCAGATGAGGCTTATGCGCGCGAGCGCGACGCGAACGACGCGCTGCGCGGATTCCGCGACCGCTTCTACCTGCCGCCAGACCGCATCTACATGGACGGTAATTCCCTGGGGCCCCTCTCGCGAGAAGCGGAGGCGAGCGTGCTGGCCGCCCTGGCGGACTGGAAGGCGCACGCCATCGAGGGCTGGACCGCCGACGAGCGGCCCTGGTTCTGGATTGGTGAAGAGCTGGGCGCGCTCCAGGCGGACCTGGTGGGGGCCGAACCCGAGGAGGTGGTAACCACCGGCGGGATCACCACCAACCTCCACCAGTTGCTGGCGACGTTCTATCGGCCGGCCGGCCGCCGCACCAGAATCGTGGCGGACGAGCTCGATTTTCCGTCCGACATTTACGCGCTGCAAAGTCAGCTGCAACTGCACGGCCTCGACCCGGCGGAGCACCTGGTGCTCGTGCGCAGCCGCGATGGACGAACCATCGACGAGGCCGACGTTGTCGCGGCGATGACCGACGAGGTCGCCCTGGTGTGGCTGCCCAGCGTACTGTATCGCAGCGGTCAGCTGCTGGACCTGGAACGCCTCACCCGAGAAGCACACGCCCGCGGCATCCTCGCTGGCTTCGACCTGGCGCACTCGGCCGGCAGCGTGCCGCACCACCTGCACGACTGGAGCGTCGACTTCGGCGTGTGGTGTACGTACAAATACCTGAACGCCGGCCCCGGCGCCGTCGGAGCACTGTACGTCCACCGCGACCGCTTCGGCGCCGCGCCGGGGCTGGCAGGCTGGTGGGGGTGCGACAAGGCGCGGCAGTTCGAAATGTCGCACGCGTTCACTCCGGCCGCCTCGGCCGGCGCCTGGCAGATCAGTACGCCGTCCGTGCTGGGCGCCGCGGCGTTGTACGGCTCGCTACGGGTGATCGGCGAGGCCGGCCTGGAGGCGCTGCGCCAGAAATCGCTGGACCTGACCGGCTATTTGATGTTTCTGGCGGACGACCTGCTGGCGCCGCTGGATTTCGCCGTCGGCACACCTCGAGAACCCGCACGTCGGGGCGGGCACGTCGCTCTCGAGCACGCGGAGGCGATCCGCATCAGCCGCGCGCTGCGCGCGCTCGGCGTGGTGCCGGACTTCCGTCCGCCGAACGTGATCCGCCTGGCGCCGGTGGCGCTGTACACCACGTACGCCGAGGTGTGGCAAACGGTCGTCGCGCTCCGCGAGATCGTGGCCACCGGCGCACATTTGCAATTCGGAGCCGGCCTGGAGTCGGTCACATGACACATCCTCCGGTCGTCACCTATCCCACGTACCTCCAGCTGGACAAGATCCTGGAGGCCCAGGCGCCGCTGGGCCCGGCGACGCTCGGCCCTTCGGTTCACGCCGCCGAGCAGTTTTTTATCGTCGTCCATCAGGCATTCGAGCTGTGGTTCAAGCAGGTCCTCACCGATCTCGACTGCGCGTGCGAAGCGCTGTCGGCACAGCCGCGCGACCCGGAGCGCGCCCTGGACCACCTCCAGCGCGTCGCCTCCATCCACCGCCTCCTGTACCAGCAGATGACGTTGTTCGACCACCTGTCGCCCGGAACCTTCCTGGCGTTCCGTCCGTACCTGGGCACCGCCAGCGGCTCGGAGTCCGACCAGTGGCGGCAGGTGCAGAAGGCACTTGGACTGCGCGGAGAGCCTCGCAGCCAGCTCTACGCGCTGCTGGAATCGGCCGCGCGGGACAGCGGCTTGAGCATGCTCGACGTATACCGCGAGCCGTTCCGAGCGGGTGTGCTGTACCGGCTGGCCGAAGCGCTGGTCGACATCTCCGACCTGTTCTGGCAGCTGTCGGCGGCCCACGTGGAAATCGCGGAGCGAACGATCGGCCAACGCGAGGGCACCGGCGGCACGCGCGGCGTGCCGTACCTGCGCGAGGCCCTCGAGGTCAAGGCCTTCCCCGAGCTGTGGGATATTCGGACGAGACTTTAACCTGACAAGACCCTGACGGTCGGCCTCGAGCAGCACCCGCCCGAGGCCATCCGCGCTCGAAGAGGGCTCCACCGTAAGGTGGAATCATTGAACCTGCGTTCGTCAGAGGGCTAGCGCAGGTGTATGGCCGCCACGCGTCAGGCGGCCGCGTGCTCGCGACCCCCTTTGTCTACGCCGCCGCGCAGCAGCAGCGCCGCGACCACCAGCCCCGCGAAGCCAACCATTCGACCCGCCAGGCTGACCTGCGGCCGGCGCTGTTCGCTTTCCGCGTCGCTGGCGTCGGTGCGCTCACCGCGTTTACCGCGCTCATCGTGCTCACCGGGCTGTTGCTCGGCCGCGAATTGCTCGCTGGCCGAACGTGAAGGCGCACCCAGCGGTCCGCCGCCGCGCATCGCCGGCGCGTTGCCCGAGGCCTCGGCTCGCACCTCGCCAGTCTCCTGGTCGTACGCGGCGCGCCCCCGTTGCGCCGAGGCCGTCGCTTCGGCCAGCGCCACCGAGCGAGTTGGCTGCTCGAGAAACGCGTTCAACTCCGCCCCCAGCACCAGCACGATGCCCAGCAGGTACAGATAGAACGTCAAAACGAGGAACACGCCGAACACCGCGTAGGCGTGGTTGGGCGGAAACAGCGCCACGTACAGCGGGAAGAGCTGCGACAGCAGCAGCACCAGCACCAGTGCGGCGAGCGCCCCGGGAATGACCGCGCGCCACGTCTGCTGCGCATTCGGCAGGATGCGGTAGATCAGCAGGAACAGGACGAACGCGCTGACGATCGCCACCGACCAGCCCACGATCTGCCCCAGCAGCGGGCCCACCGGCAGGACGCCCGGCACGTTTGAGACGAGACTACTCAGTCCCGCGGCCAGCGTGGAGAGCACCAGTAGCGCGGCGGTCAAGGCCAGCATTCCGAGCGCAATGAGCCGCTCCACGATCACGTTGCGTCCCTCGACGTGGTAGGCATGGTCGAACACCGAGGCCATGTTGGAAAAGAAGCTCGAACCGCTGACCAGCAACAGGACGATCGCGATTATCCCGGCGGGCGCGGCCGAGCCCTGGCGCATGCTGTTGAGGACGTCGGTCACCGGGCCCGCGGCCGACGAAGGCAGCGCCGCCCCGATCCCGTTGTACACCTGGTCCAGGCGCTGCTGATCGCGCAGGACGAGGCCGGCGATGCTCAGCATGCCGAGCAGCAGAGGCAACATCGTGCTCAGCGTGCCCCACGCAAGCAACGCGCCCAGGTTCGGAGTCTGATCGTCGAGCACCTTCTTGACGAAAAGGCCAGCGCGTGAGCGCTGAAGGGCCTCCAGCCTGGCTTTCAGCGAGTTCATGGCCGACGTAGAAAGCAGAGCCTGTGCCACCTCGGTCAGCCGGATCGGCCATCCCGGCGTGCCGCTACTGGACCTGACGTGGACCTCGCGCGTACAAACGACGCTGCGGTGCAGGCGTTGCGGACGGTCGCGGCTCGTACAAGTATGGCCGGCGAAACGAGGACCAAACGAGCCGTAGACGAGTGGTTGTGTGTCTGTATGCGCTGCTACCCACCTGCCAAGCTGGCTCACGACTGGTTCGGAGCAAAGCTATGACCGTTTTCTCTCCTTCGCGTGTCGACGGCGCGCGTATGGCGCGAAGGCTGGGGTATCTCCCAGGGCTCGACGGCCTGCGCGGACTCGCCATCCTTGGCGTGCTGCTGTACCACGGCATGCCGGCCCTGCTGCCCGGCGGCTTCATCGGCGTCGAGGTCTTTTTCGTCCTCAGCGGCTACCTGATCACCTCGTTGCTGCTGACCGAATGGCAGCAGGCCGGGCGCGTCGATCTGGCGCGTTTCTGGCAGCGACGCGCGCGACGGCTGCTGCCCGTGCTTGCGCTCGTGTTGGTCGCAACGCTCACGGTGACCGCGGTCTTCTTGCCCGGCGAGCTCGCGGGCTTGCGCACCGAGATGCTGGGGGTCGTGTTCTACGCGGCCAACTGGCAGCTGATCTTCCAGCACCTGTCGTATTTCGAATCGATCGGTCGACCACCCCTCCTGGAGCACACCTGGTCGCTGGCGATCGAGGAACAGTTCTATCTGGTCTGGCCGCTGCTGCTGGTCCTGGGACTGGGCCGCTGTCCGAGGTCCGTGCTCGTGATCGCGGCCCTCGCGGCGGCGGTCGCCAGCGCCGTGCTGATGGCAGCGGTGTACCAGCCGGACGTCGATCCGTCGCGGGTGTACTACGGCACCGACACACGCGCGAGCGGGTTACTGGTGGGCGCGGCACTCGCCTTTGTCTGGTCGCCCGGTCGGACCGCGCGCGTCGTTCACCGCTGGGTGCTCAACGCGTTCGGCGTGGCGGCCATCGCGGCGCTGGTGCTGGTCGGCGCGTTGTTGACCGACTCGGACCCCTTGCTGTACCGAGGTGGCTTTGCCGTGGTCGACCTGCTCACCGCCGCGCTGCTCCTGGTGTGCGTCGAGCCACGCGCCCGGCTGGTCAGCGGCGTGCTCGGCTGCGGACCGCTGCGCTGGCTGGGCCTGCGTTCGTACGCGATCTACCTGTGGCACTGGCCGGTGTTCGCGCTCACCCGGCCGCAGTTGGACGTGCCGCTGGATGGATGGCCGCTGCTGGCGATGCGTCTGCTGGCGACCGGCTGCCTCGCGGAGCTGTCGTACCGTCTGGTGGAGCGCCCGGTGCGCAGCGGCGCGCTGGGCCGCACCTGGCGAGCGATCCGCGAGGGTCAACGCCGTCGGCTGCGGGTCGGTTGGGCGGGTGCGATCGCCGCGCTGCTGATCGGCGGCACGGTGCTGGGCACCTCGGTGGCGGCCGCGCGGCCGGCGGAACGACCGGCCTACCTGGCGACCGAGTCCATCGACACGTGGCAGATGGCTGCGACGGCGCCACCACCAGTAGTTTCGCAATCGGCGCCGCCGGCGTCGCCAGCGACCACCACCTCGACCAACGCGCCGACGTCCACGACCACCGCGTCACCGACGATCTCGACCGACGCTGCGCCAGGCGCCTCGACCGACGCCGCGACGTCCATTGCCGGCGCGGCGACACTTGACAGCGCCAGCGGCACCGACGTCGACGCGAATACCAACCAGTCCGCGGCACCGGACGAGGCCGCCGCACCGCCCGCCGCCGCCGCACCGCCGGCCGCCGCGCTCGCCAACACGCCCCCGAGCACCGTCGGCCGCATCACCGCCATCGGCGATTCGGTCATGCTCGGCGCCGCCGGCCCGCTGCACGACGCCCTCGGCCCACTCGAAATCGACGCCACCGTCGGTCGCCAGGTGTCAAACGGCATCGCCGTCCTGCAGGCGCACGCCGCGGCCGGGTCCCTCGGCGACGTGGTCATCGTCCAGCTGGGCAACAACGGCACCTTCAGCGCGGCTCAGTTCGATGCGCTGATGAACGTCCTCTCAGACGTACAGCGCGTCGTGATCGTCAACCTGACCGTGCCGCGCCCCTGGGAGGCAGCCAACAACAACGTCATCGCCAGCGGCGTGCAACGTTGGCCCAACGCCGTGCTGGTGGACTGGCATTCCGCCAGCGCCGGCCGCGTCGACCTCTTCTGGAGCGACGGCATGCACCTGCGGCCAACCGGCGCCACGGTGTACGCCAACCTGATCGCCGCGGCCGTCACCGCACAATAACCCAAAAATGTTGACGCCGGACCTCCAATAGTGGAGCCTGTCCGCGTGACGGCGACCTGCCGACTGGACCTGTGCGAAATCGACGGCGCATTGCTGGAAGTGGAGCGCGCCTGGCCGCGCATTGACGCGCGGCTCCAGCAATTGCGCATCGGCCGCAAGGACCCGTTCACGGCGGTTTTGCGCGGCAATATGCTCAGCGCCTACGCCTACCTGGATGAGCTGTTGGCCAGCGAGATCGCCCCGTTTTCGCCGGCCTGCTTCGACCATATGCTGGTCCTCAACGACCGCGTCCACTACGGCACCGACGCGGCGTTGATGGCCGAATTCGCCTCGGCAATCGAGTCGAATGTCGAGAAGTTCAACGACCATATCGAGCCGATCGCCGCGTGGTACTGGAAGCACGCCGACCAGGGCGATCACCCGTGCAAGCTCGCCGCGGAAACGTACGTCAGCATCGTCGGCCAGCCCCAGCTCTTCATTGAAGGCAACCATCGCACGGGATCGCTGATCGCCAGCTGGATCAATCTCTACGCCGGCTTTCCGCCTTTCGTGCTCTCGGTGGACAACGCGGTCGATTACTTCGCGCCATCCGCGGCCATCAAACAGTTCGCGGACCGATCCACCTGGCGCGGACGACAACAACTGCCCAAGTATCGCAAGTCTTTTCGCGCCTTCTGGGAAGATCACGTGGACGCGAAATACGTGCGCCACGGCCTCGAGTGACGCGCGTTCGCAATCTGTTCAGATGCGGTTAACGTAGAGTTTACAGGCCGCGTAGCCAGCCGGCACACTCCGAGACGGCATAATCCGGGTGGTTCGGAGGCCCCCGATTTTGAGCGTGAAGCCCCGCGGTGTTCTTCTCACTGGACTCGTCGTCGGCGCATTGCTGGCCGCGTGCTCCTCACCTTCGAGCACGAGCACCGCGAATCCAACGAGTGCCCCGCCGGCAGCCAGTGGCTCGCTGAGCGGCAAATTGACGATCGCAGGCTCGTCTGCCCTGCAGCCGTTGATCGACCAGGCCGCCAAGAACTTTCAGACGGCCAACAAGGACGTGCAGATCACCGTGTCCGCGGGCGGATCCGGCGCCGGGCGGACCGGTGCGTGCAATGGCAGCCTCGACATCGGCATGAGCGATGTACCGTTGACCGATCAGGAGAAGTCGAGCCTGAATTGCTCGGATGCGATTTCCACCGCGGTCGCCATCGAGGCGTTTGCCGTTGCGGCGAATCCCAAGGGTCCCGGCAGCGCAAAGGCTCTGACCAGAGACCAGATGCAGGGGATCTTCAGCGGTTCGATCACCAACTGGTCGCAAGTTGCTGGTGACAACCAGCAGGTCGTGCTGGTCAATCGCCTGAAGGGCTCGGGGACCCGCCAGAGCATGGCCAACTATCTCTTTGACGGTGACGACACGAAATTCGCGGTCGGCGCATCTGAAGAAGATAACAGCCAGACCGTGGCGAACACCGTCGGGCAGACTCCGGGCGCGGTTTCTTATCTCGGACTGGCGTTTCTCGGCGGCCCTGGCATTACCACCATGGGCATCCAGGACAACGGCAACACGCTGATGCCGACCAGAGACACGGTGGCTTCCGGCAAGTGGCCGATTGGCGGACCCGGCCTGGGCATCACCAGGGCCGCCGCCAACCCGCTTCAGACCGCATTTCTCAACTATTTGTTGAGCCCCGAATTCGAAAAGGATCCGATCTGGGACAATCTCGGGTTCATCCCGCCCGCCAGCCCCAAGATCGGCAACCCGACTGGCAACTAGCACCGGCCAGACCGGCGGAGCCATGAGCACAACTCAGCGCATCATTCGGGCGGAGTCGATCTTCTTCACGTGCGCCGCTCTGATCGTGCTGGCCATCGTCGCGCTGTTCGGGTTTCTCGGCGTGCAGGGTCTGGGCACTTTTCGTTACACCAGCCCGGCGGACTTCTTCTTCGGCACCACCTGGAATACCAACACCGGCCAGTTCGGCGTCATCCCGCTGCTGTACGGGTCGCTCATGACGGTGCTGATCAGCATGATCATCAGCACTCCGATCGCCATCGGTTCCGCGATTTACATGACCGAGATCGCACCGGACTCGGTCAAACAAACACTCCGCGTCACCGTGCAGATGTTTGCCGCCCTGCCTTCGGTGATCTACGGCTTGATTGCGCTCGTGGCGATCGTCCCATGGGTGCGCGAAACCTTCGATGCGCCCCTCGGCAAGGGCATTCTGCCGGCCGCGATCGTCCTGGTATTCATGGTGCAGCCCACGATCATCAGCATTGCGTCGGACGCCCTGAGCTCCGTACCGGAGACCCTGCGCGAGGGTGCAACCGCTCTTGGCGCCACGCGCTGGCAGACCATTTCAAAGGTGCTCCTGCGCGCGTCCGGGTCGGGCCTGTTGACGGCGCTGATTCTCGGTATTGGCCGTGCTGTGGGCGAAACCATGGCGGTCCAGATGGTGATAGGCAACATCACCCAGAGCGTGCCGACCAGTCTCGTCACCGGCGCCAGCACGATGCCCTCGGCCATCGTCACGCAATTGCCCGAGGCATCGCTTCCGTCGCAACGCAGCGCGCTGGTGATGGTCGCCTTCCTGCTGCTGATCATTTCCTTCCTGCTGATCGTCGTCGTTCGCCAGTTGACGACTAGACGGCCGCGCGCCAGGGCCCGCCGGGTGGCGCCGGCCGCGGCGGCGCCCGTGACCGCCAGAGTGGGTAGCGCGTGAGCCTCAACGCCGCGGCTCCAGCGCTGACGGGTCTCGACGAGCGGAGCCTGCGACTCAGACAACGGCATGGCAACCGACGTGAGGCACGTCGCGCGGCGCAGCAGCGCGCAAAGATCTACAACCACATCGCCACCGGTGTGATGACGCTGCTGGTTGGTCTGCTGGTGGTGGTGCTGGTGGTCGTCGTCGGCGCCATCTTGATCCAGGGCGTGCCGCAACTGAGCTGGACCTTCATCACCACTGCTTCGTCGCTGACCCAGCCTGGTGGTGGCGTCGGCCCGCAACTGTGGTGCACGCTGTACCTGATGGTGCTGTCGCTGCTGCTGACCGTGCCAATCGGCGTGGGCGCGGCGATCTATCTCGAAGAATTCGCTCGCCCGAGCCGCTTCACGGAGTCTGTCGCCTTGAGTGTCGAGGCACTTGCATCGGTGCCGTCGATCGTCTTCGGGACATTCGGCGCCGCGATTTTCCTGATCGCGATGGGTCTGGGTTACAGCATCCTCGCCGGCGCGCTCACGCTGACGTTGCTGAATCTGCCGCTGGTGGTGCGCGTGGCTCAGGAGGCGCTCCGCTCGGTGCCGAAGGAGTATCGCGAGGCGAGCCAGGCGCTGGCGGCCGCACCGCTCGAAACGCTGCGCAAACTGGTGCTGCCCACCGCGTTGCCTGGCATCATCACGGCGGTCGTCCTGACGGCGGGACGAGTCATCGGCGAGACCGCGCCTCTCATCCTGACCATGGGTACGTCCATTTCACCCAACGCGCAATACAGCCTGAATCCTCTGGCGACCGGTGAGACGCTGGCGGTCCACATCTGGGTCTTGAAGGTCGCCGGCGTTCCGGGCTTGAAGGACGCCGACGCGGTCGCCAACGGTTCGGCGGCTTTGCTGCTCATTGTCGTGCTGGGACTGAGCCTGTCAGCGACGTTTTTCACCATCCGTCTCAACCAGCGTCTGCGGGGGCTTCGGTAATGAAAGGAGCCTGGAGGTGACCACAGCCATGGCCGTGGATGCCGCTCCAGCAGTGCCCATGACCGACCAGGGCGCCGCCACCGTGAGCCTGGACGGAGTCAGCCTGTTTTACGGCGACTATCGCGCCGTCAAAAACGTGAATCTCACGCTGCCAGCGCACGCGATCACCGCGATTATCGGTCCGTCCGGCTGTGGCAAGTCGAGCGTGCTGCGAGCTATCAATCGCATGAACGACCGGGTGCCGATCTTCCGCGTCGAGGGCAAGATTCGTGTCGGCAGTACCGATATTTACGCTCCGAGCATGGATCCCGTGATGCTCCGTCAGCAGGTTGGCATGGTGTTCCAGCGCCCCAACCCGTTCCCGATGAGTATCTACGACAACGTCGCATTCGGGCCGCGTCTGTTCGACAAGCCAAAGAAGTCGGAGCTGAACGAAATTGTCGAGTGGGCGCTCGACGAGACCGGCCTCTGGGACGAGGTCAAAGACAAGCTCCAGCAATCCGGACAGGGCCTGTCAGGCGGTCAGCAGCAGCGGCTGTGCATCGCGCGTGCGATCGCGACCTACCCCGAAGTGCTGCTGATGGACGAGCCCTGTTCGGCGCTCGATCCGATTTCGACGTTCAGAGTCGAAGAATTGATGGCCAGCCTCAAGCGTCTGTGCACGATCATGGTCGTCACCCACAATATGCAGCAGGCGGCCCGCGCCAGCGAGTACTGTTTTGTGATGACCGTCGACGACGACCGGGCTGGCTACGTCGTGGAGTTCGGGACCACGCACCAGATCTTTAACGACCCCCACGAGTTGCAGACCAGACAGTATGTCACGGGCCAGTTCGGGTGACGGCCATAGACATCCGCAACTTCGACTTCTTCTATGACACGTTCCAGGCCCTGGACGGGATCAGCCTGCGTATCGCCGAGCGACGCATTACCGCGTTGATCGGCGCCTCCGGCTGCGGGAAATCAACGCTGCTGCGCGCTATCAACCGCATGCACGACAATACCCCCGGCGCGCGTGGACAGGGCGAGCTTTTGTTCGACGGCGAGGACATCCTGACGACGAGTAACCTGGTGAGCCTCCGCAAGCGCATCGGCATGATCTTTCAGCACTCGACCGCGTTTCCCATGTCGATTTACGACAACATCGCCTACGGGTTGCGCCTGGCGAGCCAGCGCGTCCCCGAAAAGCAGATCAAGGGCCGTGTTGAACAGGTGCTTTCGGATGCTGGGCTGTGGGATGAGGTCAAGGACAAACTGCACAAGTCGGGTCTGGCGCTCTCGGGAGGTCAGCAGCAGCGGCTGTGCATCGCGCGGGCTGTCGCGGTGAATCCGGCGGTGCTGCTCATGGACGAGCCCTGCGCGGCGCTCGATCCGATTTCAACCCAAAAAGTTGAGCAGTCGATGCGCGCGCTGAAGGAACGCATCACGATCGTGATCGTCACGCACAACATGCAACAGGCGACGCGGGTCGCCGACTATACGGCGTTCATGCACATGAACCCCGAGACGCGCGCCGGGCAGTTGGTCGAATTCGGCGAGACCGACCAGATCTTCAGTCGCCCGCGCGACGAACGCACGGCGGCCTACATCTCGGGCAAATTCGGCTGAGCCCGGGTCACGCCTGCATCCGCAGCTCTTCCAGGTCCAGTTCGCGCTGGACTTTGCGCCACGCCGCGTCGTGAATGGAGCCCTGGTTGCGCAAATCGAGAACGGCGGCCCGCTCGGCGGCGATCACCGCCTGGCGGATCTTGCGGTGCTCGATCAGCTCTTCCTCGGCCGCCGCGGACGCCGAGTCGTCACCCACCGCGTCGTCCAGGTGTGCCGCCCGGTGGGCGTATTCGGCGCGGAGCATGTCGATCAGCGGCTGGTGATCCGGCCACTCGTCGCCAAGCTCGTCGATGCGCGCGAGCGCGGCGTCCGCGGCCGCGGTGCGCGCTTTCAGCTCGTCTCGGTATGCGTCATGGGGGCCGACGTCGCCAACGCCGAGCCGCCGGATGACCGCGGGCAGTGTCAGACCCTGGCCGACCAGCGTTACCAGGATGACGCCGAACGTGACGAATACCGCGGGGTTGCGGCCCGGCAATGAGAACGGCAGCGCCAGCGCTGTCGCCAGCGAAACGACGCCGCGCATGCCCGCCCATCCCACGACGAACGTCTCCCTCGCGCCCGGGATCGCACGGCTCTTTCGGTGCGTGAGGCGCGCGATTGCCAGGCGGCTGGTCCAGTCCAGGTAGACCCATATCAGGCGTACCGCGATGACCACGATCGAAATCAGCGCCGCCCAGACAGTCAACTGTTCGAGAGACTGCTCCGACAATGCCCGCACGATTGTCGATAGCTGCATTCCGATCAGGATGAACACGAGGCTGTTGAGAATGAACACCACCATGTCCCACACCGCGTGCGAGCGCATCCGCGTCTCGGAATCCATGATTCGCGGCGCTGCCCAGCCGACGTACAGACCGGCGGTCACCGTCGCCAGCACGCCTGAGACGTGGAAATGCTCCGCGGGCAGGTACGCGGCCCACGGCGTCAGCAGACCAACCGTGATCTCCACCGCCGGGTCGCGCAGCCAGGCCCGGAGGCGGGTGATTGCCATGCCAACCGCGACTCCGATAACAATTCCGCCGAATCCCTCCACCACGAAATCGAGGCCGGCGTCCGCCGGTGAAAACGCCCCCCTGGCCGCGGCGGCCAGCGCTGCCTGATACACGATCAAGGCGCTGGCATCGTTGAACAGGCTCTCGCTCTCGAGAAGGGTGACCACTCGTCGCGGAACCCCCAACCCGCGGAAGACCGCCGTTGCGGCGATGGCGTCCGGTGGAGAGACGATCGCTCCCAGCGCGAAGGCGAGCGGCCAGCCGAATTCGGGTCTGATCGCGAACGTGGCGACGGCCACCGCGGCTACACTTGCCAGCACCAGTCCGATCGCGAGCGACAGGATCGACGGCAATTGGGCGCGGACGTCACGAACGGACGTCTCGAACGCCGCAAAGTACAACAGGGGCGGCAGGAACAGCAGGAACACCAGCTCCGGCGCCAGCTCGACGTCGGGGACGATGGGCAGCAGCGCCAGCACCAATCCGCCCAGCACCAGCAGGATCGGATACGGAATGTGCAGGCCGCGCGCGGCGAGCGCCAGCACGCAGCCGACGACCATGAGTGCGAGAACGAGCTCGATGTTGAACATGCCGCGTAATTCGGCCGATTATCGCCGCCGGCGCGTCAGGGTCGCGTGCCCACCGCGCAGTGGTATGGCTCCGCCCACACCATCGTCCCGTCGCTGGTTGCGCGTCTGACGCTGTCGCGAAAAAGGCGGGCGTCCTCGGCCGCCAGACCGCCGGCGATCCGACCCGCGAAAAATCGCAGGCGCTCCGGTGAACGCTGGGCCGTGTCAGCTCCGTACTGGGGACCCATCACCAGGTCGCGAAGACCGGCGCCCGCGCAGCGGCGATACAGGCTGGCATCCGCGCAACCGTGTTCGTCGGCTCCGGCACCGGCCACGCGTTCGGCGGCGCGCCGGACCTCATCCGGCAGGTCGACGTTGATCCACGGCAGCATGTCGACCGCCCGCACCACAACGCCGACGCGCCCGCCCGGCCTGGTGACCCGCACGAGCTCGGCAAGCATGCGGTCGGCATCGAGCTCTTCCATGACGGTAAACGTGAGCGTGACGTCGAAACTATCCGATGGGATTGGCAGCGCCTGCGCGTCACCCTGGCGATACGTGATGCGCTGGGCCGTCGGGTCGGATTCCGACAGCGCCGCAGCCTCGCGCAGCAGATAGGCATTGACGTCCACCGCCGTAATCGGATTGGCGCCGCCCGTGTGGTGTGCCAGCCAGCGCGCGACCGCTCCGGAGCCGCAGCCAATTTCGGCGATCGATTCGCCCGCGCCGGGCCGCGCCGCGTCCACCACATTTTGCACCACGTTTCGATAGCCGCCGCGCATTCGCGCTTCGAGCGTGGGGACGATGCCGAGAAATGCACCGCCGAGCACCAGCGTCGTGTAGCGCTCCGCCAATGCGTCGACAATCGGGTCCCACTGGGAAGGGGAGAGGCTCAACGGCAACAGCAGCAAGGGCGGGCCACTGCCGCGCACGCGGTACGTGATTCCGGCGACTTCCGCGGCGCCCTGCTCGAGATGGATTTCCGGTACTGCCTCGCGGCTGGTCACGTCGCTCAGGAATTCGAGCAGGATCGACGCGACCTCCTCGCGTCGATCGGCGACGGTGTCCGACCAGGCGGCGTCTACGTGATCGCGCAGCCGCACCGCGCGCGCGTGTGGCAAGTTCTGCAGCAATTCGGGCACCACGGGCGCATTCGGGCCGCGATCGCCGCCGATGAGCAGGACTCGCGTATCGAATGTGCGAAATGGCTCGGCCGAAAGCCGCGCCGGACACATCAGCGTCATCGAGGCGATACGATCCGCGAACGTCCGCGCAAGCGCCAGAGCGTCGATGGCGTGACCGGCCGCGACGTGGAAGCGCCGTAGATCGAGCTGCCTGAAGAATTCGCCGAGGCGTTCCTCGAGGGTGAGTGACTCGGCCGCGGGCGACATGGTAGCCGCCAGCGTACCGCAATTCGGACCAGGCTCCTCTTGCTGGCCACGCCGGGCGGCCTATCCTGTATCCCGTGAAGCGCAGCACCGAGAGAATCCTCACCACGCACCCCGGCCGGCTTCCCAACCCCGACAACTACGCGGAGATCATGCAGGCGCGGCGCGCTGGCGAACAGCAACGCTTCGATGCCCTGACGACTGCCGCGATCCAGGACATGATCCGACGCCAGCGCGCGATCGGCATCGACATCCTGAGCGACGGGGAGTTCTGGAAGGTCCGTGACCAACGGTGGTACGACGATCGCTGCACCGGCGTGGTGGTTCGGCCACTCAAAGCCGGCGAGGCAGGCTTCAATCAATTGAGATTCCGGCGCGAAGGGCGCATGCCGGAATTCAGAGCCTTCTACGAGATCTACGACCAGGTCGGCAACACGCCCATGCCTGGCGGTCGGCCCAATCCGCCGGCAGACATGTACCAGGTCATAACGGGTCCGATTCAGGTCACCTCCGGAGACGCCGTCCGTCGCGAGGTCCAGCGCACCCGAGACGCGATTGTGGCCGCCGGCGAGCGCGTCGAGGATTTTGTGTTTCCGGTGCTCGGTCCAGGCTGGCTGGGCCACGCGCTCCACGACGAGTATTACGGCGATCGCGACAAATACAACTACGCCATGGCGGAGCTCTTCAAGAGCGACTATCACGCGGTCGTCGACGCCGGTTTTACCCTGCAAATCGACGATCCGTCGCTGTGCACGCGCAACACGGTGTACGACCCGCCGCTCGATCGAGCCGAGTACCGCAAAGACGCGGAGGCGCGCATCGAAGCCACCAACTGGGCACTCGAGGGCATTCCGGAGGATCGCATTCTGTACCACACGTGCTGGGGTTCGTTTCACACCCCGCACACGACCGATATGCCATTTGAATGGGTGGTCGATCTGTTGCCGAAACTCAACGTCGGCGCCTACTCGGTGGAGGCGGCCGACGTGCGCCACGAACTCGACTGGCAGTTGTTTGAGAATTTCAAGCTGCCAGATGGCAAGAGCTACTACCCGGGCGTCATCGCGCACAAGACCACCACCGTCGAGCCGCCGGAGCTCGTTGCCTACCGCCTGGTGCGCTACGCGAACCTGCTGGGCAAGGAGAACATCGTTGGCAGCGTCGACTGCGGCGTCGGCGGCCGCTGCTATCCCGAGATCGGCTGGGCCAAGCTGAAGTCGCTGGTGGAAGGCGCCCGCCTGGCTACCAAACAGCTCTGGGGATAGCATCGCCGACGATGGACCCTGTGGCAGAGCCACTCTCACTTGCCGACCGCCTCGAGATCCGCGAGCTGATCGCCCGCTACAACTGGGCAATCGACACGCGGGATGGAGTCGGCGTGGCCGAAACGTTCGTCGCCGACGGCGTGTTCGACGGCGGTCGCATCTTCCGCGGTCGTGAAGAGCTGATCGCTTTCGGCGAGCTGCGCGACCGGCCACCCGCGCAACCCGGCACCGGTTCACAGCACTGGGTCACCAACCTGGTCTTCGAAGGCGACCATTCGCGGGTGCGCCTGAAGTCGTTCTTCATCCGCCACAACATCGAAAACGGCGTGGTGAAGTCCACCAATCTCGGCTACTACCGAGACGTCGTCGTCAACGTCGAAGGTCGCTGGTTGTTCGAGCGGCGCCGCTGGCGGTTGTGGCCACCCTCCGACGAGGACAGCACAGTAGAAGCCGAACGGTAGGAGCTCGCACGAAAGTGTCCGTCGACATCGTTAGTGACGACCCCAAGGGAGGAACAGTTTCATCGCCGCTGGCGCGTGTGCGACGCATGGAGTCCTCAGCATGCAATCCGGCCCGGCGTGCGGACCCGGTGGGTTTCGCCTGCAGCGAGCGTCGCCCGAAGAGCTGGTCGGTACGGACCAATCTCAGTCGGTGACGGACCAATCTCCGCCACCGACCGCCCCGTAGGGGTCGTAGGGGGTCTCCCCTACCCCTTCGACACGCCCCAAGCTATCGGCCACGATCGCCTTTGCGCCGCCGTCACGGACCAACCGAACCTGTGACGGACCAATCTCGGACAGCCATCGCCCCGGTGTGGCGGGCCAACCCCAACGTGTGACGGACAATCTCCAACATCGACCGCCGCGTAGGGGGTCGTAGGGGTCTCCCCTACCCTTCGACACGCCCCAAGGTGTCGGGCCACGAACGCAGTAGTGGTCAAGCTACCCGCCGCAGCCGCAGCACCTTCTTGATCTTGAACCGTCTCAGCATGCGCCGCTGAAAACCTCCGAACGCCGCGCCGGCCGCCTCAGTGTCCATCACCTCCGGCTGCCCGACCACGTAGTCGCGATCCTTCCAGCGAATGCGGCAGCCGCCCGCCGCGCGCACGTCGGATACCAGTCGGTGGTCTCGCCCCACGGCATGGGCACCACGAACCCATCCGGCGTCGGCCGCACAACCACCGGCGTTCGGAACAGCGTTCCAGACCGCCGCCCACGGTGCTCGAGCACCCCGTACAACGGCATCCAGCGAGTGCCCGCCAGGCGCAGCACCGGCTTGTTGAACAGTCGCGTAGCGGCCGCGAACCACGAGCTCGAACGCCGCCGCGGCGTCATAGTGCTAACGGACATACAGAAATCCTTTCTCTCAATGCAATTCATCCAATCCGAGCAGTCGCTCGAACTGGGTAAAAACCTGGTCGGCAATATCGCTGGGGTCTCCGGCGAGCGCGGGCAAGCTCATGCCCTTGATGGCCACGATGAGCAGCCGCGCCGTCCCACTCGCGTCCAGGTCCGGGGCGACGGCGCCCGCGTCGATGCAGCGCTGGATCAACTCGGCCAGGGTGCGATGCCAGTAGCCATCAGTTTGACGGAAGATGTCCGCCAGGCTTGTGTCGCGCGGCGCGCGCAATACCAGCTCGCTCATCACCGCCCAGAGCCTCGGGTCCGCTCTGAGCAACTCGGCGATCGCCCGCAGGTGAGCGCGCAACTGGTCGACGGCTGAGCCCGCGCCGGGCATGGTGGCCTGAAAGCGACCAACGGCATAGCCGATCACGGCGCGGATGAGGGCCTCCTTGGACGGGAAGTAGTAGTGGAGGGTGGCGATGTTGACGCCGACGTCGGCGGCGACGTCGCGGGTGCGCAGGCCCTCGAAGCCGGCGGTGGCGATGCGGGCGTAGGCAGCAGCGACGAGCGCGCCGCGGCGATCCGGACGTCGTTCATCAATCACTTGATTGGAAGCGTAGCCGCAGCGTGTCGATTTGTCAACCAATTGATTGATTGGAGTGGTGCGCGCCGCGCCGTCGGCCTACGCTGGGCGTGTGCCCGCCCCAGCTATTCGCAGCCTGCGGCCTGCCGACAGGTCCGAGCACGTGCGCATGCGCGTCGCGCTGTGGCCGGACGCCGACGCCGACGAGCTGGCCAGCGAGTTCGACAGCTTGCTCGAGGCTCCTGACCAGGTCGTCTTCGTCGCCGAGCGCGAATCAGGCGGGCTGTGCGGCATGGTCGAAGCCGGCATTCGCCCGTTCGCCAACCCCGTCGACGAGCAGCCGTGCGCGTTCGTCGAAGGCTGGTGGGTCGACGCCGACATGCGCCGCGCGGGTGTGGGTCGCGCGCTGATCGCCGCGGTCGAGGACTGGGCCCGCGCGCGCGGCTTCCACGAGCTCGGCAGCGACGCGCTGCTGGACAACACCGTCAGCCACGCCGCGCACCTGGCGCTGGGCTTCGAGGAGCGCGAGCGAACCGTCGCCTTCCGAAAGTGGCTCTAAACCCTCACGATCGTTGAAAGCCCTCCGCGCCGCCGGCGTAGTGGTTGTTGCTCTCGCCGTTGACTAGCGAAGAGAGGCTCTCGGCCGCCAGTTGATCGGTGATCAGCACCTTCGGAATCCCCGTCCGCACCGCGCCGAGCAGGCTGATGGCTTTGCTGAGGCCGCCCGCCACGGCCACCACCCGCGGCACGCGGCGCAGCTCGTCAATCGAGATGGACAGCGTCCGGCGGCTGACCTCGTGCTCGACGAAGTGGCCCGCCGCGTCGAACATGTGCGCGCACAGGTCGCCCACCACTCCATGCTCCTGCAGGTCGGACCGCACCTCGTCCGGCAGCTGGCCCATCACCGACAGGTAATCCACGCCCTGGACGCTGGGCGCCGGTCCCACGCCGACGACGGCCATGTCCAGTTCCGACCAGCGCGAGGTGACCGGCCGAATGCTGCGGTCGCGCAGCAGCGCGTCGCGCGTATCGGCCCGATCGAAGACCATCGGCGCCGGCAGCGACAGCGCTCGCGCCTGCAAGCTGTGCGCGGCGTCGCGACACACCTGGTCGTTGTGGACGTGCACGCCACCTTCCACCCAGTTGCCCTGCAGCGGCACCAGCGTCAAATCGACGCCGGGCAGCGGCTCGAGCGAGTGCGCCAGCTGGGCCACGGTATAGCCCCCGGAAAGTCCAACCAGGCCCTGCATGGGCAGCAGCCGCGGCAGCATGCGGGCAGCCATCAACGCCGCGGCGCGACTGGCGACCGACGCGTCGGCGACGCGAGCTGGCGCCACGTAGACGGCCTGCAAACCCAGCCGCTCGGCCAGCTCGCGTTCGAACGGCGACTCGCCCACGCGCGAGGCGGCGACGTGGATGGTGACGATGCCCTGGCGCCGCGCCTCGGCCAGCAAGCGCGAGACCTTCGACACGGAAGCGCCGATCAGATTGGCGATATCTGCCTGGCCCTGCTGCTGGAGGTAGTACAGCTCGGCGACCCAGCGCAGCAGCTCGTATTGCTCGTCGGGCTGCGACGGGCGAGGCGGCGGGCTGGGACGCGATCTCGGAATGGGCACCAGATCCTGAGTCTCGGCGCTAGTATGGTGCACGACACGTCGGGTGCGGGGCGGTACTTGACAGGTGGGGGGCGATTGCGAAAGGATATCCCTTGCAATAATTTGCTGCGAATTCTTGCAGCAGCCCGTCCGTGGAGGGTGCCGTGTCTCGACTCCTGCTGGCCATCGTACTCGTCGCGCTCCCCCTGCTCGGCAGCCTGCCGGCCCGTGCCGCCCCGGTCGCCCAGACCACCAGCGCCACCCTCGTCATCGACACCACCGCCGAAGCCGAGTCCCTGGACCCCGCCCTCGTCGCCCAGGCCTCGGGTTTTTCGGTCATCAACTCTATCTTCGACAATCTCGTCGAACGTGACTACTCCGGGGCGCTGGTGCCCATGCTCGCCGAGTCGTGGTCCTTCCCAGATTCGACCACGGTCGAGTTCAAGCTGCGCCAGGGCGTCAGCTTCCAGAATGGCGAGCCGTTCAACGCGGCGAGCGTCAAATACAGCATCGAGCGCCTGCTCGACCCGGCTCTGAACTCGCCGCTGCGCGGAGGTTGGCCGCAGAGCTTCCAGGGCGTCGAGATCGTCGACGATTACACGGTTCGCTTCCATTTCTCCACGCCCGAGGCAACCATCTTCGACACCCTGGCCCAAAGCGCGGCCATGGTGCCCCCGGCCTACTACGCGTCCAACTCGGAGGACTTTCTGGCCGCCAATCCCATCGGCACCGGCCCGTACAGGTTTGTCGAGTCCGTGCGCGACGACCACACCACGCTCGCGGCCAATCCCAATTACTGGGGCACCGGCACCTACAAGGGTACGCCGCTGGTGCAAACCGTCGTCTTCCGACCGGTGCCCGATGCCTCGACGCGCATCGCCGACCTGCTCAATGGCACCGCCGACATGATCTTCGACGTCGCGCCCGATGACATCGACACCCTGCGCGGCCGGGCCGCCGACGGTTTCCAGATCGTGACCGGCAACGCCGACAAGCTCCAGTTCGTGGAGTTCATGCCCAAGAAGGCCGGCGACCCGCTCGCCGACCGACGCGTGCGCCAGGCCCTGAATATGGCGGTCGACGTCAACTCTATCGTCGACAACCTGTTCAAGGGCTTGGGCCATCGCCAGTCGAGCCCGATCATGGAGGGCGCCCTCGGCTACGACCCGAGCGTCGCGCCGTACGACTACAACCCGACCTACGCCAGGCAGTTGCTGGCGGCCGCGGGCTATCCCAACGGCTTTTCGGCGACGATGGACATGGCCACCTCGGACAACCCCAACGAGGCGCTCGCCGTCATTGGCCAACTGCAGCAGGTGGGCGTCACCGTCCAGACGCGCCCGCTCGAAGTCGGCACGTTCAACAGCAACTGGAGCCAGGACAAGTCCAGCGACATGCGCATCGCGCGCTGGGCCGGCCTCCAGGACCCGGCCGTCTTCCTGAACTTCACGTCGGTGTGCGGCGGCTTCCTCGCCGACCAGTTCGCGTGCGACCAGGACGCCACCAACCTGGCCAAACAGGCCGCATCGACCTTTGACCAGGACGCGCGGGCCGGCCTGTACTCACAGATCGCCAGGCTGCTCCACGACGACCCGATGGGCATCTACCTGGCCAACGACGTGAGCGTTTACGGCGTCGGCCCGCGCGTGCAAAACTGGCCCGGCCCCACCGGCCGAGACTACCTGCTGCCGACGAATATCACCCTCCAGTAGGTCCAGGGATGTCTGTCGCCAGGACGGCTTCTCATCAAGCCAACGCCACCGACGTTCTGCTTCTCTGCGACGAGAAGAATTCCGTGACACCGCCGATGCTGCAGCGCAGGTTCTGCTTCTCTTTGAAGAGAAGAACTTCTTCGACCCTCCAGATGCTGTCATCCAAAAAGTACAAACCCTGAAGAGGCTTGACCCCCCGCCGTGCTGCTCTACATCCTGAAGCGCCTGCTCCACGGCATCTTCGTCCTCTTCGGCATCTCGATCATCGTCTTCGGCCTGACCTGGCTCACCGGTGACCCCGCCTCGGTCCTGCTCCCGCTCAACACCCCGCCCGACCAGGTCGCCCAGTTTCGTCATCAGATGGGCCTCGACCAACCCGTGCCGCTCCAGTACCTGGAGTTTGTCGGCCGCGCCGCCCACGGCGACTTCGGGACCTCCTTCCGCAACCGCACCGCCGCGCTGCCGCTCGTCCTCGGCCGGCTGCCCATGACGCTGGCGCTGATGGGCGCGGCGCTGCTGTTCGCGATGCTCGTGGCCGTCCCGCTCGGCATCGTCGCCGCGCTGTTCCACCGCCGCATGCCCGACTTCCTGGCGCGCTTCGTGGCGCTGCTCGGCCAGTCCGTGGCGGCGCCGTGGCTCGGCGTGATGCTGATCCTGCTGTTTGCGGTCAACCTGCGCTGGCTGCCGTCCTCCGGCGCCGCCACGCCCCAGAGCATCATCCTGCCGGCCATCGTCGCGGGCGCGTATTCGGCCGCCGGTCTCACGCGACTCTTGCGCTCGAGCCTGCTCGAAGTAATGGCCAATGACTACGTGCGCACCGCACTCGCCAAGGGCCTGCCGACGCGACTCGTGGTACTGCGACACGCGCTCAAGAACGCCGCGATTCCAGTCGTCGCCTTCCTCGGGATTCAGATCGCGTTTCTGTTCGGCAACACGGTCATCGCCGAGGCGATCTTCGCCTATCCTGGCATGAGCCGACTGGCGGTCGACGCAATCTCGGCGCGCGACACGCCCGTCATTCAGGTGTTCGTGCTGCTCGCCGGCGCCGTGGTCGTTCTGGTCAACCTGGCGGCCGATGTGACGTACGCATGGCTCGACCCGCGTATTCGATTGGCCTGAGCGCGCCGACCGCGCCCGCTGTCCGGCCGCGGGCCAGCCGGGTCGCGTCGCCAAGGCGCTTCTCGCTGGCTGCGTTCCAGCGTCTCGACCCCGCGGCCAGCTTTGGCCTGATCGTCGTCACCCTGTTTATCGTCGTGGGGATTTGCGCGCCGCTCATCGAGCCGCACGATCCACTGGCCCAGGACATCACCTTGCGCCTCAAACCGCCTGGCTTCGTCGACCCACGCAGCGCGACCCGTTTCTGGCTCGGCACTGACGGCCTCGGGCGCGACATCCTGAGTCGTTTAATCGAGGGCGCTCGCGTTTCGCTCCTGGTCGCTGGCCTGGGCGCGGTGCTCGCGGCCACGCTGGGCACCGGTGTTGGGCTGACCGCCGGCTACTTCGGCGGCTGGTACGACGGCCTGCTCATGCGGCTGGTCGACGTGTGGCAGGCTATCCCGTACGCCATCCTGGCGATTGCCGTCGCGGTCATCGTTGGCCCGAGTCTCCCGACGCTGATCGTCGTGCTCGGCATTACCACGTGGGTCAACTACGCGCGCGTGGTGCGCGGCGAAACCCTGGCTCAGCAACACGGCGAAGTCGTCGTTGCCGCGCGCGTCGTCGGCGCCAGCCCGGCGCGGATCGTGATGCGCCACGTCCTGCCGCAGGTCTCAGCCAGCATCATCGTGCTCTCGTCGCTGCTGGTGGCCAGCATGATCCTGTTCGAAGCTTCGCTGAGCTTCCTGGGCCTCGGCGTTCAGCCGCCAACCCCGAGCTGGGGCAACATGGTCCTGGACGGCGTCGAACCCATCCGCGCCGCGTGGTGGGTCGCGTTCTGGCCCGGACTGACCATCCTCGTGGTGGTGATGGCCATCAACCTGCTCGGCGATTGGCTGCGCGATCGACTGGACCCCCGCCAGCGCGAGTTCTAGGGGGTGACCACCACCCGATACGTGTCAGGCCGCATGGCCAGCTCGAACGCGGTCTCCAGCTCGGTCAGCGGCACGCGGCGGTCGATCAACGGTCGCACGTCGATCAGTCGGTGACTCAGCAGCCGCACGGCGATGAGAAAGTCCTGAACGCTCTTGCCTTCAACGCCGAGCACGTCCACCTCGTTCTTGTGGATCAGGTTGTGGTCAACGCTCAGCTCGGGCGACGGGTGTGCCGATGCGAACAGCACCACCTTCCCTGTTTTGGCCACCATGTCGAAGGCCAGGGCGTCCACCTGGGCACTCCCCACCGCCGCGACGACCGCCTCCGCGCCACGACCTTCGGTCAAGCCCCGCACCTGCTCCACGAAGTCACCGTCGTGCAGATCGAGCACGACGTCCGCGCCGAGCGAGCGCGCCTTGTCGCGCCGCGCCGCGTCCAGCTCGCACACGATGACCCGCACTCCGCGCTGCTTCAGCACCAGCAGGTTCAACAAGCCCATCGGCCCCGCGCCGATGATCACCACGTCGTCGCCGAGCTCCGGGCGCAGCGCGCGGACCGAGTGCACGACGCAGCTGATCGGCTCGCACAGCGACGCTTCGGCAAAGCTCAGCTCGTCCGACACGCGAAACGCGGCCCGCGCCGGCACGAGCTTGAACTCCGCCAGACCCCAGGGCCCCCACGCGCCGTCGAGCGAAAAGCGTCCGAGGTTGCTCTCGCAGCGCGCGGGAAAGCCGCGCCGGCAGTAGTGGCACTCGTCGCACGCCACCGGACCCAACGCCACGTGGTCGCCCAGCCGCACGGACAGCACGCCCTCGCCGAGCGCCGCCACGGTGCCCGCGGTCTCGTGGCCGCCGACGAACGGCGTCTTGATGTCCTGGATGCCGGCGTACGTGCGCTGTTCCCAGGTGCACAGCGCGGTGGCGCGCACGCGGACCAGCACCTGGCCCGGTCCCGGCCGCGGCAGATCGAATTCGCGTAGCTCGAGCGCGTGGGGCGCGACGAGCACGCCAGCACGCATGGTCGACGGTAGATCGGCCGGCTTCGGCGGCTGCGGACCATCGCCTGGAGCAGCATCGCGCGCAAGCGTTGTCATCGCCGCGAATTGTAGCTGCAAAATGTTGCACATGATTATTCGCAAACTGGACGACGGCGCCGCCCTGGCGATTACACAGACCGATCACTCGCGACTCGCCGGTTTCTTCGCCGCCCACTGGGGCAACGCCGATTTCGCGCCCCTCGAGCCATACGAGTCGGTGACACGCGCCGCGGTCTTTCACGACTTTGGCTGGCTGCGCTACGAAACCCGCCCCGACGTCGACCCCGCCAGCGGTGAGCCGTACACCTTCATCAGCCTGCCCTTCAGCCCCGAGCAGCTCGACGCGTACCAGTGGTGCGTCGACTGGTTGGCCGGCGTCGACCCGTATTCAGCGCTGCTGGTGGGCATGCACCGCGTCGGACTGTGGAAGTCGCGCTACGAGACGATCACGTACCCTGCCTGGAGGTCGGTCCCCGAACTGCCCCCACAGATCCATGAGTTCATCGCCCGCGCCGAGCCAGCCCAGGAACGTGAGCGCGCCACCATCGGCGGAGCCACGATCTGGACGAATTATCGACTTCTGCAGGTCTGGGATATGTTGGGACTGTATTTCACGACCCGCGAGCCCTACCCGCATGCCGTCGAGCCCGTACCGACCGCCTACGATGGCAATCTGCACTCCGGCGTGCGGATGAGCCTGCAGCCGCTTGGCGATCGTCGCGTGGCGTTCGACCCGTACCCGTTCGACGTACGGCCTCTGACGCTGCACATCCCCTGCCGCAGGCTGGCGCGCGCGACGTTCGCCAGTGGTGACGAGTTCCGCAAGGCATATTTTCAGACGGCTCCCGAGATGCTGACCTACCAGGTCGAGTAGCGGTGACCGAGGCGGTCCTGGGAGTCGACGTCGGAACTGGTTCGCTCAAGGCCGGCCTGTTTCTGCTGGACGGCACCCCTCTGGGCATTCGGCGCGCCGCCTACGGTGTGAGCTCGCCCGAGCACGACGCACGGGAGCAGGACCCGCGCGAGTGGTGGACGGCGCTGGCAACCACTTGCCGCGAGCTTCTCGAGCATGCTGGCGTGCATGTGCTGGCGGTCGCGGTCGGAGGCCAGGCGCCCACCTTGGTTCCGGTCGATGCCGACCTGAACCCAACCTACGCCGCGATTACCTGGCTCGATCCGCGCTCGTCAGCCGAAGCCGAACGTCTCTATGCCCGGCTCGGCCAACCCGTCCCTGTCTGGGGCTCGTGGCCGGCCCAGGCGGCGTGGTTTAGCCGCAATCGCCCGGATGAGGTGGGTCGCACCCGCTGGCTGCTCGGTTGCCCGGACTACCTCACGTCGCGTCTGATGTGCGCGCCCGCCGCGTTGCTGTCCGTTACCGACGCGGAGCTGGCGGCCGCCGAACTGGACCGCGAGTACTTCCCAACTGCCTGGACACCGGGGCGGGTGATTGGCGCCGTGAGCCCCGCGGCCGCCGAGGACACGCGCCTGCCGGCGGGGACACCTGTCGTCGGCGGTCATGTGGACGGACTGCTCGGCGTGCTGGGCAGCGGCGTCCAGCGGCCGGGTGACGCGTGTGTCAACTGCGGCACCTCCGCCACGTTCACCGTGGTGAGCGAGGCGCCCCTGGGCTATCCGATGTTTGACCTGCACCTGACTGGCACCGCCGCCAACTCCGGCGCCGCGCTGGACTGGTTCATAAGCAATTTCGCCGAGCCCGCGTGTGCGTACGTGGAGCTGTTCGACGCGGCCGCCTGCATCCCGCCTGGTTCTGGTGGGCTCGTGTTCCTGCCGAACGTCGCTGGCGAACGGGGCGCCGCGCACGATGCTTATGCGCGCGGCGCGTGGGTTGGCCTGACGCTCGCGCATTCGCGCGCGCACCTCTTCCGAGCGCTGCTGGAGGGTGTCGCCTTCAGCTTTCGCTCTATGCAGGATTGGCTGGAGGACGCCGGTGCGCCGGTCCGCCACGTGCGCTGTGTCGGCGGCCAGGCGCGGAGCGACGTGTGGAACCAGATCAAAGCCGACGTCCTGGATCGAGTGGTGCTTCTGCCACGAGTGGTGGAGGCGGTCGCTCTGGGAGCCGCGGTTCTTGCGGCTGTCGGCGTCGGCGCGCATCCCGACCTGGCATCCGCCGTCGAGGCGATGGTCCGAGTGGAGAAGCGCTTCGATCCGCACCCCGTCCGCGTCGGGTACTACGCTCAATTGTTCGAGACGTATCGCTCGCTCTACCCCCTGCTGCGCGAGGCGAACTGGCGCCTGCACGACCTGGCACGGAGCTGAGACGCTTGTTCACTGGCATCGTCGAAGAGTTGGCAACGGTTCGGCGGATCATCCCCCACGCCAGCGGCGCGCGTGTGGAGATTGCGGCGACCACGGTCCTGGACGACGTCCACGTCGGCGATTCGATCTCCCTGAACGGCTGCTGCCTGACCGTCGTCGAGATCGGCGGTGAGAGCTACGAAGTGGACGTGGTGGAGGAATCGCTGCGCGTGACCACGCTCGGCGGCCTGCAGCCGGGCGACCGCGTCAACCTGGAGCGCTCGGTACGCATGGCCGATCGTCTCGGCGGGCACCTCGTTCAGGGGCACGTCGATGCGACCGCCACGCTTGCCGCGCGCGAACGGCTTGCGGACGGCTCGATGCTGCTGCGCTTCGAGGCGCCGCACGAAGTCCTCCGCTATGTGGTCTACAAAGGCTCCATCGCCGTCGACGGCATCAGCCTGACGGTCGCCGGCGTGGATGACGCCGGGTTTTCGATCGCCGTCATCCCCCACACCCAGGTGGTCACCACGCTGGGCTTCCGCCAGGTCGGCGACAAAGTCAACCTGGAGACGGATGTCCTCGCCCGCTATGTGGAGCGCCTGCTGTTGCAAGGAAGGTCCTGAAATGAACGTCGCGACCGTCACCCCGTTCCTCGTCGACACCGGCGGCAGCAAGTCCTGGCTCTTCGTCAAAGTTGAAACCGATGACGGCCTGGTCGGCTGGGGCGAAGCCTACACCCAGCAGGACCGCGACGCCGCCATGCTCGCCCACCTCACCGAGATGGGCCGCTTTCTCGTCGGACGCTCCCCGTTCGCCATCAAACATTTCACCACGGTCATGTATCTGGATTACGCGCTGCGCCGCCCGGCGATGGACTTCTGGTCTGCCTTGAGCGCCCTCGAGCAGGCGCTGTGGGACATCGTCGGCAAAGCTTGCGGCCAGCCGGTCTACAACCTGCTTGGCGGTCCCTGTCGCGAGCGAATCCGCCTCTACGCCAACGGCTGGTCCGACAGCGCCAACCAGCCGGAGCAGCTCGCCGAGCGTGCGTGTGAGGTGGTCCGACGCGGATTCAGCGGCATGAAGTTCGACCCGTTCACGAATCCGTGGCGCACGCATATCGGCCGCTCACAGGAAGACCTGGCCGTCGAGCGCGTGAAAGCGGTGCGCGAAGCGGTCGGACCGGGCATTGAAATTCTGATCGAGGTCCACCGCCGGTTGTCACCCAATGAAGCCATTCGGGTCGCCAACCGGTTGGAGGAGTTCGCGCCATTCTGGTACGAAGAGCCGATCGACGCCGAAGACATGGAGGGTCTTGCGGAAGTGCGCCGCCGCATTAATTTGCCGGTGGTTACCGGCGAAGCGCTGTACAGCAAGTCGCAATTTGCCCAGGTATTTGCGCAGCGCGCCGCCGACATCCTGAACCCCGATGTCTGCAACTGCGGCGGCATCCTGGCTCTCAAAGAGATCGCCGCGGCTGCCGAGCCGTGGCATGTTGCCGTTGCACCCCATAACTACAACAGCACGACCGTGGGCCTGGCGAGCACGCTGCAGGTCGCCGCGTGCATCCCGAATTTTCTCATTGCCGAGTATTTCGTCAATTTCGAGGATCTTGGTGCGGCAATCACGTCCGGGCCACGCTTCGAAGTGCAGGACAGTCACATCCGCCTGCCCACCGCGCCCGGACTCGGATTGAACCTCGACGAGACCGCCCTGCAACGCCATATCCTGCGCGGACCGCGCCGCGAGCGGCACATCCGTCAGTTCGCGGAAGAGTGCTGATCAGTCGCCGTCGGGAAAGTCGAACTGATACGGCGGCACGTCGTCGCCAACATCCAGTTGGACACGCTCGTGCGCCAGCAGTGGCACATCCGGTGGATTGGCGCTCGACTTCTGCCCATTCACGTACAGAATGACCCCTCCCTGGGCGGGACCAACCTGGTTCGCGCTCAGGGACATCTGCCAGATCGCAAAGAAGTCACCGAGCGTGAATCGGCGACGCAGCGGCGATTCAATGTGCACAATTCCATCGCCGGTGTGCGTGTGGATCCAGTAAAAGCACGAGCCGTCCTCCACAAACGGTCCTTCATTGCTGTCGGTGACCTGCCACGGCTGACCGATGCCGATCCCGTACGGGATCTGCTCCTCCTGGCCATTTACAAAGATCGCCAGGTGCATGTGGATGTGCACGATCGTGGCCTCGAGTGTGTCGCAGGAAATGCCGTTGATGTCTGGCAGCGACCCACCACTGGCGGATGCGCCACCTGGCACGGGCGCCGCCGGAGCCGTTGGTCTCGAGAGGGCCGTGGTGGTCGCTGGCTGCGGCCTCGCCAGCGACGAGAACAGCAAGGCCGCGCCGACGCCCAGCACGAACAACAGCACGCCTGCCAGTACCAGCGGCAGCAGCGCCGTATTGCGACGGGGCGCTTCGCGTACGACTGGCTGACTGACGTCGACGTTCGACTTGAGGATTTCGCCTTGCGGCCGATCCTCGGGCGCAGAGCTTGCCACGGCGCCCTTCTTCTACCATGCCAGGCAATGGAGTTGTTCGATTTGCACGGCAAGGTCGCCATCGTCACGGGTGGTAATGGTGGCATCGGCTTGGGCATCGCGCGCGGCCTGGCGCAAGCCGGCGCCGACATCGCGGTCGCCGCGCGCAATCCTGACAAGACGCGTATGGCCGTCGAGCAGCTTGGCGGCCTGGGCGTGCGCGCCGTCGGAGTGCACGTCGACGTCACGGACGCCACGCAGATTCAGAAGATGGTTGCCGACTCGGTCGACGCGCTGGGTGGCGTGGACATCCTGGTCGCCAACGCGGGTATGAGCATTCGCAAGCGCCCTGAAACCTATTCTATCGACGAGTGGTCGACCGTGGTCACCACCAACCTGACCGGTGTCTTCGCGTGCTGCCACGCGGTCTATCCGCAGCTCAAAGCCCGTGGCGGTGGCAAGATCGTCACCATCGGGTCGATGACCAGCATCTTCGGTCTGGACATGGGCGCGCCATATGCGGCGACGAAAGGCGGCGTCGTGCAGCTCACCCGAAGTCTGGCCTCGGCATGGGCCAGAGACAACATCCAGGTCAACTGCATCCTGCCCGGCTGGATTGACACGGAGCTGACGCAGGGCGCACGCAGGGCCATGCCGCGCCTGGACGAATCGGTGGTCGACCGCACACCACAGAAGCGCTGGGGCCGTCCGGAGGATCTGGCCGGAGCGGCGCTATTCTACTGCGCCGCGGCCAGCGATTTCGTCACCGGCACCTCGCTGGCGGTGGACGGCGGATTTTCCAGCTCGATGTTCTAGCCCGGCCCCACCAGCACCCGTATGCTGTCGCGTCGCCGCGCGGCCTCGATCGCGGCGCCGATGTTTTTCAGCGCAAACCTCTCGCCAATCAGCGACGAGAGGTCCAGCGTTGCCAACAGGTCCACCGCGCGCTGGAACTCAGTGGTTCGAATGTACGAGCCCCGAATCGTCAGCTCGCGCGAAAACAGGTCGTAGGTTTTCAACGGCACGCGAATTTCTGGCGACGGCACGCTCACCTGGACCAGCGTCCCGCCCGCTCGCGGCAGCTCGAGGGCCTGCTCGAACGTCGCCTGGAGGCCTGCGGCTTCGAAGGCGCAGTCCACTCCACGGCCGTCGGTCATTTCGCGCGCGGCCTCCAGCAGGTTGTCGTGCAGCGGGTCCAGCACGCGTGAAGCGCCGAATTGGAGCGCCAGTTCTCGCCGTCGCGGGTCTGGATCGGACACCAGCGTGCGCGTCGCTCCACACAGCCGCGCCAGTATCGAAACGAGCAGCCCCAGCGCGCCGGCGCCGACGACCGCGACACTGTCTGCCGGACGAAGCTGTCCGCGCTCCACCGCGTGCAGCGCGCAGCTCAATGGTTCCGCCAGCGCGCCGATCCGCGGCGAGACTCCGGTTGGCAGCCGGTACACGACGCTGGCGGGCACGACGTTGTATTCGGAGAAGCCACCACCCGCCGATTTGCGGTTGGGACACATGAACGGTCGGCCTTCTCGACAGTGAAAGCAGGTGTTGCACGCGAGACCGGTGTCGACCGCCACTGCATCACCCGGCTGTACGTGTGTGACGTCGCCGCCGACGGCGCGCACGGTACCTCCAATCTCGTGCCCGAGCAGGCGCGGCGGCGGATACAGGCGGATGGTGCCGTCGAGCATGTGGAGGTCCGTGGCGCACACGCCGCAGTTCGCGACCTCGACCAGCACTTCGGTCGGACCCATCGGCGCCAGCGGCCGATCCTCGAGCCGAAGATCGCCGGTGCCATACCAGACCGCGCTCAGTGTCGTACTCGGCATCATGTCCTTCACTGTACCGGTCTGCTCTTTGGCAATTCTGGCCGCGTTCGTCCATGAGTGGGTCCCCTCTGGGGAACAACGTCGCTACCATGCACCTTCGTGAGCAAGATTGCCCTGCCGCCTGCCTCGGCGGCCACCGATGGACCCAGGCTGGAGGATCGACTGCGCGCGGCGGGCTATGACGTCGTCATCACCGACCGCTGGACCGACGCGGACCTGCGCCCGCTGTTCGGCGACGTGGACGTCGTGGTCGCCTCGCCGGCTCGCAAGTATCCGGTCGAGCTATTCCAGGCGGCGCCCCGGATGCGGCTGATCACCAGTCCAGTCATCGGCGTCGACACGATCGACATTGACGCCGCCAACGAGTTTGGAGTCCTGGTCTCGAATTGTCCAACCATGGAAAACATCAACGGCATCGCCGAAGCCACGGTGATGTTCATGGTGGCGCTGCTGCTCAAGCTCAAGCAGAAGGAGCGCAGCCTGCGCGAAGGACACTTCCGTCCGCGCCACGCCTCGCACCTGCTATGGGGCCGAACGGTCGGATTGATCGGCTACGGTCGCATCGCCCGCCAGGTGGAGCAGCGTCTCCAGGGCTGGGGGGTGACCATTCAGGCGGCCGATCCGTACGTGGCAGGCACGCTGCCGCTGGACCAGCTGCTGCGGACCTCGGACGTGGTGTCGGTCCACGTCGTGCTGACCAGTGAGACACGCAACATGATCGGAGCGCGCGAGCTGGCGTTGATGAAGCCATCCGCGATTGTGATCAACACGTCGCGTGGCGGTGCGATCGTGGAAGAGGACCTGGCGGAGGCCATCAATTCCGAGCGGATCGCCGGCGCTGCGCTGGACGTCTTTCAACAAGAGCCGATCAATATGGACAATCCATTGCTGGCGTGCGATCCGGAGCGCGTCATTCTGACGCCACACTCCATCGGTCACAACCTGGAGTCCGGGCCGACGGGCATCCAGATGGCGCTGGACAACATCGAGCGCGCGCTGCGCGGCGAGCTGCCCGAAAGCGTGATCAATCCGGAGGTGGTGCCCGCCTGGCGCCGGCGCCTGGCGCTGCTCAGCTGACCCCGCTCAGTTAGTCAGTTACCCAGCAGCCAGATCGCCGCGCAGCTCCAACTCGTTGATGGCCCGCGTTCGTCCACCAATGGGTCCCCTCTGGGGAAAACGTGTTTTCACTCGTAGGAGCCGAAGCTCGCGGCCGCGGCGCCGTCCACGGGCAACGCCGCGCCTGAGATGAATTTGGCTTCGTCCGAGTGCAAAAACAGCGCCGCGTACGCCACGTCCCAGGCGCTGCCCATCTGGTGCAGCAGCGGCACTCGTTTATTGCGCATGGCGATGACGTCCTCGCGACTGGTGCCCTGCGCCACGCGCGCTTCGATTGCCATCGGCGTATTCATCAGGCCAGGCAGGATGGCATTGACGCGGACGCCGTAGCGCGCGTTGGCCGCCGCGAGATTCTCGGTCAGCGCTAGGAGCGCCGCTTTCATCGTCTTGTAGCCGACCAGCGGATACGCCTCCCAGGCGGCGAGTGACGAGATATTCACGATCGAGCCCGAGGAGTGCTCGCGCATGCTTGGCAGCGCATGCTTGGCCGCCAGCCACGCGCTCTTGAAGTTCACCGCAAAGCTGCGATCGAAGGCTTCGACACTCATCACGTCCGCCCGCGCGTCGCCGAGGGCAATGCTGGCGCCCACATTGTTGTGGAGGATGTCGATGGTCCCGAAACGATCGACGACCTGCTTGATCAGCTTCGCCACCGACTCTTCCACGGTCACGTCCACTTCGCAAGCGACTGCCGTGTTGCCCTCGCCGGTGATCATGTCGACCGTGTCCTGGGCCGAATCCACGCGCTTGTCGGCCACGACGACGCGGGCGCCCTCGCGAGCCAGCAGAACGGCGGTTGCCCGGCCATTGCCGATCGTCTCGCCGGGCGTCTGGCCGCCGCCCACGACGATCGCCACCTTGTTCGCCACGCGTCCTGGCACGTCGCTTACGCCCCGGCCGAGGCGGCCAGCACGGCCTGGACGCGCGTCGCCACGGCTTTCATGTCCGCCCGCCCGCGCAAACGTGGCGACAGCAAGCCCATGACCTTGCCCTGGTCGCGCGGCCCGCTGGCGCCACTGTCGCGGACCGCAGCTTGCACGGCCTCCTCCACTGCCGCGCTATCCAGCTGTTGCGGGAGGTACGTCTCGTCGATCGCCAGCTGCGCCTGTTCGACGGAGGCCAGGTCCGAGCGCTTGCCCTGGGTGAACGCCTCGATCGACTGGCGGTGCTGTTTGACCCGCTGCAGCAGGATCGTCTGCTCCTCGTCGTCGTCGAGACGCGTGCTGGCGCGCACCTGGTCGATGTGGGCCTGTTGCTCGGCTGTCAGCTCCACGTTTTCGCCGTGCAGGATGAGGCCCTGCTTTGCCAGTGACCGCGTCAGCTTGGTCTGCTGTTCGGCTTTGAGCATGGCGATCAGCCCGCGAACCTCGTCGCGGCGCACCGTGTCGCCCGCGCGCATCGCGTCCTTGAGGTCGGCGTTGAGCCGCTCCAGCAACGAGGGCATACGCAGCGAGTGTATCTATTCCGCCAGCCTGCCCATCAGGTGGCCAAAAAAAGGTTGCGCGGGGCGGCGGGGAGGCGTAGGATGTTAGAACAGATGTTCGAACAGGAAGGCTCGGCCGCGGTTGCGCTTCGAGATCAAGAGACCTACGAGCGACTCTCGCAGCCGTTCGAGGTGACGTTCACCGACGTTCGCGGCGGAGTGGAGCTCACCTTCATCACCGGCGAGCAGGTCGTGAGCCGTCTCAACGAGGTGCTGGGGGTCACGGGCTGGAGCTTCCGTGTGCTGCGTCAGGAAATCCACACCGAAGCAGACGAGGTGTGGGCGCTGGGCGAGATGGTCGCCAACATTGATGGCAGGCAGGTGACGCGTCAGCAGTTCGGCTCGCAGAAGATCAAGCGGTCGCGCAGCACGGGCGCGCCGCTGGACCTGGGCTTTGATCTGAAGGGCGCCTCGACGGACGCGATGAAGAAGTGCGCCAGCTGGCTGGGGGTGGGCCTGTACCTGAGCCGCAAGGCGGCGCCCCGGCCGCGGACCGACCGAGCGCGGGTAGGAGGCACGCTGATGCGGTGAGCGGCGGGCGCCTGACG
>JAFAOS010000082.1 GCA_019247515.1 Chloroflexota bacterium | reverse complement strand
GCGACAGCCGTGTGTCCCGAACGTTGAAGGAGGATCTATGTAGGAGGGTCTTTTCAAAGACGGTGCTGTGCGAGAGATGGAGGCTTGTTGGCCCTCCAGCGTCGGCCTTCGGGGGCGGGCGCTAAACCACCGGATGCTGCGTTAGCTGCAGACTGTCGTGGTGAGCGATCCGGAAAAGGCTGGGCTTGACCCGGTCAGGTGGGGACCAGGAAGACGTTCCAGAAAGCGCCTGGTTGCGGGGGTTCTTCGCGCTGGGCGTGCGCTGTTGAGGCGTCGTTAGCGTAATTGAGGTGGCACCGAAAGCGGCGGATTTGGTTGTTCTGCCGTGATGGAGCCTGGCGGGTGTCCCGATTACTGGCCAGGTGGTGCCCGGCGTGAAGGCGGCGTGATCCTGGTCTGCGGCTCTTGCATGGAACGGGAGAAGGCGAGCGTCGATACGGCGACCGGGGTCGCAGGCCTTCAAGGTCGCGAGAGGGAGCGTGCCAACGGCAGACACCGGAGGCATTGAGTACCAGTTGCGGCGCTCGCTGGCGGACCGGCTCGTAGTAGCGGAGAAGCCCGTGCTTGCTGGGGTGGGGGTGGAGCGAAGGGGCCGGCTCACCAGGAATGTTCGTTTCGATCAACCGGGGCCGTGAGGCGCTGGGAGGACGCGAGGAAGAACATGCCAAAGCTCAAGGAGAAGCCGTTTGCGATTCCCAAGCTGCTGGTGTGGGAGGCGTGGCGGCAGGTCAAGGCCAACAAGGGTGCGCCGGGAGTGGACGGGCAGGACCTGGAGGCGTTCGAGGCCGATCTTGCGGACAACCTCTACAAGATCTGGAACCGGATGAGTTCGGGGTCCTACTTTCCGCCCCCGGTCCGGACGGTGGAGATCCCCAAGCCGCACGGCC
Organism: Chloroflexota bacterium; assembly: GCA_019247515.1. Classification (GTDB taxonomy): domain Bacteria; phylum Chloroflexota; class UBA6077; order UBA6077; family CF-72; genus CF-72. Next base: position 18,921 of record JAFAOS010000082.1, on the reverse strand, counting down.
CGGGGACCAGGATGCTCGGCGTGCCGACGATTGCTGACCGGGTCGCGCAGACGGCGGCGGCCATGTCTCTGGAGCCGCTGGTGGAGCCGAGGTTCCACCCGGACTCCTATGGCTACCGACCGGGAAGGTCGGCCCACGACGCGGTCGGGGTATGCCGCCAGAGGTGCTGGAGGTACGACTGGGCGATCGATCTCGACGTCCAGAAGTTCTTCGACACCGTTCCCTGGGACCTGGTGGTTCGGGCGGTGCAGGCAGTCACCGACTGCCGCTGGGTGCTGCTCTATGTCAAGCGGTGGCTGAGAGCGCCGCTGCAGGGCCCGGACGGCACGCTTGTGCAGCGAGACAAGGGAACCCCGCAAGGATCGGCAATCTCGCCGGTCCTGGCGAACCTGTTCTTGCACTATGCGTTCGATACGTGGATGACCCGGAAGTTCCCCGGCTGCCCGTTCGAGCGATACGCCGACGACATTGTCGTGCACTGCAAGAGCGGGCGGCAAGCCGAGTACGTGCGAGCCGCGATCGCCACGCGGATGAAAGAGGTCGGCGTGCGAGTCCATCCCGACAAGACAAGGATCGTCTACTGCAAGGACGGCAGGCGTTCGGGTGAGCACGAGTACACCTCGTTTACCTTCCTCGGGTTCACCTTCCGTGCGCGGGGGGCGCGGAGCAAGGGCCGGAATTTCACCGGGTTCTTGCCCGCGATGAGCACCGAGGCGCTCAAGGCCAAAAACGACCGGCTCCGCAGGATGCGGATCCACCGGCGCACCGACCTGACGCTCGATGACCTGGCGGATTGGCTGAACCCCATCGTCGCCGGGTGGATGAACTACTACGGCCGGTTCTACCGGACGGTGATGAATCCCCTCCTGCGGCGCGTCAACACCTACATGAAGCGCTGGGCAGGCAGGAAGTTCAAGCGGCTGCGGACCCTCAAGCGGTTCACGCGGTGGTGGGCCGGACTGCTCGAAAGAGAGCCCGGCCTGTTCGCTCAATGGCGGGCGGTCCGCTCCTTCTACTAATAGCTGGTGAGAAGAGCCCGGTGACGGGAGACTGTCACGCCGGGATCCGTGGGAGCCCGGGGGCGCAATTCCCCCGGGCCACCCGACTCCGTCCATCTCAGCAGCGACGCGGGCTTTGCCGCCCGTGGCTGCTCCGCCACGCGAGCGACAGCGAAGTGCGCTTGCAAGTCGCGGCGGATCGGGCCGCGAGCAAGCACTTCGCGACTCCGGCAGCCGCCGCAAACCAGGGCCAGTGTCGCGCCGATCAGGCGCTGGGAACATCGACCGTCCGAGATGCGCACGTTTGGCGCGGAGCGGCGCTTGGCGCGCACGGAAGACCTGCTCTTGTGTGGTGACGGGCAAGACGGGTCGCGAGACCCGTAGGGCGGCCCACCGAGAAGGGCACTGGGCAGCGCGTTGGGACGCGTTGCTCTGCCCCGCTCATGACCGCACCGGTCGCAGGAGCATTTCCAATTAGGATGCCGCCCGCAGGACGGATAGGCGTCCGCGAGCAGGACGGTGAGCAGCTCGGTGACGCGCCGCGCGTGGGTGCGTTGGGTCTAGGTCGACCTGCAGGTCGCCGACGCTCATGCCGATCGGGCGGGCCGACGTGACCCGCGCTTGCCCGCGACGCCGGCAGCGGCTGGTGCCTACCACTTGCGCCCCGCCCGGAGTAGACTCTCGACGCTTCACCTTGGCCGGCTGTTCGCGAGTGCGGGCGGGACAATGAGTACCTCCGTTGCTAAGAGTGGCTGGTTCGTGGGCCGGGAGCCCGAGCTGGCTACTGCGGCCGCGGCACTGGATTCGGCTCGCGCATCGAGCCCGCGGATCCTGGTGATCGAGGGTGAAGCGGGGATCGGCAAGACCGCGTTCGTGCATCGGTTCTTGTCAGGGGCGACGGACGTGATCGTACTGGCGGCCAGCGGTGACGAGACCGAGGCGGCGCTCGAATACGGTGTGATCTCGCAGCTCGTGTCACGCGCGTCCTCGGACGGGAGCGCTGGGGCGCTGAGCGAATCGCTCGGCGCTGGTTCGGCGGCGAGCGTCTTTGGGGTTGGTGCGGAGCTGCTCATGCTGCTCGGATCCCTGCAGGATCGCGCTCCGGTGGCGCTCGTGATCGACGACGCGCATTGGCTTGATCCGTCGTCGGCCGGCGCGTTGTTGTTCGCGCTGCGACGCCTGTTCGCCGATCGGGTCCTGGCCATGATCGTCACGCGTCTCGACGGGGACCTCCAGCTCGGGCCTGGCTGGCGGAGGTTGCTGAGCGACCCTGCGCGCACGGACCGGGTAACGCTTCGCGGCTTCGATGCTCGTGAGGTGGGCTTGCTCGCGGATTCACTTGGTCTGGGGGTGTTGCCGCTTGTGGCGGCCGAGCGGCTTCGCGAGCACACGGATGGGCACCCTCTGTATACGCGGGCTTTGTTGCGCGAGCTGCCGGCGGAGGCGCTGACGTTCGATTACGGTCCGCTGCCCGCTCCCCATTCGTTCGCCGCCACCGTCATTGCCCGTCTGGCAGGCATTTCCGTCGCTGCTCAGGACCTCGTCGCGGCGGCCGCGGTCGCAGGCACGCGATGTCCGTTGTGGTTAGCCGGCACGCTTGCGGGCCTCGGCGATCCGCTGCCAGCGCTGGAGGAGGCGCTTGCCGGCGAGCTGCTGGCGCTGGTGCCGGCGCGGATCCCGGAGGAGCTGACGTTCGCACATCCGCTGGTCCGAGCTGCGGTGTATGACGACCTCTCCCCGAGCAGGAGGCGAGGGCTTCATCTGCGGTGCGCGGCGTTAACTTCGGGCGCGGTTTCGCTTGCCCATCGTGTGGCAGCAACCTCGGGAACGGATGACGGTTTGGCGGATGAGCTCGGGCGCGCTGGAGAGGAGCGGGCGGCTGAGGGCAGGCTTGTCGGCGCCGCGGAGAACATGTTGTGGGCGTCGCGCGTCGCGTCGAGTTCCGAGGTCCGGGAAGGGTCTCTGCTTCGTGCAGTTGAGTGCCTGCAGCTGGCCGGAGAGGTGCCCCGGGCTCAGGCCCTGCGCGACTCGGTCTTGGCGTGCAGTAACTGTCCCCACAGGAGCTTCATCGTCGCCGTCTTGACCGCTTCGGGGGGCAGGTTGGCGGACGCCGCCGATGCCCTGGAGGAGCTCATCCAGCGGCCGGAGCTTTCCGTCGAGCCGGGGCTACTAGAACGTGTTACCGCTTCGCTGGCGATCCTGTGCGCATTGTTGGGACGGGGGGCCGATGCGGTCGCCTGGGCGCGCCGAGCGCTCGACCGCGAGGGCGTGGTCGCGACTGCGCGCGTGACCGCGATGCAGGCGCTGGCACAAGCCCTGTTGGTGTTGGGGCGGGGCGATGAGGGGATCGACGTGCTGAGCTCGGCGTCGCCGTCGAGGATTTCTCCGGAGCCGTTCGAGGCCGAGTTGCTGACGACGCGCGGCAACCTCAAGGCGTGGTGGGGCGACCTCGCGGGCGCGGTCGAGGATCTGGAGGCCGTGATTGGTTGGTCTCGCGCGGGCTCGCCGCTGCGCAGTCTTCCAAACGCTTACGGGGCGCTGTCCGAGGCGGAGTATCGCTTGGGACGTTGGGACGATGCGCTTGCGCACGGGGAGGTCGCGGTCTCGCTGGCGGAGGACACCGACCGTGGTTGGGACCTTCCGGTTGTTCACGCGGTCGCGAGCTTTGTCCATGCCGGCCGCGGGAACTGGGGCCTCGCGGCGGAGCACGCCTCCTCGGCACGTCGAGCCGCGAGGACCGCGCATTTTCCGATGGCGAGCTATTACAGTCATTTTGCGGGCGCCCATCTTGCCTGGATGAGAGGCGAGTGGGAGTCGGTGCTCAGCTCACTTGGGCCGCTTCGGCAGTGCTATTGGAAACGCGGCTCTGAGGGTCTCGGTCAGCGGGCAGCATGGCTGCTCGAAGCCGAGGCGCTGCTTTGCTCGGATCGGATCGAGGAGGCAACCCAGCTGTTGGACGAGATCGAGCGGGCGATGGCGCAAGCCCCGCTCGACGTCACAGGGATCGACCTGTGGCGGCTGCGCGCGCTTCTGGAGCTGGCGCTCCGTCGCCCGTCCCAGGCGCGAGCCGCTTTCCACGCCGGTCAGGAGGCCGCCCGGGCTGTGGACTCGCCGTTCGCGGAGGCCAAGTTGGAGCTGGCCCATGGCGTCTTCCTGCGTAAGGCCGGCAATCGCCAGGCGGCGTCCGGCGCGTTGCGTGTCGCGCGCGAGCGCTTTGAGCAGTTGCGCGCGACTCCGTTCGTGGAGCGCTGCGATGCCGAGCTGGCGGCGTGCGGATTGCGCCCCAGGTCTCGCAGCGCGCACGGCGATTATGGCCTGACCGCGCGCGAGCAGGCAGTGGCCGTGCTCGTGGCGTCGGGCAAGTCCAATCGCGAGGTTGCGGCTGAGCTCTACCTGTCGACAAAGGCGGTCGAGTACCACCTGAGGAACATCTTCGCCAAGGTCGGGATCCATTCCCGCCATCAGCTCTCTGCTCGCCTCCCCGGCGTCATGCTCGCGGAACCGGTGCCAGCCGGATCGTGATAGGCGGGCCGTCCCGGCGTCCCCGAAGCGGCCGTCAGCCTCGCCGCGAGCACCGACAATCTAGGGATTTCTCTAGGGAGATCCCTAGTGCGACGAGGCGCCTCTGCTGGGATGCTCGCAACCCTCAGTATGTCGGTGGAACTCGTCATGCAGGTATCGCGCGGGGACGACAATCGTTTGAGCGGCACGGTTCGCAGCGCGGGGAATCCGGACATCCGCGAGTTTTCAGGAACCCTGGAGCTGATGCGGGTGTTCGAGGAGCTCGTTCCTACCGATCGGGGCACTCGGGAGCCAGGGGTTGCCGGTGACGATGAACGCGAGGGGCGTGATCTGTGATGACTAAGGCTTTGTATACGTTGGCGCGGTTGTGCGTGCGGCAGCGGTTCATCGTCCTTGGCGTGTGGCTGGTCGTCGCGGTTGCGTTGGTGGCCGTGTCGCACCGGATGGGCGATAACGCGAACGACGACCTGTCGTTGCCGGGGACCAATAGTCAGAAGGCCACTGACGCCCTGCAGAGGTCATTCCCTGCGCAGGCGAACGGGGTCAGCCCGATCGTGCTCCATGCAAGCAGCGGAAAGCTGACGGATTCGAGGTACGCAGGTGCGGTAAACGAGGCGGCCGCAGACGTGGCGAAAGCGCCAGCCGTGGCGTCGGTGGTCAACCCGTTGACGTCCCAGGGCGCTGCGCAGCTCAGCAAGGATCAGTCGACGGGGTATCTGTCGGTTGGCTTATCGGTTAGCCCGGGATCGCTGTCGGTCGATCAGGCGCAGACGATCATCGATGCGGCGGCCAAGCCGGCGCAGGCGGCGGGGCTCGAGGTGGAGACCGGGGGTCAGCTGGGCCAGAAGGTCTCCCAGCCCGCCACCGAGTCAAGCGAGCTGATCGGGATCATCGCCGCGATGCTCATCTTGACGTTCACGTTCGGGACGGTGGTGGCGATGCTGTTGCCGATTGTGACTGCGATCTTCGGGTTGCTCTCGACGCTCGCGATCATCCGCATGCTCACGCATGTGGCCACGGTGCCGACGGTGGCGCCGACGCTGGCGACGATGATTGGCCTGGGGGTGGGGATCGACTATTCGCTGTTCATTGTCACCCGTTATTTCCGCGGCCTTGACGACGGGCTGGAGCTGCGGGAGTCGATCGCGCGGGCGGTCGCGACCTCGGGCGGGGCGGTGTTCTTCGCTGGCTGTACGGTGACGATCGCGCTGGTATCGCTGGCGGTGGCGCAGATTCCGCTGGTCACGACGATGGGGCTGATGGCCGCGATCGCGGTGGTGGTCGCGGTGCTGGCGGCGCTGACGCTGTTGCCGGCGATTTTGGGGATTGTCGGGCCGTATGTCAATTCGCTGCGGGTGCGCCGGCCCCCCACGGACCAGCAGGCGCACAGTGGCCTGTGGGCCAAGTGGGCTGCGGACATCGCCAAGCAGCCGCTGATCGCGGGCTTGGCGGCCCTGGCGATTCTGATTCCGCTTGCGATCCCGCTGTTTTCGTTGAGCCTGGGCCAGCAGGACACCGCCGCGTTGTCGACCTCGACGACCGCGCGCCGCGCCTACGACCTGATCTCGAAGAACTTCGGGCCGGGAGTCAATGGGCCGCTGATCATCGTTGTCTCGCTGGGGTCGAAGGCCAGCAGCGCCAGCGACTCGCGGCTCCAGACGATCCAGAAGGATGTCGCCTCGACATCCGGCGTTGCCGCGGTCACCCCGCTTCAACTGGATAAGGCCGGCACCACCGCGTACTTCAACGCGATCTCCACAGCCGGTCCGGCCGAGCAGGCGACCACCACTCTGGTCAACACGCTCCGCGACAGCACCATCCCCAAGGCCGAGAAGGGAACCAACATGACCGCAGAAGTGGGCGGGAGCACCGCCGCCTACGATGACCTGGCGTCGCAGATCTCGAGCAAGCTCCCACTTCAGATCGTGGTGGTGATCGCGCTCAGCTTCGTGCTGCTGGTGCTCGCGTTCAGGACGGTCGTGATCCCGCCCCAGGCGGCGGTCATGAACATCCTCTCGATCGGCGCCTCCTACGGCGTGCTGACCGCGGTCTTCCAGTACGGATGGCTCAGCGGCCTGATCGGCCTGCCGGGGAAGGTGCCGATCGTCTCCTACGTGCCGCTGTTCATGTTCGCGATCCTGTTCGGCCTCTCGATGGACTACGAGGTGTTCCTGGTCAGCCAGATCGAGGAGCACGTCCACGCCGGCGAGGACAACCGCGGCTCGGTCGTCCGAGGCCTCGTAACAAGCGCCCGTGTGATCACCGCTGCCGCCCTGATCATGGTGTTCGTGTTTGGCAGCTTCGTGCTCAACGGCAACCCGACCGTCAAACAGTTCGGGATCGGGCTCGCAGTCGCGGTGATCCTCGACGCGACCGTGGTGCGCTGCCTGCTGGTCCCGGCGCTGATGATCCTCATGGGCAAGATCAACTGGTACATGCCGCGCTGGCTCGACCGGTCCGTCCCCCACATCAGCATTGAAGGAGCCGAGTTCTTCGAACAGCTCGATCAACATCCGGCAGTGGCGGAACCCGAACCACAACCAGTCGCCTAGGGGAGGTACACAATCCATGTCGCCAATCACGAGCACGGTTCCGCATCGCAGGCGGCGCGTTCCGCTGTCCCGATACCGCGTTGGTGCGATGCTTGCCTTGGTGGCGGTCCTCGCCTTGGTCTCGACGGGAGCCAACGCGCGTTCGGTGTCCGCTGGCTCGGCCTCGCCGATCACGAACCCCCTCGTGATCAAGAAGCTGGCCGCTAAGGCCTACACGTGGGGCCTGGCGCCCGAGTTCATCTACCGCTTCCTGAAGTACAATAACTTGGCGACGGCACCGGTCAACACGTTCGCTGGTGGGAGGGCGGCGGCCGCGTGGAACAATAACGCCACGAACGCCGGCGACGCATCCGTGCTCTACCTCAACACGGTGATCGATCTGAGCGGGCGGGGGCGGGGAGGCACCAAGAACTTGGTGCTGACGGTCCCGCCGTCGAGCACCAACTACTACGTGGTCGACCTGCTCGACGACTTCATCAACACCATGGGCAGCATCGGCACCCGAACCACGCCCTCGACGAGCGCGCAAACCTACCTGCTCGCCGGTCCGACCTCGCCGTATGTCCATAAGCGAATCGTGCGGATCCGCGGGTTCACCTACCGCGTGCTGCCATATGACACGAACTTCGGCTGGATCCTGATCCGGATCCGTGCGGACACCCTGGTGCCTGCGAGCGACCCGGTCTCCGCCGCCTCGATCCTCAAGAACGTCGTCGAGCGGTTCGCAATGAACTCGCTCGCGCAGTTCCAGGCGCGAGGGAACCGCCCGAAGTACTTCGTGCCGGGCCAGTACACACCGACTCCCGAGCAGATCAAACGCGCCCAGAAGTGGCACAGCGCACCCACGAACGCGGTCGCCTTCTTCAAGCAAGTGGGCGCGTCGCTGAGACTGAACCCGCTTCCCACGGCGAGGACCGGGCTCAACGGTATCCCGCTGCGCACCCTGCCCAGTTGGATCGCGGCGCAACCGGGTGCCATCAGGTTCTACCGCAACCCCTCGTATCCTCAACAGCAGACACTGGCCCTGTTCAAGGCACTCGGCCTCACGGCGAACGGCTTCAGGGTGCCGAGCAACTGGGGCCCGAGGCAACTCAAGGCCCTCCAGGCGGGCATGGACGCCGGGAACGCGAGCCTCAACGCCTTGATCTCGACGGGCGGCGCCACGGCGAGCACTAATTATTGGAACTACCTCAACAGTGGCGTCGGGAGCTACAGAAACACCCCCAAGGGATACACGTACCGAGGCGTGATCGTGCTGGCGGGCGGCTCGGCCAATCTGCCCGTCGACGCGGTGTACCCCCAGTACAACAATCTCAATGGCTCGTCGGCCACCCCCCTGGACGGCAACAACACCTACAGGCTGACGTTCACGCCGCCGGTCATCAACCCGTCCAAGCTGCCGGTCGTCGGCTCCCTGCCGCCGACTGCGAACGACAGCCACGGAAATCCGAAAGGGTTCTGGTCGATCCACGCCTACGCGACCGACGCCACGCAGTCCGCCGCCCCGTTCATCACCCAGGCGAGTGTCCTGAACACGGCGTACTCGACGGCGAACATCCCGGTGACCGCGGTTGACCCGTCAACCAACACGATCACGGTGAAGCCCTCGGCGTGGGGCCCATTGGTCGCCAGTACCCCGATCCTGTTCGGCCCGACCGCGGCGCAGTACGGGCTCACGCCGGGCCTGCCGTACTACGTGGCCACGACCCCGGTCGAGCAGACCGACCCGAACACGAAGGCGACGACGTTCTCGTTCAAGGTCTCGACCAAGTGGCTGCAGCAGCTGTCCAAGGCGAACGTGCCCATCCAGGGGACCAACGGAGGGCCAGGGCCGATCGTGTCCCTGAGCAAGCCGGGTGGGCCGGTGACTCTGGAGTGGGGGCCGATCCAGCCGGTTTCGCAGCTGGGATCGCAGCAGCTGACCTCGGGCAAGCTCGCCAAGAACGGCGACGGATCAGTGACGATCTGGATCGCGCCGACGCTGCCCGCGGGAGCACCGGCGACCAACTGGCTTCCGACACCGTCCTCGGCGTACTACGCGACCCGCTATCCGGGAGTCAAGGTCCCCACGCAGATTCGGTTGCTCATGCGAATCTACTATCCCGCCCCCGGAAGCAACACCCAAGCGTCAATCCTCCCGCCGCCGAATGGGTCGATGGGCGCCACTTACGTTTTCCCGGCCGTGCAGAAGGTGGGCTAGCCTCGGCCATCGGCTTGAGGGATCCGCTCAGCGCTTTGTCAATCACCTAGAGTTGCCCGGAGGAACCCCGTGTTGATGACAAGAGCAGGACAGACGTTACGGCTGGTGGCGCTTGCGGTAGTGGCTGTCCTTGCTGTGATGGCCGGAATCGCGTCGGCCGTAACCGGCAGCTCGGGCCGACCCAGCAAACCCGCCAGCAATCCGCCATGGTTCCCGTCGGTGATGGCCTCTGAGAACTATGACTCGGCTCGCACCAAGCTGTTCCCGCAGGCCGACTTCACCGGCTCGTTCGTACGCTCGAACGTGGTGAGGGCGCGGAAATCGCACGACAACTACCTGACGCCGTACAACGTTGTCTACGAGGGCCCGAACGCGATGTTCGTGTATGGGGGCGGCTTCGGCGACAAGGGGGGCATCGGGTCATTCGTCGCCAGGGTGAATCCGAAGACGCTGCGCACGGTGTGGTTCAACCAGCTGATTAACACGGTGCAGACCAACGAGTGGGACTATCCCGGCGTCGTTGCCATTCTCAGGAACGGCTACATCTACGTGATCTACGGCTACCGGATCGCGAAGCTCGCTCCAAGCGACGGGCATGTCGTCGCCGAGATGGACCTCCCAACGCCGGCCGCGCCGCGCGACACCGCCTACAACGGGTTTGACGCGCTCCCGGACGGGACTCTGATCGCGAAGGCCATCTACCGCCAGGCGGGGTGCGAGGAGCAGGGCTTCTCGGCCTTCAGGTTGTGTCCCAACCCGCACGACATACCGAACTCGGTCATCGTGGCGATCGACCCCCGGACGCTTCGCGTGATCTCAGAGATCACGGCGCCCGAGCCCATCGGCGGTCGGCTCACATCGGTTCGGTTCAAGGGCAAGGACTACATCTACGTGGCCGGCTCGACCCAGATCTTCCGCTACCTGTACGCCGGCGGACACCTGTCACTGGACAGGACTTGGGGTCCGGTCACGTATCTGGTTTCCGGCTCCGGCCAGACCGTCGCCTCGGCCGTCGGCGTGATGAACGACTGGGTCGTCTTTGCGGATAACGGCCAACCGGTGTTGCACGGGGGGAGCGGCAACTCGCCGTGGCTGGCCGTGTGGGCGGTCAGCCAGACCAACTCCTCGAAGCAGTTCCACATCCAGCCGTTCAAAGCCGTTCGGTCGGGGCCTCGCTACCCGCTCAGCTTCTGTCCGTCAGCCGTATCCAACGACCCCTCGCGCAACCAGATCTTCGTCATCGACGCAGGCGCCGGCCGCATCGCCGACATCCAGCTCCGCTCGAAGGGTTTGCACGTCGTCTGGAGCAAGGCGCAGCGCACCACGGAATTCCTTGCGCTGATCGGACCGCCCGGGCGCCGCGTCGTCGTGGGCACCGATATACCCTTTCCCCAGCCTTTGGGCACTAACAGGACCGACCACGTCGTCTGGCGCGACGAGGCGACCGGGCGCGAACTCGCCCGCTCGCGCAGGCTGCCCGCGATCCTGAACGGCACCATGGTCCAACCCGGCTACGCCGGACGGATGTACTACCTGCAAAACGACAAGCTCATCGAGCTGACCGTCTCGCCGCACACCTAGCCTCGGCCTGGGTCGCTAAAGGGAAGGTGATATGGAAGGTTCGACTCTACGGCGTCGCCTTGGTACGGCCCTCGTGGCTGGGGTGATCGTGGCTCTTGTTGCGACTGGCGCCGATGCCCGCTCGGTGGCGGTCAACTCCGCCTCGTCGATCACAAATCCCCTCTTCATCAAGAAGCTCGCCACAAAGGCCTATGTGTGGGGTCTCGCCCGGATTCGTCTACCGCTTTCTGAGCTACAACGTTCTGGTCACGGCACCCTCAACAGCCTCGGCGGCGGGGGCGCGGCGGCGGCGTGGAACAACAACGGGGGTTGACGTGACGGACCGAGGGGGGGATGACTCGGCGATCGACCGAGCTGTCCCGGAACCCCATCGGCCGGACGACAGGCGCCGCGGACTAGGAGGCATTCGCCGTGGCCTCGCCGAAGGCTATGCCACCTCTCGTCAGCTGCTGCGCCTGGTCTACCTGGATCCGGCGCACGTGTCAGAACGGCTGACGCTGTATGCCGCCCAGCGCCTTGCGCAGGACGCGATCGATTGGGCCGGCTTGGTGCCGACGCATGGCTTCGCGGACCGAGACGAGGTGGCGCGTCGACTCGGCACCCGCTCGGTCGAGATCGCGGCGACCGACGGCGCGATCGCGGGCACGCCCTTCTACGTGGCGCTCGTCCCCGGCTACCTCAACTACCTCTGGCAGGAGACGCGCATGACGCTACGGCTAGCGGCGCTGTACGGCCGCGATCCGACCGCCCTTCACACATCAGCCGAGTTGCTCTGGTTGCGCGGCGTGCACCCGACTGCTGAGGCGGCCGAGGCTGAACTCGTCGCAGTGCGAGACCGCGAGCCCCTCCGTCCGGATCGCCGCCGCCCGTTGCGGCTGTGGGCGACGGCCGTTCGCCGACTGCTGGTGTTCGGGGGGTTCCTCTCGCCGCCTCGGGAACAGGCGCCGACCGGACTGCTCGAGCGTCTGCAGGTCGTGGTCGGGATCGCCCTCGGCGCGGCCGGGTGGGTGATCACGTGGGTGTTCCCGGTCACGTTCATGGTGTTGATGGCGTGGGGTTGCGCGCGGCACACCCAGCAGCTATTCGAACGCGTAGTCGGCCACTACTCAAACCGAGACGTGCGCTTCGTGCCGCTCCGTCGCGAGCGCACCAAGCGAGCATGGCTCGGTGGCGGCGCCGTGGCCCTGTCGATCCTTATCCCGCTCGCGTTCCTCGCGTACGCTGATCATGTTCGCAACACCGTCGGGCTGAACCTGCTGAGCGGCATCGGCGTCCTCGTGGCGCTGTCGGTCGTGATCGCGACCATGGTATTGGGAAACCGTCGCCTTTGACCGCCTATACGGCATCTTGCGGCGCCTATATGGCTTCTTGCGGCGGCATCAGATCACTACGCCCCGGCAAGCTGCGCTCTGTCCCCTGATACCTCATCGCCACACGGGTGCGATGCGCCTGGTCGCGCCGATCCGGGCACCCGAGCGATCAACCAGCTCGTCGATCTTCGCCATGAACGGGTCCATCCAGCGGCCGCCGCCAGACCCGGTCTGGCAGCCCACCCCATCCGCCTCCCGCGCCGCTACCAGCCGCGCGACCGTCTTGTAATCACACCCCGCCACCGACGCCACTCGCCGCAGCGACCGTGTCAAGTGATAAGGCCCCGAGGATCTCCATCGCTTCCGCCAGCTTCTTCAAGTCCGCCTCCACTGGCGCGGCAACGACAACGCGCGTCCGAGTACCGGCACCCCAGAATGGCCACCCCACGTCGACGTTGACGAAGCGCGCTGTCGCGACAGAGGCACAGCACGAGCAACAGCTGCTCGTCGCCGAGCGCCTACACCGGCGGATGCCAGAGAACCGCCTCGGGCCATCCATGTCGACATCTCGTTTGGCGCCACGGCACGAACCTCGTCGGCTGGACGCGGTACCTACTTTGCGCGGTCAGCAGGGAAGACGCGGCCACGATCTCAGCGGCGATCCACCGGCCCGGCGCCGGGTTGCGCTTCCCGCGCGCAGCAGGGGCCGGATCGCAGCCGGGGAGTGCTCGTCGCTGAGGTTGAGGCCAAGCGCGGCTGCAGGAGTCGCCGAAGCGCTTGCTCGCGGCCCGATCCGCCGCGACTTGCAAGCGCACTTCGCTGTCGCTCGCGTGGCGGAGCAGCCACGGGCGGCAAAGCCCGCGTCGCTGCTGAGATGGACGACCAGCAGAAGCGCCGCGTCGCTCGTCGAACTCGGCACGCTGCGTAGGCAGCGTCGCTCTACCAAGCGGCGACGCCGCCCCGGAGGACAGCTTCGCGCCCATCAGCGAGCGCCCGGTCATCGCCCGCGCTTGCTACGTGCGAGCTAACGCGCCGCGCTTCGACCGATGGAAGCGACAGTATCGATGACCGCCGCTCCCGCGGAGCCTTCGGACAAAGCGGTAGTCACGCGTCTCTTCGCCAGAGTGCTGCTATCGCGTGAAAGCAGCCGCGCTCGGAGCGTGGCCCCTTTTAGGCGTCGAGGAGCAGCGCCAACCGCCACAGCAGGTCGGCCGGCCGGTCGGCACCCGCGTCCGCCCGTCCGGCGTGACCCGTGTGTCCGGAAGGAGTGGTCAGCCCGACGGCTCGCTGGTGGCTGCTTTGCTGGCCTTGCAGAAGACCGCCGAGACCGCCGACGAGCTTCTCCGATTCGTCCGGAGCAGAAACGGGGGCTGGCGACGCTTCCGCTTCCACGCCGCCGGCCGCTTGCTGGCCACCCGGGTCGTCGGCTAGCACCCTGGTCGCGGACTTGGGTTGGTCGCCGAAGTGTTCGTGCGCGGCACGCGAGCGACGGGGGAAAACCGATCGTCCGGCCCACCGTAGGCGGACGTGTGAGATTGGGTCGACAGCCCAGCGCGGCGGCTGGCGCGTTCGTGTAGCGCGTCCGCCGAGCAGGGCGCGAGTGACCTACTCTTCAATCGCCCTTGACAACGTCGCCTTCAGTCCATCGTTGGCGGTAAGCGCGTCCCGGTACGCGAAAGCTATCCGCTCGCGTGGCCGCCTTGCGCCGTCGTTCGGGATGGCGCGAGCGCCCCAACCCGGGATCGGAGACACTGCTCGCGTGGTAACGCGCGCAAATCGTCGTGAGCGTCTCGGTTCGAGGGGGTGGGCGAACGAGGCGGTCCGTCGCATCGGAGCCGACGAAAATCGGTCGGCGGACACGCATCTGCACCTCTTCCCGCTTCCTGAGCAGTGGGGGATCGACCTGTACCTGAAGGATGAGTCGGTCCACCCGACGGGATCGCTGAAGCATCGGCTCGCGCGCTCGTTGTTTCTCTATGGCTTGTGCAATGGCTGGATCACCGAGCGCACGACAATCGTCGAGGCGTCAAGCGGCTCGACGGCCGTGTCCGAAGCGTACTTCGCTTCCTTCCTGGGCCTCCCGTTCGTCGCGGTCATGCCGGCGTCGACCAGCCCCGAGAAGATCGCGCTGATCGAGGCGCAAGGAGGCTCGTGTCATCTGGTCGAGGACCCCAGCACGATGGTCGCGGAGGCCCAGCGGTTGGCGGCGGAGCGTGGAGGGCACTTCCTCGACCAGTTCACGTTCGCCGAGCGCGCGACCGATTGGCGCGGCAACAACAACATCGCCGAGTCGATCTTCAGCCAGATGGCGCTGGAGCGACACCCTGTTCCTGTATGGGTCGTGGTAGGAGCCGGAACCGGGGGAACGAGTGCGACGATCGGCCGCTATGCACGGCTGATGCGGTACCCCACGCGGCTATGCGTCGTCGACCCGGAAGACTCGATCTTCTACGCGAGCTGGACGGGCGACCCATCGACCTTCACCGGACGGCCCTCGCGGATCGAAGGCATCGGCCGCCAGCGCGTCGAGCCGTCGTTCCTCCCGCACATCGTCGACTACATGATCCAGGTTCCCGATGCCGCGTCGATCGCGACCATGCGCTACGTGCGCGAGCACACGGGGCGCAGCGTCGGCGGCTCCACCGGGACAAATGTCTGGGGATCCTTCCTGCTGGTCGCCGACATGCTCTCGCGGGGTGAGCGTGGCAGCCTCGTCACGCTGATCTGCGATGGCGGCGACCGCTACGCCGGCACCTATTACAGCGACGAATGGGTCCGCGATCAGGGCCTCGCGCTCGCGCCGTACACCGAGGCGCTCGAGACCTTCCACGCCTCGGGTGCGTTCCCGATGTCGGGCTTGCGGCGCTAGACCTCGGTGATCACCTTGTGGATCTGGTCCTCGACCTCCGGGGGGACCTCGTCCATCCCGTGGGCCTCACGTGCGTGCGACTGGATCTCCTCGAGCAACTCCTGCTCGTCCGCACTACGCGTCACCCATTCGCAGCCCAGTACCACATCGCCGCACCTGAATTGCTTCATGGCCCTTCTCCTGACTGTCTTCGGGTCACGATATGGTAGCTCTAGGCGGCTGAGGAAAGCCGCCGTGGGCGCGCCCAGTACGATCGACGCATGTGCCGCATCCTGGCCTACCTAGGTGAGCCGCTACCGCTGAAGACGCTGCTGTTCGACACCGACAACAGCCTCGTCCGGCAGTCGTACAACCCCCGGATGATGAACACGTTTCTCAACCTGGCGGGCTTCGGGATGAAGGTGTGGAATCCGACGTCCCTGCGGCCTGAAGATCCGTTCACGTACCGCTCGACCACGCTGCCGTCGTTCGACCGCAATCTCCGTTCCATCTCCTCCAAGCTCGCGCCGACGTGTCTGCTCGCCCACGTTCGTGGGGTCACGTACTCCGGCGACGCGGTCGTTGCCGAGACGAACCTCCACCCGTTCCATTTCGCCGGGGCGCGCGTCGTGCTGGCCCACAACGGGCACCTGCGGCAGTTCTCGCGGATGCGCTACGCGCTTCTGGAGCACGTGCGACCGGAGCTTGCGCAGCGCATCGAGGGAACGACCGACTCGGAGTGGATCTATGCACTGGTTCTATCGCAGCTCGACGATCCCTACGGAATCCCCGGGACGCGCGAGCTCGGCGATGCCACGGCCACCGCGCTGCGGATTCTGCGCCGCCTGCGTGAGGCGTATGGCATCGACACCTCCTCGCCCGCCAATCTCTGTCTCAGCACCGGCCGCGCCATGGTTGCCACTCGGTTCTCGTTTGACTACGGCTGGTATCCGGCCCAGGACGAGATGCTGGAGACGGATCTCCCGTTTGTGAGCCTCTGGTACGCGATCGGGGGCGAATACCGCCCTCACGGCGGCGACTGGCAGATGACTGCCAGCGACCCACCGCGGTCGGCGATCATTGCCTCCGAGCCGCTCACAATGCAGTTCTCAAGGTGGCTCGAGGTACCAGAATATTCGATGTTGACCGCGGAGTTGACGCCGGAAGGCCTCTTGTTCGAGACGCGCGACCTGGATGTCTGACCGCGAGACCATTGACTTCCTCGCTGGTGTTCAGCTTTTCCAAGGCCAAGAGGAGGCTGTGCTGAGGGACATCGTGCGGGTCATGCGCCGACGTACACTGCGGGAGGGTCAGATCGTGTGGCGCCAGGGGGACGAGGCGCGGGAGATGCTGGTGATCGCAGGGGGCGCGTTGTCGGCTCAGTTGGACATGCCCGGGGACCGCGCGGTGGAGATCGTGAGAGCTGGTCCTTGCGACACGGTGGGCGAGATCGGGCTCCTCGCCGGTGGCGGGCATCCGACGAGCATGTGCGTGAGCGAGGCTGCCACGGTTCTCGCGCTTGGCCGGCTGGATTTCGCGGCGCTCCTGGCTGGCCAGCATCCATCGGCGTTCAGTCTGAAGCGCCGTCTCGCGGTGCTTCTCACCGCTCGCCTGCGGACTCAGGTGCGGCACCTTGCCGTCGCGCTCGGCGGCGAGGCCGCGGGCCCGGGAGCCGAGGTTCCCACGCGGGACTGTGGGGACCTTGAGGACTCCCGCGCGCCAGACAGTAAGTACATCCGCCGCATGGCGACCTTCCACGACTTCGAACCCGTAGCGCTCTGGGGCTTCCTCACGTCTGGGCGATACGTCATGTGCCCGCGGGGCCGGCTGCTGCTCGCCGAAGGCGCACCGTCGCCGGCCTACTACCTCACGATCAACGGTGCGGTCGAGCAGGTGCTGGTACGCGGCGACCGGCGTATCCGGGTTGGGCTGGCGGGACCCGGAAAGGCGTTTGGTTACGAGGGCCTCATCGACGGCCGACCCGCTCCCGTCACGGCGATCGCGCGGGAGCGGGTTCTGCTTCTCGTGGTGCCCCGCGAGCTGTTCGCGCGACTTTTCAACGGAGAGGATGCTGTCTCGCGCGGATTTCTCGACGCGATCCAGAAGGATCAGATGCTCACCGTACGCGAGACGTTACGCCCATTCACTCGCCTAGCGGCGAGCTGACGCTTCAGCCCCGACGCGTTGCGGTAGTGCTCCTGTCGCACCGCCCTAGCGTTGACGGACCCGTCCGCGCGGGCCGCCGACGCGGCCTCGCGCGACGGTCGCTCCCCGAGCCGCGTAGCCGCCCTGGTCGGAGAGCACGTGCTCGCCCACATTCGCACCGTGGCCGTGAGCAAACCGGCCACCGGCGGCCGACTCGGCAGACGCGTTGCACAAACGCGCCAGGCGCCGCGCTGCGGTGCCGCCCCAATCTCACCCGCCTACCGTGGGCTGGACGATCGGTTTTCCTCCGCCGCTCGCGTGCCGCGAACGACCACTTCGGCGACCAAACCCAAGTCGCGACGGGCGGTGTTAGCCGACCGCCCGGTGGCAGCAAGCGGCCGGCGGCGGGGAAGCGGAAGCGTCGACGCGCCCGAATCTGTTTTCTGCTCCGGCGAATCGGAGAAGCTCGTCGGCGGTCTCGGCGGTCATCTGCACGGCCAGCAAAGCAGCCACCAGCGGGCTGCGCTAGCAGACTGCTGTTCTAGGCGTAGAGGAGCCGCCCAGGACGTGTGGTGGACGCTGGCAGCTGGACGCCCCCTCTACGCCTATTGGGGCCACGACGGCGACATGACTGCTTCGCGCCAAAAGGAGAACTCTGCTCGGCCCGATTCGGGGCGGATGAAAGTTCGCGTGTTCGTGGATGGAGCACTCTCGTCTACGGCGCCGTGAGTGCCCTGTTTAGCCCGATCCGACAGTCTCGCTAGGGCTGACGAGTTGGTGTACGGAGCGGGAGTCTCGGTAGCCAAGGGGCGTGGTGGCGCCGAGGCTGTGGATCAGGTCGCGAGCCTCGCCGGAGGTGACAGCGGTCGCTGATCGTTCGCGGGCGACGCCGGGATCATCGAGCCACGAGCCTCCAGCAGAAAAGGTTGTACAACCACCCGTCGTCGCAGACGAAAACCAAGCAGAACCCCCCGGGAGTCCACTGGATTTCGAAATGCCCAGTCCCATAGCACGTTGGGAGCGGGAGCGGCTTCTCGCGGGCGTCCGGGATTGCCGTCTCGGCCACGTCCTGCCCGCCAGCATCGCGCAGGACCACTAATCCGTCGTCGCGGATGCGCAACACATAACTACCTGGGGAACGTCAGCGCCCTCGGCTCTATGCAACGGCTGGTCGTTCGGTGTCGAGATATGCATCAGCCCGACGTTCTGCCCGCCCTCTTCTGGCTCGCCCAAAGACGCAGCCGCAGCGAAGAACCGACCCTGGTCCTCTATCGCACTGATCCGGCCGGGTATCGGCATGCCGGCGGCGCTGGCTAGCTCGCGGAACTCCGCGCCCAGCGCGTCAAGACGTCTTGTGCGGCCGCGACGCAATTCCTCATGATCTGACGGCATTAGGCCCTCCCGACCGAAGTGCGCAGTTTGCTTGCCTCAGTGCGAGTGCCGATGATAAAGGACCTATCCCAAGGTTGGTGCAACCAACTTGGCCTAGACGCGACCTGGATGTCCCCTGAGGAGGGTTTGGCGAATCGATTGGCGAAACTCGCGCTGTGGTCGGGGCGGCGAGAGGGCGCTAGCCTCGCGCCCGCGATTCACCTGTTACGGAGGTCGGCCATGTCGGAGCTACTCAAGAGAGCGGATCGTTTGCTCTTGCATCCTTGGACCACGCGGGTCGGTGCGGTACAAGCCATCGTCGGGGCGGGTGTTCTGGTGGCCGGTCTGGTGGGCGGGGCAGTAACGCTTGTGCTCGGGTTTGCGATTGGCTGGG
>JAFAOS010000080.1 GCA_019247515.1 Chloroflexota bacterium | reverse complement strand
TGCAGCTTGTCTGGATGCACGCTGGCCACGTCGTGCGCCTGGGTCCAGTCGTCCGGACCATACAGCTCCCACACGTCGTCGTCGAAGGCAGGCAGCGCGGCGTGGAAGAGCCAGGGGGTACTGTGGCGAGTCACCGCCGCCCAGCCTTTGTGATAGATGCCGCGGTTCACGGCCATCTCGAAGTACTGCGTTTCGTGGCGCTCCGCCGCGCCGCCGTCGCCGAATGAGTAGACCATGCTCGTACCCTGTAGCGGCATCTGCTGCACGCCGTTGACCGCGATCGGCTCTGGCAGGCCGGCCGCCTCGAGCACCGTCGGGGCGACGTCGATCACGTGGTGGAACTGCGCGCGCAGCTCGCCCCGGGCGGAGATGCCCTTCGGCCAGTGCACGATGGTGCCGTTGCGCGTGCCGCCCCAGTGCGAGGCGACCTGCTTCGTCCACTGGTAGGGCGTGTCCGTGGCGTGCGCCCAGCCGACGGCATAGTGGTTGTACGCCGCGGGGGTGCCGAACTCTTCGACCCTGGACGCCATGAACTCGACGGTCTCGAGCGCCGCCGCTCCGTTCAGGCTGAGCATCTCGTTGAACGTGCCGTTGAGCGTGCCCTCGGCCGAGGCGCCGTTGTCGCCGATGATGTAGTAGATCAGTGTGTCGTCGAGCACGTCCAGGTCCTGGAGCGCGTCGACCAGCCTGCCGACATGGTGGTCGGTGTGCTCGAGGAAGCCGGCGTACACCTCCATCTGGCGCGCCAGCACCGGCCGCAGCTCGGGCGGCATGTCCTCCCAGCCCGGGATCTCCGGCGGCCGCGGGGTCAGCTCGGCTTCGGACGGAATGACGCCGAGCTCCTTCTGGCGGGCGAAGGTTTGCTCGCGCAGCGCATCCCATCCGGCGTCGAAACGGCCACGGTACTTGTCGGACCATTCCTTCGGCACGTGGTGCGGAGCATGCGTGGCGCCCGGCGCGAAGTACACGAAGAAGGGCTTGTCGGGCATCAGCGCCTTCTGCTGGCGGACCCAGTCGATGGCCCGGTCGGTCATGTCCTCGGTGAAGTGGTAGCCCTCTTCGGGAGTTCGGTCGGGTTCCACTGGCACCGTGTCCTGGTAGATCGCCGGAGCGTACTGGTTGGTCTCGCCACCGATGAAGCCGTAGAAGTGCTCGAAGCCACTGCCGGTCGGCCACTGGGTGAACGGCCCCATCGGGCTGGTTTCCCACACCGGCACCTCGTGGCATTTGCCGAACTGGGCCGTCGAGTAGCCGTTGAGCTTGAGAATCTCCGCCAGCGGCGCCGCGGTGTTGGGGCGGACCGAGCTGTAACCGGGCGCCGAGGTGGCGATTTCGGTGATGCCGCCCATGCCAACCGCGTGGTGGTTGCGGCCGGTGAGCAGCGCCTGGCGCGTGGGCGAGCACAGCGCCGTGGTGTGAAAGCGGGTGTATTTCAGCCCGCGACTGGCCAGTCGTTCTGCCGTCGGCGCGCTGATCGGGCCGCCGAAGGCGCTCGATGCCCCGAAGCCGACATCATCGAGGAGCACGATCAGCACGTTGGGCGCGCCCGACGGAGGCCGAAGCGGCTCGATCGGCGGAAAGGACGTGTCGGGGTCCTTCGCGTCGTAGGTGGTCAGGCCTGCGTGCGACCGATCGGGAATGGGCAGGATCATGCGTCGCGCGGTGTCGGACTGGGAAGCCACGTAGAATCTCCTCCGCAATTGATGCGCCAGCTGGACGCGCAGGCGCTCCTGAGATGAATCTCTGTGGGAGATACCCTACCCGGGCAAGGGGCATCTCGCATCAGGGGAATCCCTCATCCCGCACGTTGTCCGATCTCGCCAGCCGTTTGCGTTCATCCTTCGAACCGCGCCGGAGCCTGAGCAGGATTCCGATCCGGCATTCCGCGAGCTCGCGGAGGGCGAGTGATCATTCGACCGGCGAGAAGGAGAACAACTGACGCCGTGCATGCCTCCATCGCACGCCTGTCCGCTAAAGGTTCAGCTGTTGAGAATCTTGGCCTTTTGCGCTTCGAACTCCGCTTCGGTCAGAATCCCCTGCGTCTTGAGCTCGCCCAGCTGCTGCAGCTGTGCCAGCTTGTCGCTCATCGCGTCCGCCGGCGGCTGCGCCGCCTCGGCAGCTGGTGTCGGCGCTGCCTGTACATAGACGGTCTGCGGCTGCTGGTACTGAGGTGGGGGTTCGGCGTAGGCCGGCTGAGAGGCGTACATCTGCTGTTGCTGGGCCTGGTTCTCATCCGCCCAGCGTCCCGCCTGGCGCCGCGATACTCGATTCGACACGGCCGTGGCAGTTCCAGCCACCACCGCGGTGCGGGCAACCCCGCGAATAAGCCCTGGCATGACTCTTCCCTTTCTACGCGACCGTACTCGCTGATTCCGTGGCGTCGAGCTGAGCAAGGAGTGCCTGAATCGGCAGGCGTCCGCTGGCGACGAGTTGTGCACCCTCGCGCCGCAGCGCGACCGCGAACGGCGCGGCCCAGCGGTTTTCATACACCAGGATGCATGCAGCGCTGTCGGGCGCGATCATCTCGGCCGTGTTGTCAATATCGTGTTGATCCAGCAGTCCAGATGAGGCGCCATCGAACTCCGCCAAGTCGCCGGACAACTCCGCCAGGTTCACGCGCACTACCGTGCCATCCAGCTCCTTTCTGATGATCGCGAGGTCCAGAATGCGAACGATGCCGCGATTCACCAGGTCGAGGAACAGCGGCAGACCGCGACCTGGCGACCGCTTGCCTGGGAACTCGACGATCAGAAAGTCGACGGGTCCCATCTCCTCGATAGAGCCCTGCGGGTCTGGTTCACTGCTCATTTCAGACTGACCTCCTGCAAAGTCCAGTTGGGCACATCTTGTGGGCGACGGGCAGCCTGCCGCATCAGGGTAATCCCTAATCTGACGTGCGTGAAACAGCTTGTCGTCCTGACGTTCGTGGATGAGTATCGAGCCGCCGAGGTGCTCGCCATGTTGCAGCGCATCCACACCGGTGCTGTGTTTCAGGACGACAATACGGTCTGTGTGGTTCGGGCCACCGACTGGAATGTGAAGCTCACCCACGGCCTGGACCTGGGCCGGCTGGACGACCAGCCGCGTCAATTCTGGCGGGCACTCATTGCCAGTCTGGTGCTTGCCCCAGGCACGGCCGACTGCCGCAGGAGTGGTCAGGATTATGGCATTGCGCCCCCGTTCGAACGCGAGCTGCACGCGAACCTGCCGCCGGGCAGCTCGGCGGTTTTCATGATCGTTCCGCTCCCGATGCTTCCGGACATCGTGCCGACCCTTCACCGCTGCGGCGGCACGTTACTCCAGACGGCGATCCAGGTGTGTAGCTGAGGTCGGCGTTCTGGCTTGCGACCCTAGTCCTCGGCGGCGGGGCGTCGTCATGGCCGAGCATGTGCTACGATGTAGCACGTGCAGCGTATCGGCGTCCGTGAGTTGCGGCAACATGCGAGTCGCTACCTTGCGCTGGTTGCGCGCGGAGAACTCGTGGAAGTGACGGACCGCGGTCGGCCGGTAGCCATGCTCGTGCCAGTCCGCACCGAGGCATGGGATGCGCTGCTCGCGAGCAACCGGGTGGTACGGCCAGAGGACGCGGCGGACCTCGCCGATGAACCTCCCGTCGATTACGGTCTTGACGCGAGCAGCGTGCTCCGCTCGATGCGCGACCAGGAGCCGTGAGGCTCTACCTCGATTCGTCCGCGCTGGTCAAGTTGGTCCAGCACGAAGCAGAAAGTGATGCGCTGCGTCGGTTTTTGCGTGCGCGTGTCGGCGACGAACGGGTGGCGAGCGAACTCGTGCGCGTGGAAGTTGTGCGGAGTGTTCTGCACGGCGGACCGGCGGCCGTGGCGCACGCACGCCGGCAACTGGCCCGTCTGTACCTGCTGGTGATGGATCGCCAGGTGCTCGATACGGCTGCCACGCTCGCGCCGGGGTCAGTTCTTCGCAGCCTGGATGCAATACATCTCGCGACGGCTCAGTTGCTCGGTAGCGAATTGCGGACAATCGTCACGTATGACGCCCGGATGGCGCAGGCGGCCGCGGGTCTCGGACTGAGCGTGGCGGCGCCAACTGATGGTGTTTCAGAACCGCGTCTATATTGAAGCCCGTCTCTCCAGGTTCGATCCGGTCGGTGCCATCATTGATTTCGGGCTGGACCAGACGTCGCCGTCGACTTCACTGGCCCAGCATTTCGGACTGACGGCGCCCAGCGCACCAGGCCTACGCGGATCGCGGTGTCGGTTCGCGGGATGAGGACGCCCGCGCGATCATACAGCTGGAGGGCCCAGCTCAAATGGCTCCACGTCGACCAGGTCGATGGATGGAGGTCCGAGACCAAGCTCGTTCACCACATCGATGACTTGCGGCAGATGCGGCGCCGGCAGGCGCTCCTCGCCGTGCACCCGCGGCCAGAAAGTGGACAGCCACGACAGCGGCGGTCGCTCGAAGACGAGCACCGCCGCGCAGCGCCGCGCGGCCGCGTCCAGGCGACGCATGAAGCGCGGCGTGGCACGAGCCCGCGCAGGACGTCCAGGACGCGCGCGTCTTCCTCACGCTCGCGGTCCGCACGAAAGCTGTCGACGCTGGGCGGCGCAAAGTCGCGTTGCGGACGCCACGCGGCATCCCGCAGGCGCTGGCTTTGCGCCTGGTGGGCCAGGACCATCGCACGCCAACGATCGACGGCCGACTGAATGGGAGTCGAGCTTGTCATTCAGGTTGATTTTCGCGGAAGCCGCTCGACGGCGGACATGATCGGTTCCAGAATCGGCCTTCGGCGACTGAGTGTCCTTCCCGGGTGAGCATGTAGCATGTTGGTTCAAGGAGCCGTCTCATGCGTATCGTCGATGCCCATTTCCACTGGTGGCCACGGTCAGTCTTCGATGAGCTCTGCGAGCGCACGAGCTACCCGCGCGCTGAGCGCAATGGCAAGGGCGGCTATACGTACTGGCGCAATGGCGACAGCAGCACCGCGCGCTTCAATCTCGGAGCCGAGTGGTTCGATCTCGATCGTCAGCTGGCCCATATGGACGGCCTGCCGCACCAGGTCGACGTGGTGTGCTCGCCGGGGCCATTCGCCGTCCACTTCTCCGACCTGTCGGCCGCCGAGGGCCGCGCCGGGGCGATGCTCTGGAATCAGGAAATGGCAGGCGCGCAGCGGCAGCACGCCGGACGCGTGTGGGCCACCGGCGTCGTGCCGCTCGTGGACACCGCCGTCGCGCTCGACGTGCTCAATCACGCCATTGGCGAACTGGGGCTGGTGGGCGTCAGCATCCCCGGCAGCGTCGGCAGCGATCCGCGCATCGACGCCGAGCGGCTCGAGCCGTTCTACGCCCGCGTCGAAGAGCTCGGGCTGCCGCTGTATCTGCATCCAACGGACGCCGTCTTCGTCGACATCCTCGATGGCTACGATGGCGCGCTGTATACGAGCCTCGGCCGCGTCGTCGACGTGAGCGTCGCCGCCTATCGGCTCGTGCTCTCGGGCATTATGGAGCGGCATCCTCGGCTGAAAGTGTTCATGTCGCACACTGGGGGCGCGCTGCCCTACCAGTCCGGCCGAATGGACAAGAACTCGCGGGCGGCCCGCCTGCCGAGAGATCCGAGCACCTATCTCAAGCGGATGCACACCGACACGGTGTCGCCGCACTCGTTGGGAGTGAAGTTCGCCGTCGAGTACTACGGGATCGACCAGATCCTGTACGGCAGCGACTATCCCTGCTGGAACCCAGAGGCGGCGCTGGCGGTTCTCGAGGGCGCCGGGTTATCCGCCGAAGACCAGCAAAAAGTCCTGTTCACGAACGCGCGCCGCTTCTTCGGGCTGCGCGACCCCGACACCTCCGCCGCGCGGCAAGCTTCGCAGGTGCTCGCCGGCGTCTGACCTCGTCCACAATATAAGCACGCGCACCGCATTCCATGCGGTTGCGTGCCTCTTGCAAATTTCCACCCCCGGGCGTTTACTGCGTGCGCCGGGAGGGCGCTCACCTATGACGACAACGGGGACTTCGGGTCGCTCAGCTCTGGATATCGGTCGCGATCTTCTGGGGGCTTTTGATACCGCGGACTGGCCGGGCTTTCGCGCGCTGCTGGCTTCCGGAGTGGTCTACGAAGAAACTGGCACCGGCCGCAGGCTCGAAGGCATCGAAGCGTATATGGCAGCCCTCGACGCCTGGAAGCGGGCGATTCCGGACGCGCATTCGTCGATCCGCGCCAGCTTCGCCAGTGGGGATACCGCCGTCTTCGAGCTGATCTGGCGCGGGAGACACTCGGGGCCGCTCGAAACTCCGAGCGGACCGATCCCGGCCAGCGGCAAGACGGTCGAAGTGGCGGCCGCGCTGGCGACGACCGTCGAAGGCGGCAAGGTGACGTCCATTCGCCATTACCTCGACGTGCTGCGCCTCCTGCAACAGATTGGCGCGATTCCCGCCCCAACCTGACCCGCACGTGAGGCTCAGCCGCCGCCGGTCATGAACCGCCTCCTCGACGACAACCCGTTCAAGCTCGGCATCTTCGCTTCGAACGTCAGCCATGGCGCGACGGCCACGACGGCCGAGGGCACACTCGAGATGACCTGGCCGAACACGCTCGAGATCGCGCTCGCCGCGGACCGAGCCGGTTTCGAGGCGCTGGTGCCCGTCGCCCGCTGGAAGGGCTTCGGCGGGCCGACCAATTTCAACGGTAGCGCCTTCGAGACGTACACGTGGGCGGCGGGTCTGGCCGCGGCGACCTCGCATATCAGCCTGTTTTCCACCTCGCACGTGCTGACCACCCACCCGATCGTCGCGGCCAAGCAATCTGCCACGATCGACCATATTTCTCATGGTCGATTTGCGCTGAACGTCGTGTGCGGCTGGTTTCAGGACGAATTCGACATGTTCGGCCTGTCACTCCGCGATCACGACGCGCTGTATGCCTACGCCACGGAGTGGTTGCACATTGTGCGCCGGTTGTGGAGCGAAGATCGGGAATGGGACTTTGACGGACGCTTCTTCCACATGAGCGGCGGTTTCAGTCAGCCCAAGCCGATCCAACAACCCGTGCCGGTGATGAATGCCGGCGCATCGGGGGTCGGAGCGCGGTTTGCGGCGCAGCACGCGGACATGGCCTTCACCGGCATCGCCGCCCATGAAGAGGACACCGGACAGGCACGCATCGCGGAACTCAGACGATTGGCGCGCGAGGAGTTCGGGCGCGAGCTCCAGGTGTGGACCTCGTGCGGCATCGTGTGCCGTCCAACCGAACGCGAGGCGGAGGAATTCGCGCGTTACTACATTGTGGAGAAGGGCGACTGGGAGGCGGTGGCGAGCATCACTCGAGGTCGAGCGCGCTACGCACCGCGACCACCGCAACCGAGCGAGCCACTCCGCAGCCCCGGATGGGGCAGCTACTTGATTGTCGGCACACCGGAGCAGGTCACCGATCGCATGTTGCGTCTGTCAACGCTTGGACTGGATGGCGCGGTGCTCAGCTGGGTGAATTACGCTGAAGAGCTCGCGTACTGGAACACGGAGGTCCTGCCGCTGCTCGAGCAAGCTGGACTTCGCGAACCGTTCGCAGGCGGTGTGCCAGTCCCAATCTGAGAGATGTGGCACGACCACATCTCGCGCTTCGGGTACGTGATCGTGCACGACGCGTTGCCACGCCAGAACCTGCAGGCCACCATCGAGGACATCTGGCGCCATACCGGTCGGCATGGTCGAGATGTACCACGACCAGTCGATGTGGAACAACCGCCAGCATCCTCGGCTGTACGAGATCTCTCGCGCCATTCATGAAACTGACCAGTTAGCCGTGTCCATTGACCGGGTCGGCCTCAAACCGCCCGACGATCCCGTAACGAAGGACCGTCGCCGTGGAGTATGTCCACCACTGACGGGTCCGTGTAACGGTCGCGTTACGTCAGTGTGCCAACGTGGCGGTCGCGGTGCTTGTTACGGCCGTGAGCTGAAGTGTTGATGTTTTTATACCGCCGCTGACAATCGCCGCGGAGTAGTCGCGGAACCACTGCCCGTCTGGACCTCACACCCACTTGTTGCCATTCACGTCGGTCGCCTTTTCGCCTGGCAGATAGAACTCGTACTGGCCTGGGCCGACTTTCGCGGCGCAGCGAACGCCAGGATCGGTGGGACCGTTATCCTGGGCATTGACGATCACCGGCGAGACACTCAGGACGGAGATGGCGGCGGCACACAGGGCCACTGCAACGCTACGGGCGCGTGCGCGGGTCTTCATCACGTCCTCACAGTAGGCAGCGTGGTGACGGAGGGTCAGTGAACCGCATCACAACCTGACAGTTAACCCCAACACACCCCCGCCGCTGGCGTGCATGTGCTTGTCTGCGGTATCGTTGGTGCGCTAACCGCGGTGGACAGCTGAGCGCCATCGCTATCTTGCAGATACAAAGGTCGCTCAACTCAATACGGGCCTCACAGAGCGTCAGAGCCTGGCTCTTCACGAGTCGCCGACGCGGCTCCGGCCCACATTTCGCAGGATCTGGCGGCCGCGGCCCTGATGGGGTGGCGGTCGCCATGTCCACGCCGCCGACCAGCTACCCCGCACCAATGTAACAACTCCGTCCGGTCGGCGAGCTTGCCCCGGAGGTATCGGATTTTGCCGATGCTGCGTTGTCTGGTTTCTGTCGCCACGGTGTGTTCGCTGTCGCTGCCCACGCGAGCCTTCGCGTATGACGCACAGGCGGGCTCACCTCCCGACTGGGACTCGTACTGGGTGCACACGGTCGAGCGGACCGCCGTATATGTCGAGGCTGAAGGTGATGCCACCTTTGGCCAGGCGCCGGCAGGCCTGTTCTTCCGAGTGGATGCGCCGGAACTGAATGGTCGTCTCTGGGTCTACAACCCGCTCAATAGCGGCTGGGCATGGCTACCAGGTGCCGCGACCGAGCGCGTGCCGGACCCCACTCCCGACGATGTTGCCGCCAGCCTGCCGGCTCTCAACCCGCGCGACTATCTGTACTATCAGGCTCCGGACCTTGCGCCGCGGCTGGACTGCATCATTGCCGGTGAAAGCGGCTGGGACCCGTCGCAACTCAACCCGCGCACACACGCGGCGGGACTGGCGCAGTTCTTGCCGACGACGTGGGCGAACACGCCGGAGGGGCGGGCAGGTCTGTCGCCCTTCGAGCCGATGGCCAACATCGACGCCGCCATCTGGCTGGCGCGGACCAAGGGCTGGTCGCAATGGCAAGTCTATTCGCAAGGTCGCTGTCGCTGAGCGCAGAGCTTACCCCGACCGCCGTGGACCGACCCGTTCGATTTCAATCCGCAACACCACGCGCTTGTCGCGGATCATTGCGTTGCGATACTCCGCCCAATCCGGATGTTCGCCCGCCACCAGTCGGTAATAGCGGACCAGACCCTCCATTGCCTCGGGTAGCGACTCGATGCTGGCCGTCCCCTCGGCTTGCACCCACGCGCCGAAAAACGCGTCCTGAAAGGCGCATACCCACGCCCGACCGTTGCGCCGCACGTTGAACGTCTTCATCGCCGTTTCACGCGTGCTGATGATGAGCGTTCCATCGTCGTCCACACCCACGCTCACTGGCGACAATTGCGGCTCGCCATCTTTGCGCAGGGTCGCCAGCACACCGCGATGATTGACGCGGATGAAGTCGCGTACTTCGTCTGCTGTCACACTCATGAGGCTCTGGACTCTACAACGCTGGCGCACCGCGTGCTCAGCGGGCACGCCGCGCACCGCGGTCGCGGGGCCTTGCAGACCTCGCGGCCGAGCCGAATCATGTTGACGTGGAAGGCGTAGTAGTCGGATGGTGGGAGCGCCGCCTCCAGCGCGTCCTCCGTCGCGTCGGGTCCGGTGCGCGCCGCCACCAATCCCAAACGCAACGCCACCCGATGGACGTGCGTGTCGACCGGGATCGCCGGCACGTGAGACCCGAACAGCAGGACGCAGGCCGCGGTCTTGCGTCCAACGCCGGGCAACCGCGTCAACGTGGCGACGGCCTGGGTGCGAGTCATTCCCCGGGGATCGGCAAGGCGAACGCGGCCGTCGTCGTCGGTCAGCGCGCGCAGCACCGCCTGGATGCGGTGGGCCTTGACGACCGCCAGTCCGCCGCTGCGAATGGTCTCGATGAGCTGTTCGAGCGGCGCATCGCGGACCGCTTCCCAGCTCGTGTAGATTGCCATCAACGCGGCGAATGCGCGCTCGGAATTCACATCGGAGGTATGCTGGGAGAGAATCGTGCCAATGAGCTCCTCCATCGGAGCATAGCGCGTCTCCCACGTCGGTTGGCCGTAGTGCGCGATCAACCGCCGGTGCACCCAGCGCGCGAAAAGTCTAGTGGAAGAACCGTCCGGCATCGATGATGACGTTCTGACCGGTGGTGCTGTCACTCCGGGCGAGGGTGACAACCTGGTCCGCCACGTCGTCCTTGTCGACCGTGCGGTTCAGCACCGCCTCCGCCCGGCCGCGTTCGCGCTGCTCCGGCAGCATGCGCTCGGTCATCACCGTACCCTCCATCAGACCAGGCGCGACGCAATTGACCAGCACTTCAGGCGCCAGCGCCAGTGCCAGGCAGCGCGTCAGGTGCGCCAGCGCGGCTTTCGACACCGCGTACGCGATACTGCTGCCACCTGGCTTGTAGCCGGAGACGGAGCCGATATTGACGATCCGGCCGCACCCCTGGCGGCGCATGAGCGGTGCGACCGCGCGCGCCGTGAGGAACGGCCCCGTGGCATTGAAACTCATGATCGTCTGCCACAGCTCGGGCGTGAGCGCATCCAGGTTCTGGAACGGAACACCCTGATTGAAGGCCGCGTTGTTGACGAGGACGTCGATGCGGCCCCAGTGCTGGACAACTCTGTCGACGAGCTCCGCAACCTGCTCCGCGCGAGTCACATCCGACTGGATGGCGAGGCTGTCGCTGGCGCCAGCTTTTTTCGCCAGCTCGTGCGCCAGGTCCCGCGCAACGTCGGTCCGCGAGTGATAGACCACCGCGACGCGCGCCCCCTGGCTTGCAAATGCGTGGCAGATGCGGCTGCCGAGACCGCCAGTCCCACCGGTGACCATTACGACCGCGTCCGCAAGCTGCATCCGAGGGTTGCCATGGTAGCGCACTACCGAATCGGACCCAGACAAAGGGGGAGGGGTCTTGTCGCCGAGCCGTAAGATCCGCTCAAGATGGCACCCCACGTCCTTCGTGAGCGGGCTCGTGAAATCCTCCGCCGCGCGCTCGGCGATCCCACCGCCGAGTTTCGACATGGGCAATGGGAAGCCATTGACGCACTCGTCAATCGACGCCACAAGATGCTCGTCGTCGAGCGCACCGGTTGGGGCAAGAGCGCTATCTACTTCATCGCCACGCGTCTGTTGCGAGACCGGGGTGCGGGTCCAACCCTGATCGTCTCACCACTGCTGGCGCTCATGCGCAACCAGATGGAGATGGCGGTTAGGCTCAACATTCGAGCCATCTCGATCAATTCGACCAACCAGGCAGACTGGCCGGAGCTAACCGAGCAGATCCTTTCGAACGAGGCTGACGCCATCCTGATTTCGCCCGAACGCCTCGCCAACGCGCACTTCAACGACGATGTCCTGCTGCCGATGGCCAATCACCTGGGCCTTCTGGTCGTCGACGAAGCCCACTGCATCTCGGATTGGGGACATGACTTTCGACCCGACTACCGGTTGCTGGTCAATGTGCTCAAACGGATGCCGCCGAACATGTCGATACTCGGCACCACGGCGACGGCCAACAACCGGGTCATCGCCGACGTCCGGCACCAGCTCGGCGACATTGAGATCCAGCGCGGGCCGCTAATGCGCGACACACTCGCCCTCCAGACGCTGCGCTTGCCCGATCAGGCCGCCCGGCTCGCCTGGCTGGCGGACCACGTCCCGATGCTGCCAGGCACGGGTATCGTCTACACCCTCACCAAACGCGACGCGGACCAGGTTGCCGAATGGCTATCGCGACACGGCATCGCCGCCAAAGCCTATTACAGTGACGTCAATTCGTCCGATTACCCCAACTCGAACGCTTATCGGCAGTTCCTCGAAGCCGAGCTGCTGCACAATCGGATCAAAGTGCTGGTGGCCACAACGGCGCTGGGAATGGGATATGACAAGCCCGACCTGGCGTTCGCCATGCATTATCAGGCCCCGAGCTCAATCGTCGCCTACTATCAACAGGTGGGCCGCGCCGGCCGGTCGATTGGCCGCGCAGTGGGAGTCCTGCTGGCGGGCCGCGAGGACGCGGAAATCCAGGAGTATTTCAGGACCAGCGCCTTCCCGTCGGAGCGCAACGTCGAGGCGATCCTGCGCGTTCTCGCCGACAGTGATGGCCTGACCGTGCGACAATTGGAGCAGGCCGTGAACCTCCGCTACGGGCAGCTGGAGCAGGCGTTGAAGTTCCTGTCTGTGGAAAATCCCGCCCCGGTTCTTCGGGAGAAGTCAACCTGGTACCGCACCCCAGTGAGGTACGCTCTCGATCGCGCTCACATCGAGTACCTGACTTCGCAACGCGAGCAAGAATGGCGTGAGCTCCAGGCGTACGTCGACACCGCGGGCTGCCTGATGCAGTATCTCGCGCGCGCACTCGATGATCCCAGCCCAGCACCGTGTGGCAAGTGCAGCAATTGCACAGGCGTTGATGTGGTCCCGAGAGCCTATGCCCACGAATTGGCCACTCAGGCGACGCGGTTCCTGCGGCAGGCGGAGTTCGAGCCCAGGTTGCCTATTCAGGTTGCGCCCGGCGCTTTCGCCGAATACGGATTCTCCGGCAACTTGCCAGGTCATCTGCGGGCGGAGCCCGGGCGGGTGCTCTCGACGTGGGGCGACGCGGGATGGGGACACGTCGTCATGCAGGACAAACACGCCGGTCACTTCCGCGATGAGCTCGCCGACGCGGTCGCCGACATGGTCCTCAATCGCTGGCGTCCCAGTCCTGGGCCCACTTGGGTCACGTGCGTCCCCTCGCTCACCCATCCCGATCTCGTCCCCGATCTGGCCCGCAGGGTCGCCGAGCGGTTAAAACTGCCCTTCATACACGCCGTGCAAAAGGTCCAGCCGAACCAACCTCAGAAACTCCAGCAAAACCGCTACTACCAGTGCGCGAACCTGGATGGCGTCTTTCGAATAGCCGACGATGCGCACAATGGCGCCGCTCTGCTCGTGGATGACGTCGTGGACTCTGGCTGGACAATGGTGGTAGTCGCCGCACTCTTGCGGCGTGCTGGTGTGCAGGCGGTCTGGCCGGTTGCCCTCGCCGCATCCAGTCCTGACTGAGGAGAGCATGATGGACACTCTCACCCAGGCTGTTCTGCTGCTGAGTGCGCATTTCGGCAAGAGTACGCCGGGGGAACCGCGCCCGCTCGGGCCGGCAGAGTACGGACGCCTCGCCCAGTGGTTGATCGAGCACGAGCTGGAGCCCCAAGACCTGCTTCTGAACGATCTGAAAGCCGTACTCGCGGATTGGAACGATTCGCGGATCTCGGTGGACCGAATCTGCTTTCTGTTGGGTCGATCAGCGGCGCTCGCCCTCGCCCTGGAGAAGTGGGAGCGAGCAGGATTGTGGGTCATAACCCGAGCCGATCCAGCCTATCCGCCGCGCCTCAAGCGGATGCTCAAGCGCGAGGCGCCCCCGGTGCTGATTGGCTGTGGCAACCAATCGCTCCTGAGCACCGGCGGTCTCGCCGTCGTCGGCTCGCGCGACGCAACGACGCCCGAGCTCTCGCTTGCAGCGCACCTGGGTACGAGCGCGGCGCATGCGAACCTGACCGTCGTGTCGGGCGGGGCCGCTGGGATCGACGAGACGGCAATGCTCGCGACCATCGAGGCTGGCGGCAACTCCGTGGGCGTATTGGCCGATCACCTGCTGCGCACGACGACTTCCAAGAAGTACCGGCACGGCCTGATCGAGGATCGCCTGGCATTGATCACGCCGTTCAATCCAGAAGCCGCCTTCGACGTGGGCAACGCCATGGCTCGGAATCGGTATATCTACTGCCTGGCGGAGGCAGCGGTCGTCGTTGCCACCGGCGACGGTACTGGCGGGACCTGGAATGGTGCGTTGCTGAATCTGAAAGAGGGCTGGGTGCCGTTGTGGATCAACCGCAACCTGGAATCGACTGCCGGCGGTGCGGCGCTGGTAGAAAAAGGCGGGCGGTGGCTGCCTGACGGCGACTTTGAGGTTGCTGAACTGCTGACCGCGTCTGAGACATCCCTGGCTCAACACGTGCCGCACAACGCTGGTCCGGCGCCAGTCACAATTCGTCCAACCCACGTCTCCGACCGAGCAGACTTCTTCGACCTGTTCGTCGAATATGCTCAACAATTGACGCGCTCCGAACCGCGCACTCCTGCGCAATTATGTGCCGCGCTCGATCTTCAGAAGTCACAGGTTGACGTTTGGCTGGCGCGCGCCGTCGATGAGGGCCGCTTGCGCAAGCTCACCCGGCCGCTGCGCTACGCGCCGGCCGACGCGTCCTCCGGGCAGCCTTCGCTCTTCCGCTAACAGTTCCCCGTCCGAGTCCTTCAACGGGTCTTTCATCACCCGGTGAGAGGCGGTACGCTGGTTCTGAGGCTCACTGGGAGCGGGAGGGTTGTGCGATGCGAATGCGGGTTGGGAGTGCGGTGCAGCCACTGCGCGTCGGAAGTGCGCTGGTGGCGCTCGTTCTGTTGGTGGCGTGTGCGCCGGCGGGCGGGTCGACGACGGCGAATGGGACAACCGCGACGTCCACGGGCGCGACTGGGACGACGCCGACCGCCGCACCTGTCGCGACCAGCGCTCCAGCGACCGGTTCTGGAGCGGCGAATGCCTTGCCCGCTTTGCCCGCCCCAAGCTCGCCAATTCCCGTGACAGTCATCTGGACCGCCGTCACCGGCGCGAATGGGCCGCTCTGGACGGCCTACGAGGAGGGCTACTTCAAGCAGCAAGGGCTCGACGTCACCCTCACCAATATCGCCAGCACCTCGCGGGCCATCGCGGCCATCCTCGCCAATGAAGCCCAGTTCTCCAATACCGACCCCAGCACGCTGGTCTCGGCCAATGCCGAAGGCGGCGACCTGCGACTGGTCGCCGCACTCACCAATCGGCTCGTCTTTTCGGTCATGGCCCAGCCGTCGATCAGCTCGCCCCAGGAGCTCAAAGGCAAGTCCATCGGCATCACCCGCGCGGGATCCTCGACGTATACCGCCGCGCTCCAGGCGCTCAAGATCTGGAACCTGCAGCCGGACACCGACGTGACCCTGGTGCCTCTCGACCAGGTGCCTTCGATTCTGGCTGGACTCCAGGCCAACCAGGTGGCCGCCGGCGTCGTCTCGCCGCCGACCAGCATCCAGGCGCGCGATGCGGGCTACACGACGCTGATCGACCTGGCCAAAGACGGGCCTGACTTTCCCAGCGTCGGCATCTCGACTACCGAGAGCATGATTCAGAAGAACCCGGACACGGTGCGACGGTTCGTGCGCGGATACGCGCTGGGGCTGCAGCGGTTCATGACCGACAAGCAGACGGCGATGACCGACATGAACAAGTATCTGCAGCTGTCGGACCAGGGGCAGCTCGAGGCGACGTGGCAGGACTTCAGCCAGTACCTGGCTGACCCGCCCGAAGTTCCCGAGGCGGGCATGCAAGCGGTGATCGCCGA
The DNA here is from genome assembly GCA_019247515.1 of Chloroflexota bacterium. GTDB lineage: Bacteria > Chloroflexota > UBA6077 > UBA6077 > CF-72 > CF-72. Next base: position 28,890 of record JAFAOS010000080.1, on the reverse strand, counting down.
CGCGAGTGGGGCCGAGCCGAAAGCCGCCGGGACGGCGCCATCGGACTATCTGGATATGAGCTTCGTGAAAGAGCTGGAGCCGACGGGCATATTCTCCAAATGACACTGAGCCCGCAGGCTTGCGACTGCATAAAAAAAACTTGCTGAGATAGCCTCAGTGAGCCAAAAGTGAGTCTAGTTTTTCTACGAGCTCTTGCGAGCGGAAGGGTTTGGTCAGAAACTCGCTGGCGCCTTCGGCTCTGGCGGTGCGCGCGTCGCGCTCCAGGCCGCTGGCGGTCAGCATGATCACTGGCAAGTTGGTAAAGCGGGCGTCGGCGCGCAGCTTGCGCAGCGCGGTGACGCCGTCCATGACGGGCATCGCCAGGTCCAGAATCAGGAGGTCCGCTGGAGCCGCGTCGAGTTGATCCAGGGCTTCCTTGCCGTTCATCGCGCGCAGGACGGTGTGCCCCAGGCGGCCCAGCATATATTCGAGCATGCGATGACTGACCGGGTCGTCATCCGCGACCAGGATGACCGCCACGCTTCAGCGGCCTTTCACGACAAGCAAGGTCTGGTCGTCGTCCTGGGGTGTGCCCTGGCCGAACTCGGTGATCGCGGCGAACAGGCCATCGGCGATCGCGTCGGCGGACTCCGCGGCAAGCGCGCGGACGAGGTCCATCAACCGCTCGTAGCCGAACGCGGCTCCGCTGGGACTGGTGGCCTCGCTGAATCCGTCAGTGGCGACGACGAGTACGTCGCCCGCGTCCAGGCGGACGCTCTCCTCGGTGGAGGACGATTCGGGGAAAACTCCGAGGGGCAAAGCGGTGGCGGGCAACAGGCGCGGCGAGTCGCCCACGGCGCAGTAGATCACCGGTGAATGGCCAGCGTTCGCGAATCGCACCCGGCGTCGACGCGGATCGTAGTAGCCCTGGAACGCGGTGACGAAGGTGTGCACGCGGTTCAGATCGTCGTACAGGTCCGCGTTGACCTGCTCCAGCACCGCGCACGGACCGTCGAGGAACTGGGAGGCGCCGCGCAGGACGTTGCGCGACATGCCCATGATCAGCGCAGCAGACAGGCCTTTACCGCTCACGTCGCCTACGCTGAACGTCAACTGGCCGTCGGGACGCAGACGGTGGTGGTAGAAATCGCCGCCGACTTCTCTCGCGGGACGGAATCGACCGACGACCTGCACGCCCGGCACCAGCGGAGCGGCGTCGGCCATCAGCCCGGCCTGGATTGCCGCCGCCAGCTCCATGTCGCGGCGGAGGCGGTCCTGAATCAGCGATTGCTCGTGCAGCAGCGCGGTTTCCACGAGTGCACCGGCCTGCTCGCCCAGCGCCTGGAGCAGTTTGACGGTTCCCGCCGAGAACGTGGTGTCGCGCCGATTCACCACGCCGAGGGTTGCCTGCTGCGTGCCTTCGACTGACACCGGCACCACCACGAGATTGTCGACAAATCCGGAGGGGTCAAGGTCTGGCGGCAGGTCCAGCGGCGTGTTAGCAATAAGCGCCGCGCGCGATGTGTCGACCCAGGCGTTGGCTTGCCAGAGGGCGGCCTCGTGGGCAGAGCCTGCATCGGGGTAGACGACCAGTCGGCCGCCGGCTGCCTCGGAAAGCGCGGCAAACGCCAGCTCAGCACCGGTGAGTCGACTGACTTCGGCGACCAGCTCGGCGAGCACCGCGTCCAGACTCAGCCGCCGACGGGTGGCTTTGGCCAGGCCGTACAGCGCCAGGAGCTGATCCTGGGCGTCGATCAGCTCACCGGTCATCTGCCGAAGCTCGTCGTCGAGCCGCACCGCTTCGGCGACGAGCTGGGCGTCGACAGTCAGCCTCCGCAGAGCCGCCGGTCCGCTGACACCGCCTACCCGGAGGTGCAGCGTGCGGGACGGACCCAGGTCCTGCTGGCAGCTGAGCGTCGACTGAGAACCTGATGATCCAGGACCGTGCGGGTCGCCCGTCCGCCAGATGCACGTCTCGCCGACATAGACCTCGAAGCTGGTCGCTCCGGAGGCCAACCAGGCCTCGCCGAGAACGCCGAATCGGCGCGCGTGGACTGACGACGCCTGCGTCAATTCGAGCTCCGTCGGTGTGGTCTTGCCGTGCATCCAGGACTCTGTCGAGTGGATGAAGGCTACCATTGAGAGCGGCGCGTCTACCGCGGAGTTTGCCAGCCTGGTACGCTACCGGCGGGCGTTGGAGGGAGAGCCTGGGTTGTAGAAGGCCAGCGGAATGCTCGTCCAGACCAGCGCGCAATATGTAGGCATCGTTCTGCTCGCCGTCTTCGTCGTGGGCCTGGTCGTGGCTGCCCAGCGCTGGCTGCGAGCATCACCCGTCAGCCACGCCACGCGGGCTGAGCCGGCGAAGCGGGCCCGGCTCACAACCCCATATGAGCTGGGCGTTCGCCGCGCCGTCCTGCGCGTGCTGGCCGTCGGCACCGTGTGCTTCGGGTTCATCTATCTGAGCTGGCGCTGGACCTCCTCGCTCAATCTTGCGGTCTGGCCGCTGGCCGTGGCGCTGGTTCTCGCCGAAACCTACAGCTACGTCGGGGCGGTCATCTTTGCACTGACCGTGTGGCGGGAAAAACACCGTGGCGAGCCAGCCGAGCCGGCCGAGGGCCTGTCCGTGGACGTTTTCATCACCTGCTACAACGAACCGGTCGAGCTGGTTCGAGACACGGTACGCGCCGCGGCTGCCATCCGCTATCCACATCGCACGTATGTGCTGGACGACGGCAACTCCGACCAGATGCAGGCCATGGCAGAGGCGGAGGGCGTGGGCTACATTGTGCGTTCGATCGACTGGCGAGGTCGTCCGCGGCACGCCAAGGCGGGCAATCTGAACAACGCACTGCTGGCGACCGATGGCGAGTTCATCCTGATGCTGGACGCCGACCAGGTGCCCACGCCGCGCATTCTCGACCGGATGCTGGCGTATTTTCAGGACGAGAAGGTGGCTTTCGTCCAGTCGGACCAGCCCTTCTACAACATCCCACCCGGCGACCCGTTCGGGTCGGACGCGTCGCTGTTCTATGGACCAATCCAGCAAGGCAAGGACGGCTGGAACGCGGCCTTCTTCTGCGGGTCGAACGCGCTGCTGCGGCGAGAAGCGCTGATGCAAATGGGCGTTATCCGTTACGTCGTGGAACTGGAGCAGCGCGTCAAGCGGGCGTTGGCGACGGCCGACCAGACGCTGAGCCACGCGGAGCGTCAGGTGGCCACCGACGATGTCGCGGTTGCGGGTGCAATGCGCGAGCTGCGGCAGATTGTGGCCAGCGCCAGGGAGGCCCTGCGCAAGCGCGAGCCCATCCAGGACGTCACCTGGAGCTTTCAGCAGCGAGCGCGGGCGGTGTCATCCGGGATCGTCGCTTCGGACCTGACGCGCATTCGCGAAGAGCTGGACTCCATCCCCGGCATCGACGTTTCGGACCTGGAGGCCGGACTTGCCGACGCGCTGGACGATCAGCAGACGCTCGACCGGCTGGCGCACCGCGAAACCTCGCCCCTGGCCGCCATCGAGGCCGTGCGCGGCCTGCTGCTCGCGGTGGACGTCGATCGCGGCGACGAGGCCCAGCCCATCATGCCGCTGTCGACGATATCGGTAACCGAAGACATGGCGACCGCAATGCGACTACACGCGCTGGGCTGGAAATCCGTCTTTCACCATGAAGCGCTGGCGTCCGGGCTGGCGCCGGAGGACCTGCGATCGGCGTTGCAGCAGCGGCTGCGCTGGGCGCAGGGCACACTCCAGGTGTTTCTGAAAGAAAATCCACTGTTCGTGCGCGGCCTGAGCCTGGCACAGCGCGCCATGTACCTGGGGACGATGTGGAGCTATCTCTCCGGGTTTTTCGTCCTGGTCTACCTGCTCGCGCCGGCCCTGTATCTGTTTTTTGGCTGGCTACCGATCACCGCGTACTCCTTCGACTTCTTCGTGCGCATCATCCCCTATCTGGTCGTCAACCAGTTGCTGTTCACCGCTTTTGGCTGGGGGTTGAACACCTGGCGCGGCCAGCAAAACAGCCTGGCGATGTGGCCGATCTGGGTCACGGCACTGGTGACATCGGTCCGCAACGTGTACTTCGGCACCCCACTCGGCTTCGTCGTCACGCCCAAGACACGACTGCATGGCGGCGCGCTGCTATCCCGCCTCCGGCTGGTTCGCGCGCAGCTCGTGTGTATCGTGGTCCTGATCTGCGCGGCCATCTGGGGGCTGCTGCGATTGACCACTGGCGCGGCCGGTGACATGGTGGCCGTCCTGGTGAACGTGGGCTGGATTCTGTACGACCTGGCGATGCTCAGCGCGGTGCTCGACGCGGCGACATTCGAGTACAGCGCCCGGACTGAAGCCTCCGCCACGCCGCCAGGCCTGGAGGCAGAGACCGCCGCGGCAGCGCACGGGCGCGTGCTGGGCTCGTCGCGATGACCGACACGCATCGCAACTTTGCATGCGTGGGCCAGCCGTGTGAGCTGGCCGCGGGGCGCGCGGTGTTCCTGTCGTCGCACTATGACGACGTGGCGCTGTCATGCGGCGGCACGGTCGCGCTGCTCGCCGAACGCGGCCCAGAACCGGTGATCGTCACCATCTTTGGCGGCGAGGTCACCGACGAGGTGCTGAACCAGTTCGCCCGTTGGAAGCACGGTCGCTGGGGGCTGACCGACATGGACTCCGTCCGCGAGCAGCGCCAGGCGGAGGATACGGCCGCGGCCCACATCCTGCGGACGGGGACACGGTGGTTGGGCATACCCGACGCCATCTACCGCGGCGAGCACCACCTCAGCGACGACGAGCTCTACGGCGAGGTGCAGGCCGCGGAGCTGCCGCTGGCGCAGTTGATCGCCGACGAGGTCCAGGCGCTGCCAGAGTGGAGTGACACGTCGACGGTCTTCGTTCCGCTTGGGGCCGGCCGGCACGTCGATCACCAGCTGGTCTTTCTGGCAGGTCGGCATCTGGCGGATCGTTCCGTGCAGGTGCTGGCGTACGAGGACTGCCCGTACGTGATCCACACGCCTCTGGCGCTGGAAACACGGTTGGCGGAATTGTCCGATTGCCTTGGGGCTCCGCGGTACGTGAAGATTGCGAGCACGTTCGAGCGGAAATTGGCGGCGATTGAGGCCTATGCGACGCAGGTCCCGGTGCTGTTTCGCTTCACGTCTGACGTGCGCGGGGAGTTGACAAAATTCGGTCAGCGGATGGCGCCGGAGCTCGGAGCGGTGGAACGGTTCTGGCCCGTGCTCCCGCAGGCACCCATATGAGCTGGCGCGCTCTGAGTCGGATGACAGCACGGCGGGAGGTGTAGATGGACATCAAAGTCGTACCGAAGGGCGACGGCATAGCAGTGGCCGAGATGGTGGGCGATTTGAATTTGCTGTGCGCCGCCGACGTCCGCGCGCGCCTCGCCACGGCGGTCGGTGACGGCCAACGCCACCTGGTCGTCGACCTCGGTCAGGTCGATTTTATCGACAGCTCCGGTCTCGGAGCATTGATCAGCGGGTTGAAGTCCGCCCGACAGGCGGGCGGCGATCTGCGCATCGCCCGACCTGGTGAACAGGCGCGCGTGGTCCTGAAGCTCACCACTCTGGATCGCGTGCTGCGTCCCTATGAGTCAGTCGAGGATGCGCTCGAAGGCTTCTGACAACCGGCCGGTGGCCGAGGTTTCGGCGACGCTGCCCGCCACGGCGGAGCACCTCGACCGCGTCTACGCGACCCTGTCGCAATTCTGGACAGAACTCGAGCGCAGCCATCCCGCGCCACCCGATGGCGTCTGGCGAGCATACTTCGACACCGCGGTCGGCGAAATCGTCACGAACATCATCCGCTACGCGTACGCTTCCACCGCCGCCGGTGGCGAGATGTCCATGGCCATCCAGGGCTATCTAGACCGCGTCGAAGCCACATTCCGCGACCGCGGCGGTCCATATACGGGAGCGCCAATCACGGACGCGCGGTTGCCGCTGGACTCCCTCGACGTGATCGAGCTGCCCGAGGGAGGTTGGGGCCTGGCCCTGACGCTGGCGGCGGTCGACAGGCTGAGTTATACACGTGATGCGGATGTCAACTACTGGCACTTCATGAAGAAGCTCTGACCACGACAGCATGCCAGCCCAGGATTCACAGACCAACCCTCAGACGGCGCGCCTGAACCAGTTCGTCCGATGGAATATTCTCACCAACCTGGTGATCGCGATCCTGCTGTTCGCGATCTACGTGTTCTATCCGACACCGATCCTGCTGCTCGTGGCGTTCGAAGTTGCACTGAACCTGCTCATCCAGATTTACGCCCGCCGCCTGATCCGAGCGGGTCGCGTCGATCTGGCGATCGGCTGGATGAGCGCTGGACTCCTGGCGCTGAGCGTCACGCTCGCTTTCACCGTCCCGTTCGTCTTTCCGATCCTGCTCCTGCTGGCCGTGTGGCCGGTCTTCCTGGCCCTGCCGCACCTGTCCGCACGCAATCTGCGCCGCCTGATGGTGCTTTCAACGCTGGTCCTGGTGGTGGCTAGCCTGCTCTCGCTGCGACAGGACCCATTCGGGGTGCAGCAGGTAGTACCCGCCTGGATCGTCGGCACGTTCATGGTCGGCTTGATCGGGCTGTTCGTGACGTTCATTTACCTGCTGTTGTGGCACTACAACGCGCGTTTGAATGAGACGCTGGCCGCCATGCAGACCGCCAATCTCGCCCTGCTCAACGCCGAGATGACGCTGGAAGCCCGGGTCGAGGAGCGTACGCGCGACCTGGCGCTGGCGCGGGATGAGGCGCTCGAGGCGCAGAACGCGCTCCTGGTCCACACGCGCCTGGTGGACCTCCTGCAACACGTCACCACTGCCGCCAACGAAGCCACGCGGCCCGAGGATGCGCTCAAGTCCGGCCTGGACCTGATCTGCGAGTACGCGGGTTGGCCGATCGGCCACGCGTACCTGATCGACCCACACCAGACTCCCAGCGTGGTGCCGACGAGTATCTCGCACATGGATACCGAGGATCCGTTGGCGTACCTGCGTGACGCGGCGCAGACCGGACGCTTCCGGCGGCATGCGGGCGTGGTCACCGAGTCGACGCGCACCGGCAAACCCGCCTGGCGGCAGGACCCTCCAACACAGGACGAGTCGCAGGTCACCCTGGAGTTCGCTCTGCCAGTTCTGGTCGGCGCCGAAGTGGTAGCGGTGCTGCGGTTCATGTCGCGCGCAACGCAACCACCCGAAGAGCCGCTGCTGGATACCAGTCAGCTCATCGGTACGGAGCTTGGTCGTGTCTTCGAGCGCCAGCGAGCGCGAATCGTGCTCCAGGAAGCCAAGGACGCCGCGGACCAGGCAAACCAGGCCAAGAGCGCCTTCCTGGCGACGATGAGCCACGAGATCCGCACCCCGATGAACGGCATCCTCGGCATGGGTAGCCTGTTGCTGACAACCGACCTGAACGAGGAACAACGCGAGTTCGCGGAGATCATTCGCGACAGCGGCGACGCGCTGCTGACCATCATCAACGACATCCTCGATTTCTCCAAGATCGAAGCCGGCATGCTCGAAGTGGAGTCGCAAGCGTTCGACGTGCGCGCGTGCATCGAGGCGGTGCTCGATCTTCTGACGCCCATGGCGAGCAAGAAAGGGCTGGACCTGGCCTATCTGGTCGAAGACGACACGCCACCGGTCATCGTCGGCGACGTCACCCGCCTGCGGCAGATCCTGCTCAACCTGATGAACAACGCCATCAAGTTCACCGAGCGGGGTGAGGTGGTCGTGTCGGTGTCCGGCGGACCGTTGCGCGATGGTCTCCACGAGCTGAGGTTCGCGGTTCGGGATACCGGCATCGGCATTGCGCCGGAAGTCGTGCAGCGCGTGTTTCAACCGTTCAGCCAGGGCGATGTGTCGACCACGCGCAAGTACGGCGGCACCGGCCTCGGACTGGCAATCAGTCGACGGCTGGCCGAGCTGATGGGTGGCCGGTTGTGGGTCCAGAGCGAGCCGGGCGTCGGGTCGACGTTCTTCTTCACGATACTGGCCGCGCCGGGCTCCGATGGCAGCCAGAACGCGAACCTGGTGAGCGATCGACCGGAGCTGAATGGCCGCCGCGTGCTGGTGGTGGACGACAACGCAACCAACCGGAACATCGTCGAACGCCAGACCACCGCCTGGGGAATGAACGCGCGCGGGACTGGCTCGCCGCGCGAGGCGCTGGAGTGGATTCGCCACGGGGAACCGTTCGACATTGCCATTCTGGACATGCAGATTCCCGAGATGGATGGACTCGCGCTGGCAGCCGAGATCCGCCAGTTGCGCGACGCGCGGACGCTGCCCGTCGTCCTGTTGTCGTCACTCGGCAGACGTGATGCCGCGGCCGAGAGCGTCGCGCCCGCGGCATACCTCACCAAACCTATCAAGCCGTCGCACCTCCTGGACACGTTGCTCGAGGTTTGCGCGCAGCAGTCGCCGGCGCGATCTGCCACCAGCCACGTATCCGCGCCAATCGACGCGGAGCCGGGTGATCGGTCGGCGCTGCGAATCCTGCTGGCGGAGGACAATGCCGTCAATCAGAAGCTGACGCTACGCTTGCTGAGTCAGCTCGGCTACCGAGCCGATGTGGCAGGCAACGGACTGGAGGCCATCGCGGCACTGGAGCGTCAGCCGTACGATGTCGTGCTGATGGACGTGCAGATGCCGGAGCTGGATGGCCTCCAGGCGACGCGGCGCATTCGAGCGCAATGGGCGCCACCGAATGGCCCACATATCATTGCCATGACGGCCAACGCGATGCAGGGCGACCGAGAGCAGTGTCTGGCCGCGGGCATGGACGACTACATCAGCAAGCCCATTCGCGTGCACGACCTGCTGTCCGCCTTGCAGCGCAGCCCGCACGCGTGACACAACAGGCTCCTTACGGAGGCAGCACCTTGGTTTTATCCACACTGGACGACCGACCGGTATACGAGTTGAAGACCACGGCCGCCGTGCTCGGGAGCTACGACGAGGCCATGGAACGCGCCCGCGCTTTGAAGCCGAAACTGCGCGAGCGCGTGGCCGAAACCGAACAGCGACGCCACCTGCCGCCTGAGAACGTTGCCGACATCCTGGAAAGCGGGCTGTACGGACTGATGACGCCGAAACGCTTCGGCGGCTCGCAGTTGGGGCCGGAAACGATGATCGACGTGACCATCGAGCTGGCATCGGCGTGTCCGTCGACGGGTTGGGTACACATGCTGTGGACCGCGCACATGTGGATGCTGGCCCAATTCCCGCTCTCAGCCCAGGAAGAGTTGTGGAGCAACCCGAACTCGCTGGCCTCGTCGGTGGTCAATACGGTCGGCGACGTGGTGCCAGTTGACGGCGGCTACCGGTGGACGGGCCGCGGCTTCTTCTCGAGCGGCGTCGACCACTGCAACTGGCTGACCGCCGCGGTGCCCATCAAACGCCCCGAGGTGGACGGTCCGCCGGAGATGCGCTGGCTGCTGATTCCACGCGAAGATTTTGTGATCGTCGACGACTGGTTCACGGTCGGACTCAAGGGCACCGGCAGCAAGACCATCGTCCTCGACGACATCTTCATTCCCCAGAGCCGCACGCTGGTCGGCAAAGAAGTGGAAGAGGGGATTGCACCCGGCCACCAGGTCCACTCCGATCCGATGTACGGGGCCATCTCATGGGCCAACTTCACCGCCGCCATGGCCGCGCCGGCGCTGGGCGTGGCGCGTGGCTTTCTGGCCGCCTACGAGGACCGGCTGCGCTCGAAGTCCAGCAACATTGACGATGGCTTGACGGTCAACATGGCGCGGTACGCCAACGCGGCCGCCATGGTGGATGCCGCGCACGCGTTGACACTCCAGAACGCCGAGCGTTACGCGCGGGTGCCGGCTCGCGAGGTCGGGCGCGATATCCGCGGGAAGTGCCGCCGCGATCAGGCCTTCACGGCGCAGAGCGCGCGCAAGGCGGTGAACACCCTGTACGAGGAGTGCGGCGGCAGTGGGCTGTACGATGGCTCGGACCTGCAGCGGCTCTGGCGCGACACGAACGCCGCCGCCGCGCACAACGGGCTCACCAACGACTGGATCGCCGTCGGCTCGACGAAGACGCTGCTGGGCGTGCCGTCGGATCCGCGATTTCTGTTCTGATTGCGATCAGCTATGGGCGGCCAAAAACGTTCGCACCGCCTCGCCAGCGGCGTCCAGGTCCTCCTGCCAGCCCATCTTCAGATCCGCGTTCGGGGCGAGCTGGGCGGTTTCGAGGGCGATGGCCTCGGGATGCGCCAGGTCGCGACCGGGTAACACCAGCGTCGGCGTCTGCATCGATTCGACGAAGCTGCGCGGCACGCTGAAGACGAAGTCGCTGCCGAAGAGGTTCTCGCAAAACGCCGCGGCGATGGGGTCCATGCTGGCGGCTTCGGCGAAGGTGCCGGCCGGCAGCTCCTCGGCCCACTGATAGAAGCCGTGCATGAAGTGGCCGCGATTGGTCGCCGTCAGGCCGATTGGCGCGTGGTCCACCAGCGCCGTGATGCGATTGGACTCGTCGCGGAGCTGCTGGATCACCTTCATGCAGAAGGATGGACCGATGCAGCGACCCCAGATCGCGAGGCGGCCCAGGCCAAGGTGCTCGATCAGGCCGATTGCGTCGTCGGCGTAGTCGGCCCAGGAATTGGTGGCGGTGATCGGCGCCTTCGATTCGCCGGCGTTGCGCTGGTCCATGGCGATGATTCGGAAGCCGTTGCCAAGGACCTTGCGCGGAACGAGATCGGTGCGGTCCCAGCGCGAGGCGGAAGAGCGCATGAGGCCGGGGGCAAACAGCAACACGGGGAAGCCGGCGAGATTGCCGTATTCCTCGTAGTGAATGGAGACTTCGCCGTCGCGGGTGTACGTGGGCATCGTGCATCGAGCGTACAGTAGGCGTATGTTTGAAGGCTTCGAGCTGACCACCATCGATACGGGTGAGGTGCGCATCCGCGTCCGACATGGAGGATCGGGACCGCCGCTCCTGCTGCTCCACGGCAATCCGCAGACGCACGTCATGTGGCACAAGATCGCGCCGCGGCTGGCGCGCGAGTTCACGGTCGTGGCCGCCGACCTGCGCGGCTACGGTGACAGCTCCAAGCCGCCCAGTACCCAGGACCACGCGCCATATTCGAAGCGCGCCATGGCCAGGGATCAGGTCGAGGTCATGCGTCAGCTGGGGTTCGAGCAGTTTTTCCTGGCTGGCCACGACCGCGGCGCGCGCTGCGCATACCGGCTGGCGCTCGACCATCCGGATCGGGTACGCAAGCTGGCGGTCCTGGACATTATTCCCACCTACGAGGCTTACCGCCGCGCCGACATGGAGTTCGGATTGCGCACCTGGCACTGGTTCTTCCTGGCGCAGCCTGCGGACTTCCCGGAGCGGGCGATCGGCCGCGCCCCGGACGTGTTCTTCGAACGGCGCCCGAACACCTGCTGGACGCCCGAGGCGCGGGCAGACTACTGGCGCTGCTATCAGAACCCCGAGACCATTCGCGCCATCTGTGAGGACTACCGCGCCGGCGCAAGCATCGACTTCCAGCTGGACAAGGCGGACCTCGGGGTGCGCAAGATCAGCTGCCCGCTGCTGGTGTTGTGGGGCAAACAGAGCTGGTTCGGGCTGGGCTGGGATTTCCTCGGAATCTGGCGCGAGTGGGCGGAGGAGGTTCGGGGCCGCGAGCTGGACGCGGGCCACTTCCTGGCGGAGGAGGTGCCGGACGAGACCCACGCGGAGCTGCGCGCGTTTTTTGGCGACTGAGCTGCAAGGGAATCATCACCTCTCCCCCTGGGAGAGGTCGCCGCGTCAGCGGCGGGTGAGGGCTACGTACCAGGCGAGACTACTTTCGGGCTGATCCGGGTGCCCTCACCCAGAGGGAGAGGGGGCGCGTCCTGGGCCGGGTGGGCCGGCGTACCAGGCGCACTCAGGCGATGCTGTGTGTAACTGTACGCGCGAGTGCGGACGCCCAGGTGGGCGATGTGCTTCAGGCGGGGCGTGTCGGGACGTTGCACGCCGAGCGCGTCCACCACATCCTGACCGTGGCCAGGGCCAGGTGGACGATGGTGTCACGAATGGTCCAGCCTTCCGCCGGGGTCAGCATCGACCACTGCGACTCCGAGAGCGGCGCCACGATGGCATCGAGCGCCGCGTGCTCGGCGGCGAGATCGTCACAGAGGCAGTGATAGTCGTCGGACGCTGGCATTTGGGAGGCTGACTCTCGCAGTGTCGAAGAAAACCTTCTCTTCAGAAGAGAAGCAGAACTCCAGGGACGCTGGTTCGGCGGCGAGATCAGGCATTTGAGGAGAATCGTCAGTTCATGACTCGGTGGATCGTTGCTATTGCAGCGCGCCGGAGGCGAGTAACGCCTGGTACTCCGCCTCGGAGTAGCCGAGAAACTCATTGAGCACCATCTCCGTGTGCTGGCCAAGCAACGGCGCGGCGGTGCGCAGCCTTGACGGCGTCTCGGAGAGCCTGAAGCCCAGCTCGTCGTACTTGAGCACGCCCATTTCCGGGTGCTCCAGCGGCACGAAGTGCGCGCGAGCCACCAGTTGCGGGTCTTCGAGCGCGTCGAGCATCGGATACGCGCCAGCCGGCACACCGGCTTCCAACAGTCGGCACTGGAGCTCCCGGCCGGCCTGCGTACGAGTCCAGTCCGCCAGGCGTGCCTCGATCACGTCCTGGTGCTGGAGTCGGCCCTCCAGTGTGCGGAAGCTGGGTCCGTTGGCCAGGCGGGCGAGTCCATCACCTCGACGAGCACCTGCCAGTGCACGTCAGTCTCGCAGGCAATGGCGATCCACGCGTCGTTGCCCTGGACCGGAAAGACGCCGTGCGGGGCCGCGCGCACCGAACGGTTGCCCATGCGCCCGTGAGCGAACGGCGTGATAGACGTGAGGACCAGGCGAGGATTGATCTTCGACAGCTCCGCGTAACCGAGGCCCAGACCCTGCAGATATCCGGGCGGAAACGATTCCAGCACGAAGTCGGCCGTCTCGACCAGCCGGCGGAACGTATGCTGGCCGTTGGCGGACTGGGCGGCGCCGAGGTCGGCAAGGATGCGGCCGGCGAGCTCGCCGAGGTCGTTGGTCAGGTCCAGCGCGCGGTAGGGGCGGAGCAACTCCGAGCCGAGCCGAAGCGAGGGGACGGGCAGCGGCGTCACCTGCCCTCAGCCAGTTCGGCGGCGACGTCGGGGCGCATCGCTTGCGCCAGCTCGTTGTTGGGGTCCAGCTGCAGCGTGCGGTCCAGCCACTGGAGCGTTTCGGCGCGGCGCTCCAATCGGTAGCTGGTCATCGCCAGATTGAGCGTGGTGCGCGGGTCCTCACCGAAGTCGCGCAGGCTCCGCTCGAAGAACTGGAGCGCCTCCAGGTAGCGTTCGAGGCTGTACAGGAGCACGCCAATCCCGAAGGGGACGTCGTCGCGCTCGCCGATCGGGTAGTACTGGTCCCAGGCCTGCTGGATGCCGTCGAACATCTCGCGGCGAAGTCGGTCCGGCGCGGAGGGGAGCGCCTCGAGCAGCGCCGGCACGCAGCGGCTCAGGTAGTCGGGGTCCCAGCCGGTCCCCCGCAGCAGACCCAGGACGACGTCCAGTTTCAAATCGGGCAGGCGCTCGGCGACCGCACGGTGGACCACCGCCAGCTCGTCCGGACCGTGCAGGTCCACGGTGTCGGCGTACGCCAGCTCTGCCTGCGACGCGCCCCCGCCGGGCTCGAGGCCGAAGATCAGGGCGGAGATGTTCAGGCTCAGGTGGCGACCGCGCGGATGCCGGGCGCGGCCACCCTGCTGGCGGGCGTACTGACCCAACAGGTGAAAATTCACGGCGAGCCAGAAGCCGCCGTTGGCGCCGAAGCCCGGCGGGCCGTGGTTGGCGAGCTCGTCTTCGTGCGCGTCACCAAAGTCGCCAACCAGAAACAAGGCCTTCCCGCCGCCCAGGTTGCGGAAGAAATTCACGCACGAAATGGCGGCGCGCGGGACCAGCAGCGTGGTGCTGGGGAGTCGCTCGCGGTAGGTCTGGAGGATGCGCCGGAGAGCCGCGTCCGGCTCCTCGTCGAGATCGAGCGGCATGGAGTCTGTCGAGAAGTTGATCGAGATGCGGACCTTCGAGTCAGGCGCGGCAAGGTCCAGTTCGGGGGATGACGCGCTGACCGTGACGCGGTTCGCAAAGAGCTGACGGTCGGCGATCGTGACGGCGTCCTGAGGGATACTGTCGAAGATGTAGTTGGCGATGACGACGATGGAATTGTTCGCGCCGCGGGCGTCGAGGGTGGCGCCCGCAATCAGCAATTGCATCGGCGCCGGGTCGAGGAGGTCGAAGTGGGCGAAGTCCAGGTGGCCGGCGTCGACGAATGGCCTCAAACGCGGATTGTCGCGCCAGAACTCGAGAACCGTGGGCGACGCGTCGGTCATCACGTACACAAAGCGCTGATGGACATCGGGGTGGTTCTGCAGCAGGTGCGAAAAGACTTTCAGAAACCGAAAACCGAACCGGCCGGAGCCAGCGCCCAGCTCGACGAAATAGATCGGCTGATCGGGGTCCAGCGCGCCGCGGATGTCGCGGAGAAACCCGAGAGCGATGCGAGCGTACGCGTTGGCGATGTTGGGTGAGGTAGTCACCGATTGCGGTACGCGGCTCTGGCTCCAGGCGGCGATGCCCTGGTCGGTGTAAAACGTGCGCTGCAGGCGCCAGAGCATCGAGCGCGAGAGCAACGCATCGGACTCCAGGACGTACATAGGCGTGGAGTCCACGGATCGCGCTCAGCCCTGGGCGATAGCCTGCTGGGATTCCGGGGAGATGACCTTATAGTCCATCAACCTGACGCACGGCTAGATGGCGACGGGGACTCTGGATTCCTCTGCGTGTTGCTCCAGCAGCGGGCCGAAGTTGGCCTCCGGCGAGATCAGGTCCAGCGGTCGGACGCGATACAGCTCCGGGTGAGTCGGTGCCACGGGCTCGATGCCTTGCTCCAGGTCGCGCGCCAGCTTGAGCAGACGCCGGCGGGCGGCGATCACCGCGATGTCGCTGCTGCCCAGGTGCTCCAGGCTGCGATCGACGGTGCGGGTCATGCCTTCGATCATGGCCTTGTCCTGCATCGCGATGGACCAGATGCCGGTATAGTGGCCGGCCTTCTGCATCGCCCGGTCGATCTCGTACTGATTGGCCTTGGTGCCGTACGGGATCATGGTGTCGATGATCGTGCCGTCCTTGAGCGTGAACTGCTGCGGTTTGCCTGACGGTGAGCGCGCCTCGTCCTGTTCCATGTTCATGTCTTCATCGGGGCTGAGGGCAATCGAGTAGCGCACGCAGTGCTCGTCATCGACGGGAATCCACGCGGTGCCGCCACGCCGACCCTTGCCGGGGATCAGCGAAAAGGCGGGCAGCAGCCACTGAGTAACACGCCAGTAGTAGTTGCCATCCGGCAGCAGGCGACGGCCGCCATAGATCATGCCGTAGTCCGTGTCCATGGCCGTGAGCTTGGGGTGCTTCTCGCCCAGGTGGAACAGCGGGTTGGCCTGTCGGATGCGGTTGCGCTCCGTCTCGGGACGATAGTCCATGTGCAGGAAGTTGACATGCGCGGTGTCGATGTCGCCCTCGACACCCTGCATGTAGTTGTTCTCGTGGAACCATTTGCGGACGCGTCGCCGAGTGGCCGGCAGCTCGGTCCACTCGATGAGCGGCGGGCGTTCCGGCTGGCGCTCGCGCGGACCCATGTAGATCCACACGACGCCCCCAACCTCGTAGGTCGGGTAAGCCTTGATCGTGAGCCGCTCCTTGAAGTCGCTTTCGGGCGGCTCCGACGGCATGTCGACGCACGTACCGTCGGCGTCGAACTTCCAGCCGTGATAGACGCAGCGCAGGCCGCATTCCTCGGTACGCCCGTAGAACAGGGGCGCGCGACGGTGCGGACAGTAGGCGTCGAGGACGCCAACGTGGCCGTTGGTATTCCGATAGCCCACAAGGTCTTCGTTCAGAATGCGAGTGCGCAGCGGTGGGCCATCGCTCTCGGGGAGTTCCGAAGACAGGAACAGCGGCAGCCAGAAGCGGCGGAAGAGCTCGCCCATAGGCGTGCCGGGGCCGGTCCTGGTCAGATACGTGTTTTCTTCTGGGCTGAGCATGGTCGCATCCGCTCCTCTACGAGGCAACAGTGTAAAGGAGTCGTTTGTAACTGAATTGTTGAGCCGCGGCTGAGCAGCGCGGCAGTGCTAATTCCTGGCGAGCGTAGTAGGCTACGCACGACCAAATTTCTGGGCGACATCTTCACAGGGAGAGATGAGAGTTATGAGCACTCGTAGTGGTGGGCTTGGGCGATGGTTATCGCCAAAAGCATCGCGGTTGCTGCCCGCGGTCGTGGGCGCCGCGATGCTGGTGGGCGGGCTGCCGGGGCCGGCGGGCTATGCGCAGGCACAGTCGAATTGCGTCGTCGGCGTATCGTGGAACAACTTCCAGGAAGAGCGCTGGGCAAAGTGGGACGAGCCCGCGATCAAGGACGCCCTCGCCGCGGGCGGCGCGACATACATCTCAACGGATGCCAAGTCGTCGGCTGAGACGCAGGCTTCGAATATCGAGAACCTGATCACGCAGGGCGCCAACGTGCTGATCGTCCTGGCGCAGGATGGGACGGCCATCCGACCGTCCGTGTCCAGCGCTATCGCGCAGGGCATCCCCGTTATTGCCTACGACCGCCTGATCGAAGACCCCCAGGCGCTGTACATCACCTTTGACAACGTCGAGGTCGGGCGCATGCAGGCACGCGCCGTTATGGGCCTGCAGCCGCAGGGCAACTACGTCATCATCAAGGGCAACAAGGCCGACGCGAACGCCGACTTCCTGCGCGGCGGCTACCAGGACATCATCGGCAACGCGGTCACCGCCGGCGCCATCAAGATCGTCGGCGAGACCTATACCGACAACTGGGACCCATCGATCGCGCAGACCGAGATGGAGCAGTACCTGACTCAAAACGAGAACAAGGTTGACGCGGTCCTCGCCCAGAACGACGGTATGGCGGGTGGCGTGGTGTCGGCACTGGCCGCGCAAGGTCTGGCGGGCAAGGTGCCGGTCTCAGGCCAGGACGGCGACGCGCCAGCGCTGAATCGCGTTGCGCTCGGGCTGCAGACCGTCGACGTCTGGAAGGATGCGCGCCTGCTGGGTAAAGCCGCCGGCGAGTCGGCGGTCCAGATGTGTGGCGGCGTCACTCGCGACCAGGTGGTTGGCGCGGGTATCCCGGCGGGTATGTTCCAGACACCTGGTGGCAACAACGTGAGCGCGATTCTGCTGCAGCCGCAGCCGATCAACGTAAGCGATCTCAACGTCGTCCTCGACGCGGGCTGGATCAGCAAGGCGACGCTCTGCCAGGGCGTGCCCGCGGGCACCGTGGCGGTCTGTTCCTGAACGCCTGAGGGCAGATGACGCAAGCCACGCTGTCACGACCAACCGACGTCGTACCGCAACGGCGGTCCGGGCGTGGACTTGCGTCGCTGTCGCAATCTCTCGAACTTGACACCCGCCTGCTCGGCATGGTCGCGGCGCTAGCGATCATCTGGATCGGCTTCCAGATCCTGTCGGGCGGGCTGTTCCTGACTCCGCGCAACCTGTGGAACCTCTCGGTGCAAAGCGCCTCGATCGCCATCATGGCGACGGGCATGGTGCTGATCATCGTCTCGCGGAATATCGACCTGTCGGTCGGCTCGGTGCTCGGGTTCCTCGGCTACACGATGGCGATGGTCCAGGCGCAGTGGCTGCCGAACGCGCTGCACCTGGGCTTCAACCAGCCGTACACGTGGATCGTCGCGGTGGCGGTGGGCGTGGTCGCCGGCGCGCTGATCGGGCTGCTGCAGGGGGCCATCATCGCCTACGGCGGCGTGCCGTCGTTCATCGTCACGTTGGGCGGCTTTCTCGTCTGGCGCGGGCTCATCTTCGCCTACGCCCAGGGCCAGACCATTGCGCCAATGGACGTCATCTTCGCCCTGCTGGGTGGTGGCCCAAACGGTTCACTTGGCGAGTGGGGCAGCTGGATTGTCGGCATCCTGGGCTGCCTGGGCATCATCGCCGCAACCTTTGTCAACCGACGTCGCCGCCAGAAGTACGGCTTCGCCGTCCGACCGGTCTGGGCGCTGGTGACGGTGCTGGTGCTCGGCTGTGGCCTGCTCCTGGGCGCCGTGTGGGTGGCCAATAGCTACCCGTGGCCCAGCGCGCTGGCGACGCAATACGCGCGCGCCCACAACATTCAGGAGCCGCCGGGCGGACTCCAGATTCCAACGGGCATTGCCTATCCGGTACTGATCACCGCGGGCGTGGCGCTGGTCATGACCTTCATCGCGACACGGCGGCGGTTTGGCCGCTACGTGTTCGCGATTGGCGGCAATCCCGACGCTGCCGAGCTGGGCGGCATCAACGTGCGCTGGACCATCACCAAAACGTACGTGTTGATGGGCGTGCTGGTGGCCGTGGCGGCCGCCGTACAGACCGCGCGTCTGAACGCGGCGGTGACCAACCTGGGCGTGCAGAACGAGCTGGACGTGATCTCCGCGGCGGTCATCGGCGGAAGCTCACTTTCGGGGGGTATCGGCACGATTCCGGGCGCGCTGCTGGGAGCGGTTGTGATGCAGTCCTTGCGCTCGGGCATGGTCATGCTGAAAGTCGACTCGCCGACACAGGACATCGTGGTGGGCATCGTGCTGGTCGCCGCGGTGTGGCTCGACACGTACCTGCGCCGCCGCGGAAAATAGTCATCGATGAGTGACCAACCCTCGCTGGTAGAAATGCGGAATATCCGTGTCGCGTTTGGCGGCGTGCACGCCGTCGACGACGTGACCGTCGACTTGCGCCGTGGCGAAGTGGTTGGACTGGTCGGCGGCAACGGAGCGGGCAAGAGCACGCTCATGCGTGTGTTGTCGGGCGCGCATCCGGCGGACTCGGGTGAGATTCTCATCGACGGCAAGCCGGTCGTGATCGCCAATCCGCGCGACGCGAAGAATCTGGGAATCGAGACGATCTATCAAACGCTGGCGCTGGCAGACAACATCGACGCGCCCGGCAACATGTTCCTGGGCCGCGAGCTGCTGACACGCGACGGCTCGCTCGACGACGCGGCCATGGAATCCGCCACGCGCAACGTGATGCAGCGCTTGAATCCCAATTTCAAGAATTTCAAGACGGCGGTGGGTTGGCTATCAGGCGGTCAGCGGCAGGCGGTGGCCATCGCGCGCGCCATCCACTTCAATGCGCGCATCCTGATCATGGATGAGCCGACGGCGGCGCTCGGCCCGGCCGAGACAGCCCAGGTGCGCGGGTTGATCCAGCAGCTCAAGGCCGAAGGCATTGGGATTTTTCTGATCAGCCACGACATTCATGACGTCTTCGATCTGGCGGACCGCATCAGTGTGATGCTGCATGGGCGGCTGGTGGGCACGGTGGACAAGACGGCGGTCACCACCGATGAGGTGCTGGCCATGATCATCATGGGCAAGCAGCCGGAGCAAGTGACACAGTCGGACCTCGCGGAGCTCCATAGCTAGATTGCAGCGTCGCCCATACGGCGCTTACTGTCGAGCAAATTTTCACAGGTCGATAAAACCTCTCCAAGGGCTCCACCGTAGGTGGAATCAGTGAACCTGCGTTCGTCAGAGGGCGCTAGCTGCCGCTTGAGGCCGCCACATTTCGAAGTGCGGGCCCTTGAATGAGTTTCTGAACAGCCTGCTACTGTAGAGGTGATGCGTTTTGCCGAGCGGCGCTGAGAGGCTGCGACTGTAGATGGCTTACGAACCGAGAAAAGAAGACAGATTCACCACGGGGTTGTGGTGTACGGCCTTCAGCGGCCGCGAGGTGTTTGGGGTGCCGGTGCGCCCGCCACTCGATCCGCTCGACAACATCCGAGGACTGGCGCGCATCGGCTGCTACGGGTTTGCCTACCACGACGACGATCTGATCCCGTTCGGAGCCTCGGCCAGCGAGGGCGAACGGATCATTGGCGAGGCGCAGAAGGTCATGGATGGCGAAGGCATCAAGAACACCATGGCCACCTGCAACCTGTTCGAACAACCGGTGTTCAAGGACGGGGCGTTCACGTCCAACGACGCGCGCATCCGCGCATTCGCCATCCAGAAATCACTGAAGGCGATCGACCTGGGTGCGCGGTTGGGCGCCAGCGTGTACGTCATGTGGGGCGGACGCGAAGGGCTGGAGGTCGAGGCGTCCAAGAATCCGGTTGATTCCGTCAAGCGCTATCGGGAAGCGGTGGAGTTTCTGGCGCACTACATTCGCGGCCAGGGCTACGCCATGCGCATCGCGATCGAGCCGAAGCCGAACGAGCCGCGCGGCGACATTTTCCTGGCGACGATCGGTCACGTGCTGGCATTCATCAGTACGCTCGACCCCGCCATCCGCGACCTGGTCGGCGTCAACCCCGAGATCCAGCATTCGCGCATGGCGGGCATGAACACCGTGCACGAGGTCGCACAGGCCCTGGAGATGGGCAAGCTGTACCACTTCGACCTGGGGGCACAGAAGCCGACTCGCTACGATCAGGACCTGCGCTTCGGCTCGGAGGACATCAAGGAGTCCTTCTTCATCGTCAAACTGCTGGAGGACCATGGCTGGAGTGGTCCGCGCCACTTCGACGTCAAACCTTATCGACCGGACAGCGTGGAGGAGGTGTTCGACCTGGTCGCCGGATGCATGCGCAGCTATCTGGTGCTGCGCGAAAAGGTCCAGCGCTTCAATGCCGACGCCGAAATTCAGACGATGCTGCGACAGCTCCAGCTCGACGACGACGAGCTGGTCGGCATGACTCGCGCCTACTCCTCGGAGAACGTGGGCGCGTTGAAGGCCAGGTCATTTAACCTGAGCGAGATGGCCGAGCGAAAGCTCGGCTACCAACGTCTCGACCAGCTGGTATTCGATCTGCTGACTGGCGCGCGGTGACCCGCCGCGCCTTCCTGGGCATCGACTGCGGAACGCAATCCACGAAAGCGCTGCTCGTCGACGCGGACAGCGACGCGGTACTCGGCGTCGGACGCGCCTGGCACGAGTTGATCGAGGGCGAGGACGGGACACGCGAACAGCAGCCGGATTGGTGGGTCACCGCCCTGGTGGCTGCCACACGGGCCGCGCTTTCGGCCGCGGGCGATGTGGAGGTGGCTGGCATCGGCGTCTCGGGTCAGCAGCACGGTCTGGTGTGTCTCGGCGTCGACGAGCGGCCGGTGCGCAGCGCCAAGCTGTGGAATGACACCACGACGGCCGCGGAGTGTGCGCTGCTGACCACGAACCTCGGTGGAGCAGAGCGCGTTCTCGAGCTCACGGGCAACACGTTTCTGGCCGGATACACCGCTCCCAAGGTGCTGTGGCTGCTGCTGCACGAACCGGTGGAGTATGGCTCCACGGTCCGCATGTGTCTACCGCACGACTACCTGAACCTGTGGCTGACGGGCGCCTTCGTGACCGAGGCTGGCGACGCATCGGGCACCGCGTATTTCGACGTCCGCACGCGCGAGTACAGCGCACCGGTACTGGCGGCGATTGACGCGCAACGCGATTGGGCAAGCTGTCTGCCGCGCATCGTGCCGTCGCTGTCGGTTGTGGGCGGGCTGCGGTCCGAGGCGGCAGAGGCGCTGGGAATAAACGCGGACACGCCGGTGAGCGGTGGCGGCGGCGACAACATGATGGCGGCTATCGGTGTGGGCGCGATCGTCGAGGGACCGGTGGTCGTCAGCCTGGGGACATCCGGGACCGGTTTCGCCTACCGTTCGCGACCCGCGGTGGACCCGCGCGGCGAAGCGGCCGCGTTCTGCGATTCAACCGGCGCCTGGCTGCCACTGGTGTGTACGCTGAACTGCACCGTGGCAACGGACTGGATCGCCGCGCTGTTCGGCCTGGATCACGCCGGAGTGGAAGCAGCGCTGGTCAGTTCGCCGGCAGGCGCGCGAGGCCTCACGTTTCTGCCGCATCTCGGCGGAGAGCGCACGCCAGACTGTCCGACCGGCGCGGGTGTTTTCAGCGGTGTGCGCGCCGAGCACGCGCCCATCGACTTCGTGCGCGCCGTCGTGGAGGGTGTGACGTTTGGTCTGGAGTACGCGCTCGGCGCGTTGAGGCGCGCGGGCGTGGATGCCACCCAGGTGACGCTGGTGGGTGGTGGCGCTCAGTCAGACGGTTGGGCGCAGTTGTGCGCCGACGTCCTGGAGGTTTCGGTTGCGCGTCCATCCGAAACGGAGGCGGCGGCCCTGGGTGCGGCGCGCCAGGCCCGCTGGGCAGTGGACGGCATTTCTCCAGCGCAGGAGCAGGACAGGGCGGCGCGGCGTTTCGAGCCACGCGCGTCGCCCGCGTTGCGGGCAGCCGCCGAGCGTGCGGACCACCTGCGGGAGGTGGCGATCGGCAACGGCTTGTGAGCGAATCACTGAGTCGACAACTCGCGGGATGGGCGGCGGAGCTGCGGTTTACGGACCTGCCGGCCGAGGTCGTGGATCGCGCCAAAGGCGTGACGTTGCAAGGGCTCGGTTCGGCGTTGCTGGGTTCGGCGACGCCTGATGGTGACACGGCATTGCGTCTCATGCAGGCGGAGGAAGCCGGTGGGGCCGGACTGGCGACGGTGCTCGTGGACGGTGCGCGGCTGACACGCGGAGGCGCGGCGTTCGTGAATGCCGAACTGATCCTCGCCGGCGGCAAGTGGGATACCTTCCGCATGCTGACGCATCCGGGCTCGGCGATCCTGCCGGCGGCGCTGGCGCTCGCCGAATCCGTGGGCGCTTCTGGTCGCGAATATCTCGTGGCCGTGGCGGCCGGTTACGAGATCATGGAGCGCCTGGCGGCCGACTTCATCCCGAGCGTCATGGCCCGCGGCTTTCACGCCGGACCGGTGTTCGGCATCTTCGGCGCGGCCGTGGCCGCCAGCAAGCTCATCGGTTTATCCGCGGACCAGACCCACGGCGCCATCGCGCAGTGCGTCAATCTCGCGGCCGGCAATCTCGAAGGCGCGCGCAGCGGCGGACGCTCAGTGCGAGAGGGCGCGGCGGTGCGCAACGCTCTGTTGGCGGTAGCTCTGGCGCAGCATGGCGCACCTGGAGGTGAGACCGTGCTGGAGGGCGAGGCGGGCTTCTACCATGCCTACTCGGGCAACAACCTGGGCAGGCTCACGTACAGCTTCTCAGGCGCGACCTCCACCGCGTTGGAAGACATCGTTGCTGGCCTGGGCGAGCGGTGGATGTTTCTCGAGACGCTGTACCGCATCTATTCGACACCTGGCTACAACATCGCGCACGTGGCGGTGACCTCGGCCTTGTGCGCCGAGCACGATATTCACGCCGCGGAGGTCGATCGGGTGGAGGCCGTGGTCAACTGGCTGGAGACGCAATACCCGAGTCCGGCGTTTCCTTCTCCCGACCGAACCGGAGTCAGTGTCGCCAGCCCGCACTATTTTGTCGCCTACGGAGTCGTGTTCCGCGGCTATCCGCTGCTGCACTCGGGCGAGCACCCACCGCAGGTACTGGACCTGATGCAGCGAGTAACGCTGATTCCGTCGCACGCGCAACCGCTGTTCGCGCCGCGGGTGACGGTTTACCTGCGGGATGGCCGAAGTTTCTCGCGGCAGGCCGGTGGCCGCGAGTTCGTATGGAATTTCGCCGAGGAAGCTCGACGGATCAGAGAGATCACACCCGGCGTGCCCATCCCATCGAGCCAGTTCGAAGAGCTGATCTCGGCCTGCGGTCGCCTGGACGAGCTTGCCCAGGCCGACGACGTGGTGCGGCTGACGCTTCGCGAGCGACGCGGAGCGTCGTTCAGCGGTTGAACGGCGCGACCAGCTCGGTCTGGGCGAGGATGTGGCCGGCCATGGCGGCCTTCAGGACGTTGATGTTGGCGCCAGGTGGGACGTTCAGCATCTGGTCCAGGGCAAAAAGCTGGAAGGTGTAGTGGTGCGCCGGGGCGCCCGGGGGTGGACACGCGCCCTCGTACCCGATCAATGCGAAGGTCGGGAAGATGCCTTGCGCGTGATCCTGACCCTGCATCGCCCCGTTGGAGAGCGTGGCCTGCTCCTCGGTCTGGCCCTGCGCCAACTGCGTCACACTCGCGGGAATGTTGTAGACGAGCCAGTGCGTATTGGGCGTGGCCGTGTCCGGGTCCTGTTCGACCAGCACGTAGGACTGCGTGTTCGCGGGCGCGCCCGACCAGCTCAATTGCGGACTGGTGCCGCCGCCGGGAGCGGCGCACGTGAACATGACGGGAATCGTAGTGTTCGCGGTGATGTCCGTGCTCTGGAGCGTGAAGCCCGCGGTCGGCGATCCGCTGAACAGAATTGCCGACTGATACGGCGAATTGTCGACCGCGGCGGCTGATGGTGACGGCGAAGCGACCGCGGCCGCGGCAGACGGCGAAGGTACGACGCTGGCCGCGGGACTGGCCGCCGGGCTTGCGGCGGCGAGGGCGGCGGGGCTCGCCGCGACCGACGGACTGGCGACCGGTGACGGGGCGGGGCTCGCCGCGGCCGGGCTGGCCGCCGGCTTGGCCGGCGCGGCGGTGGGCGCCGGGGCCGTGGTGGGCGTGGCGGGCGCGCTGGTGCAGCCAATGACGAACAGCAAACAGGTAGCCCCCAGGGCCATGACAAGTCGCAGAGGGGTCACGGAGCCTAACGTACTCGGCGGTGGAAGTCATCGTCTAGCGACCCGCCGAGTTGCCGGCAACTGACCAGACGCTTCTCGCGGCCAATCAAACCTTGAAACCAATTCGCCGTCGTTGTCTCATCACCACTATGCAGACGCTGACCGCCCCTACCGCCGCGGTTGCCGAGGACATTGGCAACATCGTCTCACTCGAACACGTCAACGTGCGGATCGACGATCAATCTCGGGCCACGCTCTTCTACATCGTCGGCCTTGGCTTCACGCGCGACCCGTATATGAACGTCGGGCTCAACAACATGTGGGTCAACATCGGCGACCAGCAGTTCCATCTACCGACCGGCACTCCCCAGGTGCTGCGCGGACATACGGGACTGGTCGTCCCCGATCTGGCCGAGCTCAAGGAGCGCCTTGCGTCGATTGCCGATCAGCTCAGTGGCACCAAGTTTTCGTGGGCCGACCGCGGCGAGTACGTCGAGGCCGTGAGTCCGTGGGGCAACGTGTACCATTGCTATGCGTCGGGCAAGTTCGGCTCGATGAAGCTGGGCGTGCCGTACGTCGAGCTCAGCGTGCCTGTTGGCAGCGCGGCGGCCATCCAGCGCTTCTACGCGGAGGTCTTCGAAGCGCCGGGCACGGTCGAAGATGGCGTGGCGCGCGTTGAAATCGGTGCGCGTCAGACGCTGGTGTTTCGGGAAAGCAAGCGGGTGCCGAAGTACGACGGGCACCACATCGCCATCTACATCGCCAATTTCTCGGGGCCGTACGACTACCTGTCAGAACACAAGCTGATTACCGAAGACATTCGCAATCATCAGTTCCGGTTCCAGGACATCGTCGACCCACAGACGGGCAAGCCGGTGTTCACCCTGGAGCACGAAGTGCGGAGCAGTCGGCATCCAGGCTTCCGCCGCGCGCTGGTCAACCGGCACACCAGCGACTGGCAATAAGGATAAGACCCTCGAGTTTGCTTCTCTTCAGAGAAGTATTGCCGGCAATACTTCTCTATTGCCGGCACTTGAAAAGTTGGCGGCCACAAAACGTGAGCTAGCGCCCTCTGAGGAACGCAGGTTCAGTGATTCCACCTACGGTGGAGCCCTTCGAGAGGGTTTCATGAATTCGTTAGAGCAGCGTACGGAGGCTGGCGGCTGCCGCGGCGGCGGTGCGGCGCGCGTAGCGTGAGCTGAGCCGCCGCCGACGCGGCGCTGGATGATCCACCAGCAGCCAGTCCATCAACGCCGCCTGGCAGCCACGATCGTTGCGGTCCACTTCGGCGCGCTGGTAGCTGCCGTCCGATTGCATGATCCACGCGTTGCGATTGGGCGCCAGCTGCAGGTCCAGCACCGCGCGCAAACGTTGGCGACCGGTCGCATCTTCAACAGGCGCCAGCACTTCGACACGGCTCTCCAGGTTGCGCTTCATGCAATCCGCCGAGCCGATGAAGTACTCCTCGGCGCCCGCGTTGCGGAAGTAGTAGATGCGGGCGTGCTCCAGGAACCGTCCGACGATGCTCACCACCCGCACGGTTTCCGATAAGCCGGCCAGTCCCGGCCGCAATCGACACGTGTCGCGCACGATCAGGTCGATACGCACTCCCGCCTGTGAGGCGCGATACAGGGCGCGCGTCACGTCCGCGTCTTCGAGCGCGTTCATCTTGAGCTGGATCAAGCCCTCGGTTCCCAGGGCCGCTTCGCGCTCGATGCGGTCGAGGATGGCGCGCTTGAGACGGGCCGGACCTGGCAGGATCTTGCGATAGGCTCGGCCGGGCCCATAGCCGGTGGTCAGGTAATTGAAGAGCTCGTTGGCGTCCTGGGCAATGACCGGATCGGTCGTGAACAGGCCGATATCGGCGTACAGCCGCGCGGTGTCAGGATGGTAGTTCCCGGTGCTGATGTGCACGTAGCGGCGGAGACCGTCGAAATCCTGACGGACGACGAGCAACACCTTTGAATGCGTCTTCAGGCCGACGACGCCATAGCTCACGTGGATGCCCACACTTTCGAGCTGCTCGGCGAAGGCAATATTCGCTGCTTCGTCAAAACGTGCTTTCAGCTCGACGACCACCGCGACCTGCTTCCCGTTGCGCGCCGCGTCCTCCAGGTACCTCACCATGCGCGCGTCGTGGGAAGTCCGATACAGCGTCATCTTGATCGCGCGCACCTTGGGATCCTGGCTGGCTTCCCGCAGGAAGCGTTCGACCGTGCTGGCGAACGACTCGTACGGATGCATGACGATCATCGAGCCGGCGTCTCGAATGCTGTGAAAGATGTTGCGCAACGCGGGCAGGCGCGGCGGCTCAATCGGGTGCATGACCGGATCGTGCAGCGCGCCGTCGTCGATGCCGATGAGCTCCATCAGGTCACGCGGAGCGAGGATGCCGTCCACCTCGAAGACGTCGCCATCGTCGCTCAAGCCGAGCTCGCTGATGACGATCGAGCGATGAAGTGGGTCCATGCCCGGCTGAAGCTCGAGGCGGACGATAGGCGCGAAGCGGCGCTCGAGCACTTCGGACTCAATGAGTTCCAGCAGGTCGTCAGCCTCCTCCTCGTCGCGCTCGGTGTTGGCGTTGCGCGTCACGCGGAACATCTCGCAGGAGGTGATGCTCAAGCCGGGGAACAGCGCGTCCAGGTTGTGCGCCATGACGTCTTCGAGCAGCGCGAAGTGGCGCCTGTCGCGAATGCGCAAGAAGCGGGGGATGCCCTGGCCCACGGGGACCTTGACGCGGGCGATGAACGGGTCGCGCCGATCGTGCGGCTGCCCGGTGACCAGCAGGTTCAGCGACAGGTTGGACAAAAACGGAAACGGATGCGCCGGATCGAGCGCCAGCGGCGTGATCAGCGGAAAGATATTGCGCAGGTACCGCTCGCGCAGCTCCGCGCGCTCGTTCGGATTGAGGTCGGTCCAGTTCAGAATACGGATGTCCTGTCTGGCGAGCAGGTCGAGCAAATGACGCTCGACGCCCAGGCGGACGTGCTCGAACTCGCGCACCCAGGCGTAGCAAGCGTCGATCTGCTCCTGGGGCGTGCGCCCGTCGACGGTGACCTCGGGGAGGCCCGCGGCGGTCTGCAGCTTGAGACCGCCAATGCGCTTCATGAAGAACTCGTCCAGGTTCGACCCGGTGATGGCCAGAAACTTGACGCGCTCGAGGAGCGGGTTGCGATCATCCTCGGCTTCGGCGAGAACGCGGCGATTGAAGGCCAGCCAGGTGAGCTCCCTGTTGAGGTAGAGGTCAGGGCTGGCGAGATCGGTGGTGGCGGGCTGGGGCCTGGTAGCGGCGGCGCCGTTGCTGCGCGATTGAACGTCGGTCATGGTCGCCGTGTTCCACAGTCTAAAGCCTCAGTCGAGCCCCGAACGGCGGCGGAGCGTCAAACTGCTAACACGGACTTCTCGCCCCGTTAACCTGGGTTAAGCCAGTGCGGGCACGTTTGCAGATAGCGTGGTGGCCAGTAGGCCGACCATGGCGGACGTCCTGATCGTCGAAGACGAAGAATCGCTGCTCCACACGCTGCGCTACAACCTGAGCCGGGCCGGCCACGACGTGCGGCTGTGTACGGACGGTCGCGTGGCGCTCGACATGCTGTTGGGCAATCCGCCCGACCTGGTGGTGCTGGACCTGATGCTGCCTGGCATGGACGGGCTCGAGATCTGTCGACGGGTCCGCGCCGAAGTGACCAATCCGACGGTCAGCCACGTGCCGATCGTGATGCTGACAGCGCGCGACGAGGAGATCGACAAGGTGCTCGGCCTGGAGGTCGGCGCCGACGACTACCTCACCAAGCCGTTCAGCATGCACGAGCTCCTGGCCCGCGTCAAAGCCCAGCTGCGGCGCGCGGACATGGGTGGGCTGGCGGGCGAGCCGCCAGCGCAACTGACGGCGGATGACCTGGTGATCGACGTGGCGACCAGGCGGGCGTATCGCGAGGGCGTCGAGCTGCGACTCAAGCGTCGCGAGTTCGACCTGCTGGCGTACTTTTTGCGCTACCCCGCCCAGGTGCTGAGCCGCGAGCGCCTGCTGCGCAACGTCTGGGGCTACGAATCGGCGGGCGATACGCGGACCGTCGACGTGCACGTGCGCTGGTTGCGCGCCAAGGTCGAGGCCGAGCCAACCAACCCCAGACGCATTCAGACCGTGCGCGGCCTGGGGTACCTGTTCGTTCGATAAAGACCCTCACCCCTGCCCTCTCCCAGGGGGAGAGGGAGTCCTTAAGATAGCTTGGCAATGTCCGCGGCGCTGGCTCCCCCCGTCTCCTCGGGAGGGACCAGACGCTCGCGCTCGGCCTTCTCGGTTCCGAACTTCCGCATCTACTTCCTCAGCGCCGCCACGGCCCAGACGGGCTCCTGGCTGCTGCGC
>JAFAOS010000554.1 GCA_019247515.1 Chloroflexota bacterium | reverse complement strand
GTTGGTCCCGGTGCTGACCGGCGGCAGCCAGACGTCGGTCACGCCCAGCACGCCAGCGTCTTCGAGGGTGTTCCAGGCGATGGCGGACCAGGCGTAGGCGCACAGGATCGAGTCCTCGCTGGGGAAGCCAGGCCGCGCGCCTTCCAGCGCGCCGCGCAGGATCGGATCGTCGCGGTGGGTGATGCGCGTGACCTGCAGCACGGGCTTGGGTGACGGCTGACCGCCGGAATAACCCGGGTACTCGCCAAATGGACCCTCGGGCAGAAAGGTGGCCGAGTCTGGCGAGATATAACCCTCGACCACCAGCTCGGCGGTGGCCGGCACCTGCAGGTCGACCGTTTCGCACTGCACCAGCTCCACCGGCTGGCCGAGGACAGCGCCCATCATGTCCCATTCGCACACGCGCTTGGGAAAGGGACTCCCGGCGCAGAAGCCGAGCACGTCGTGCCAGCCGTGGACGACCGCGACAGGCATGGGCGTGGCGCTGGCGCGGTGCGCGCCGAAGTGGCCGCCCCAGTGCTGCGTGGGGATGAGCAGCTTGCCCACCTTGTCGGGTCCGACCACCTGGCCCCGATACAGCCCGACGTTGGCGCGGCCCGTGAGCGGATCCCGCGTGACGACGCCGCAGAAAGTGTCCAGAAAGCGGCCGCCGTCCAGGTGGTGCCACTTCGGTACCGGAAATTGCAGGAGATCGACGTCGGGCGGCTTGACGACGTTTTCTTTGACGGGGCCACTCGGCACGCTCACCGGTGGCAGAGGCTGGCGGAAGACTTCCTTGCAATGGCGGACGAGCTCGCGGTCGGTGGTATCCGTGGGCAGCCCCAGCAGCAGGCAGGCCTGGGTGCGGTTGCCCAGGCTGGACGTCAGGAACTTTCGGCCTCGGGTCTCGCGATAGCCGGTGATGTTCTCGAAGAGCAGCGCCGGGCCGCCGAGGGACAGGTTGATGCGCGCCAGGCCACCAATTTCCTGGTCCCAGTCGACCTCGGTCTCAATGTGCTTGAGCTGGCCGGCGGCTTCGAGATCGGCAATCCACGTGCGCAAGCTGGTGCTGCTGTCGGGCGTGGCCGTCATGCTCGCCAGGATACAGACCGGTGCTTCGAGTCGAAACACGCCTACAATGGACTCCGCTCACGAGGTAACGAGGCACGCCATGGGGACAATCAACGCGGTCCTGTGCTCCAGTCACTCGCCGGCGCTGATGCTGCCGTACGAGCGCTGGGACACGGTCTACCAGTACATCGACTCGAACCGACAATCGCCTTTGCCCGACGAGGTCCAGCGCGAGCTGGCGGCCGAGACACCCGTCCTGGCGGCCGAGAAGCACGCCGCGTGCATGCAGGCCATCGCCGAGCTGCGCGAGCATCTACGCCTGGCGCGGCCGGACCTGGTGGTCATGTTCGGCGATGACCAGGAGGAGAATTTTCCCCGAACCGCCATGCCACCATTCGCAGCCTTTATCGGAGACGAGACCTTCGGCTACCCGTTCAAGTTGCTGGACAACTATTTCGGCGAGTCGCCGGGCGAGCCAGTAACGGTGCGTGGCAGCAGCGACGTGGCACGACGGCTCGTATCCGCCACCTCGGAAGCAGGTTTTGACGTGGCGTACTCGGAGTCGCTGCCCGACACGCGCTGGGGACTGCCGCACTCCATCATTCGCCTCGTCCACCTGCTCGGGATCCAGGTGCCCGTGCTGCCCATCTTCATTAATGCCCTGTACGAGCCGGCCGCCACCCCGCGGCGGTGTTACGGACTGGGCCAGGCCGTGGGCGAGTTCCTGGAGTCCGAGACGGACCGCGACTTGCGGATTACCGTCATCGGTTCGGGCGGGCTGTCGCACACGCCGCGCGGACCGCTCGCTGGCTACATCAACGCCGAGCACGACCGCTGGGTCATCGAGCAGCTGCGTGCCGGGCAGGGCGAGGCTCTGGGCAAGCTGACGACGGACGAGCTGTGGCAGGGCGCCAATCACGAGCTGCGCGAGTGGCTGCCGGCGATTGCGATGGTGGCGCAGCATCGGCCGGATTTTCTGCAACACATCCTGTCCTATCGCATGATCGCCGGCTACGGCTTCGGCGCCTGGCACCTCAACTGAACGCCACAGCTCGCGTCGCGCGCAGGGAGTCAATCAGCCTGTGAAGTCGGCGAACACCGGTGGTCGGGGCTCCACCGCCCTGGCATTCGATGTCTCGGCCGCCGAACAGCGCGCCGGCTACCGCCGTGTGGACGTGGCCGTCAGCGGCAGCGTCGACGGGTGGGTGGTGCGCGACGGTCCCGTGCCGCACCTGGCCCAGGATGCCTATAGCTGGGTGTACGACTCGCCCGAGATTGGTCTGCCGCAGGAGCACCTGCTCACCGTCGATCCGTCACGGCCATACCCGCTGCCAATTCAACCTTGCGACGGCAACACCAGCGCGCCAGTCCGCGCCACTGCTCGGTTCGAGGCGGCGGACGGTTCGGGGATGACCTTGCTGTTGCCCGAAGCGTGGAACGGCAAGCTGTTCGTGTTGCAGCACGGCTCGGGCGTGTACACGCCACTAGCCGAAGCAGTCGAGATCGGGGCGCGGGGCTCGGGCGCCAACCTGTTCTCGGGAGCCTTCTTGCAACTGGGGTTCGCGGTCGGCGCGCTGCGGCGCGACGCCGCGCGGCCGCCACTCGGCAAATCCATCGCAACGCTCGCCGACGGCACACAGCTGCGAACCACGTTCGTGGCGCACGCCGGGCAAGCGCTGGCGCTGGTGGACCTCGCCCAACGGCTGGTCGGCGAACAGCTCGGCAGCCCGCCACGCCGCACGTACTGGTACGGGCACTCGGGCGGCGGCATTACCGGGCACCTGATCAACTACGCCCCGGGCCTCAACGAACGCGACGACGGCATGCGCATCGTCGACGCCTTCCTGGACGACGACGCTGGCAACGGCCTGTACCTCCCGCTGGCCTTTCGCGATGGCCGCGACGTGTTGTTGATCGACCCCGTCGAGCGCTCGAAGTTCGTGCCCCAGATCGACCTGGCTCGCACGCTGTACAACCCGAGCAGCTACCTCGCGGCCAAGCGACTCAACGCCAGCATCCTGAGCGACAAGGGCCTGGGTGCCAGACACCGCCTGTACGAAATCCTGGGCTCGAGCCACTTCGACCAGGGCCAGATGCGCCAGCTTGCACCTGACCAGGATGCGAGCGGGGCGCCGGACCTGAGCCGGCTCGTGGAGGCTCTGGCCGAGCGGCTCGACGCGTGGGTCGAAGGCGGTCTTGAGCCGCCAGCATCGCGCACAGTGGCGCTGCCGGAGGTGCAATTTCCATGGACGCCTGGCGAGTACGTGGCGGGCGCGCCGGGGGTCATGGGCACGCACTTCGTTCCATCCGGCCAGGCGGTGGTCGTTGGGCGTGCCGAACGCAAGGCCGCGGCCGAGAGACTCGGCGCCGAAGGCTTTTTACCCGCCCGCGGCGTCGACGAATACGCCAGCAGCTAAACCAACCTCCCTCTCCCAGAGGGAGAGGTTTCGCTGAGCTTCAGAAAATCGCTGACTGCCTGCACCGCCGCTGAGGAGTTCTCGAACAGCTGGTGCTCGGCTTCGGGCACGACGTGCACCTGGGCCGCGGGAATGTACGTGCACCAGGCGGAGGACTGCGCGGCGGGCGTCACCCGGTCCTTGACACCCCATTGCAGCAGCGTTGGCATGCTCAGCCGTTCGAGCCAGCGCGGCAATTTGAGGTCGTAGTTGCGCTCCCACATCAGCCGCGCCAGCGCCACGGATTCCCGATACTGCGCCACGCGCCCGTCCACGTCAGCCGCTTCGGACGGCGTTTCGCGGAACGGGTCGGCGCTGGGCGCGTCTGATACGCGCAGCCCGTACGGACTGGCCAGTACTAGCCGCTGGACGCGGGTATTCCGTTCGCCGGCAAAGACGGCGGCGAGCCAGGCACCAAAATCATGGCCTACCAGGGTCAGGTAGCCAATCCCGAGGGCGTCGAACACGTCCAGGTAGTGCAGGTTGTAGTCATGGATGGAGCTCAGCGACGGATCGTCACCCGATTCGCCGAAGCCCGGGTGAAAGGGCACGTACACCGTGAACCGATCGGCCCAGGCCAGCGCGAAATTCAGCGGCGCGTCGATGGGCCGCATCCCGTGGAAGTAGACCAGCGGCTCACCGTGACCCGCCTTCAAGACGACCGTGTCGCACCCGTTCAAGGTGACCGTCTGGCGTTCGAACTCGGTCATGGCTTGGCGAGAAATTCCCCGATCACCGTGACGACCTCGGGTGACTCGTGCAGCACCAGATGCCCTCGTTGGGGGATGATCCGCACGCGGGCGTTTGGCAGCAACCGCGCCCAGGCCTCAGACTGGGCGGCTGGCACCATTCGATCGTTGTCGCCCCACACCAGCAGCGACGGCATCGTCGCCCGATGCAGCCAGCGGGGAAGCTTCGCGTCGTAGTTGCGCTCCCAGGCCACCCGCGCCAGGCTCACCGACTCGCGGTAACGCGCCACCGTGCCTTCCACGTCCTGAGGGTCGGGTGTCAGCTGCTCACGGAGGACCGGGTCCTCGGTCTGCCTCTCGATCAGTTGCTCCTGCTCCATGCGAAAGACGTCCTGCGTGAGATGCTCAGGCACATGCAGGCCCCACGGCGCTACGAGCACCAGACGCTGCACGCGGCGGTTGTGCTCGAGAGCCAGCGTCGCCGCCATCCAGCCGCCCAGCCCGTGACCGACGAGATGAAACGCGCCAATCTGCAGGGCATCGAACAGCCGCAGGTAGTGCATCACATAGTCGTGGATCGAGCCTAGGCTGGGATCGTCCCCTGATGGGCCGAAACCCGGGTGAAAGGGCACAACGACCTTGAAGCGATCCGACCATCCGAGCGCGAAGTCGAAATCGAGCCGCGTATCCGCGCCATGCAGGAACACCAGCGGCTCACCCTCGCCGGCGGTGAGCACCGCCACCTGGACTCCGCCGACTTCCAACTGGGCGCGTTGAAACGCGGTAGTCGACACAACTGTCATGAATGCCTGGGCCACCAGTGTACGCGCGGCGCCCTAGGCGCG
The DNA here is from genome assembly GCA_019247515.1 of Chloroflexota bacterium. GTDB lineage: Bacteria > Chloroflexota > UBA6077 > UBA6077 > CF-72 > CF-72. The sequence goes on along the minus strand of JAFAOS010000554.1, from coordinate 13,860 downwards.
TCCGATGCGCTGGACGGCTTCGTCGAGCGGGCTGTTGTCCACCAGCTGGTTGACGTCCACTTTCGTCTGGACCAGGCCCTCGGCCGCCCACAGCTCCTGGCTCTGCGCGAGCGACTCGATCGAGACCGCCCCGTTGGGATCGAAGTACTTGACCGCGCCTGGTGCGGTGATCTGCTCGGCCGGCAAGCCGGAGCGGCGTGTGACGATGTCCAGCAACTCGGGCGTCCACACGCCGTTGGTCGCGTTGATCTCGCGACACGCGATCAGATACGCGGCCAGCCACTGCACCAGCCCCGGTCGGCGCTCGTTGATCAATTGGGCGGATGCACCCAGAATCGAGGACTGGTACCAGGGGGCGATACCAGAGCGCTCGCCCCACGTCAGCCATTTCTGAGCGATGCCCTGCTGCTCGGCCTGCGTGGCGAACGGCTCGGGCAGAGTGACCACGTCGGCGCCCTTCTGCTGGGCGATCGTGAACATGTCGGCGGTCGCGCGGGCGCGATAGGTCACGTTGACGTCCTTGCCCGCGGTGAGGCCGGCGCTCTGGAGCGTGAGCTGCACGAGGAAGTCGAGCGCGGTGCCCTGCGCGCCCGCTTCGATGGTGCGCCCCTTCAGATCGGCGGGCGTCTTGATCTCGTTGACCTTGTCGGCGATGATCGTGAGCCAGGCGTCCGCGGCGCGGCCGGTCTTGTCCTGGCTCATCGACGCCACGATCTTGACGTCGAAGCCGCCGGCGACCTGGTTGTAGAGCGGCGGCGTCGGCGACTGGATGCCGATGTCGAGGTCACCGCGCGCGAGTAAGGGCAGCAGGCCGGCGGTAGGCCCGCGGTTGTCGGCGGCGTCGACGTCGAGCCCGGCCGCGCTGAAGTAGCCCTTGTCCAGCGCGACGAAAAACGGCAGATAGTTGAGCGGCGCCGTGGGATTGATTGTCAGCTTGATGCTCACCCGGGGCGACAGCGGCTGAAGCGTGGGACTCGACGACGAGGACGCCGTCGGAGCGGCTGTTGGCGCGACCGTAGGCTGCGGGGACGCCGGTGCCTGCGCGCAAGCGGCCAGCACCCCGAGCGTGCCAACGCCGAGGAGGCGCACAAAAGCGCGGCGATCCAGGTGCCGCACGCTGCTCACGGTCCGACTACCGGTCGTCGCACCCGAAAGCCACGCGCGCAGCAGCGACTCGGAGGAGTTGTCCAACCACGTGGCAAGCATAGCCATGTTTTCCACGGAGTGCTCGCCTCGCCGCGCTGGGCGAACGATGTAGCGGTGGGCCTGTGTTCTATCACGCCGCCGATCGGGAGTGTTTTCGACTCGAAACGCGCGCGTGTCGGTTCGCGGCGCCAGAAGTGTTGTCGCCACTATCCTGCCCACGTGACCGAACTCCAGCCGTCCTCGTTTTCTATTATCCGTCGCCGTTGGCTGCTCGGGACCGCCCGAGCTGGCGGGCTGTTGCTGCTGGGCGGACTGCTGGAGGCCTGCCAGACCGCCGCCGTCCCCAGTCCAACACCTCCTGCAAGCAGTGCCGGTGGAAGTCCAGCCCCTGCCGCTGTGCCTGCCACGGGCAACGCGCCGTCGCCATCGCCAGCTCTCGCCGCCTCGGCCGCCAGCAGCCCGTCGGCATCCCCGGCCACGTCGCCTTCCGGCAGCCCCTCGGCATCCCCAGCCGCGGCGGCTGCGCCCTCGCCGTCTCCGTCAGGCGCTGGCGCGGCCACTGGTCAACCACTCGCGCTCACGAACGCCGCCAGGGTCCAGCCGTTGTCCGGGACGAACACGCTGCGCATCGGCATCTCCGCCAACGTGCTGAACGCGCCACTGTACGTGGCCATCGACAACGGCCTGTTCAGCAAGGCTGGCCTCGACGTCAACGTCACCACCACCAACAGCTCAAGCGCCACGCTGTTGCCGATCGCAGCCCGCGGCGACCTGGATGTCATCACCGGCACGCCCGGTCCGGCGCTGTTCAACCAGGTTGCGCAGCAGCTTGGGGTCAAGGCAATCGCCTCCGAGGAAGTGGAGACCCGCGGCCGCATCGCCGCCGGCTGGCTGCTGGTAGCCCCCGAGCAGGTCAACACCATCAAGACGGTCCAGGACTTGCGCGGCAAGACCATCGAGGGCGGCGTGCAGGGTGGTGCGATCGATTACCTGGCGAGCCAGGCGGTCAAGGAAGCCGGCCTGCAGCCGGGGCGCGACGTGACCATCACGTATCGAGTCAAGACCAACACCGATTACCTGGTGCTGGCCCAGAACCACGCCGCCGACGTGTATGGCTCGTTTGAGCCCTTCGCCACACAGATCGACCAGCAGGGGTACGCGAAAAAGTGGCTGTCGTATGCCGACGTGACGCCAGGCTACCAGCCCCAGCTGCTGCTGGCCTCGCCGCAGTATCTGAGTGGGTCCTTCCAGGCGTTGAGCAAGTTCCTCGAGGTGTACCTGGCGGTCTGCCGCGACATCAACGCGGCCAACGGCGCCTGGGCGCCACAGCTTGTGGACTCGGTTTCGAAGGCGATGAACAATCCCCCGGAAACCATTCTGGCCGAGGGCGGAGTGCCGTTCTACGACCCGAATGGCACGGTGAACACCGATTCGCTGACCAGCGTGCAGGAGTTCTGGGTCCAGACCAACCAGGTGCAGACGCCAGTTGCGATCTCGGATCTGGTCGACACCACAGCTGTGGAGGATGCTCTCCAACGCCTCGGTCGCGGCTGAGGCCGTTTGCGGACGGTCCACCACCACCGACGGCGGGGCCCTTTGCTGTCAGATCCGTCAGCAACCACGTCCGACCGCTTCAGCAGTGGCATCACTTCCTCGGCGAAGAGCGTGGTGTTCTTGACGACCTTCCAATGGGGCATGTCGCCATAATGCATCACCACCGCGATCCGGCTCGAGCCGCCATTGCCGGTATGCTGTGGCGCGATGATGGGCGACCATCCCGCGGGCCGCTTGAGCGGCCTGGTTGCACTGGTGACCGGCGGCGGCACGGGCATTGGCCGCGCGGTCGCGCGTCGCTTCGTCGAAGAGGGCGCACGGGTGGCGATTGTCGGGCGCACGCTGGAACGCCTGGCGGGCGTCAAAGTCGAGCTGGGCGAGGCCATCCTGCCCGTGCAGGGCGACGTGAGCCGCGCCGAGGACAACGCGCGCGCCGTGGCCGAGACGGTTGCGGCGTTCGGCCAGCTCGACATCTTCGTCGGCAACGCGGGCGTCTTTGATCGCTTTGTCCGCCTGCGTGACATTCCAGTGGCCGAGCTCGACCGAGCGTTTGACGAGCTGTTCTCTATCAACGTCAAGGGCTACCTGCTGGGCGCGCGCTCCGCTCTCGAGGAGCTTGAGAAGACCGGCGGCTCGATCGTGTTCACCGGCTCCACTTCGAGTCTCGCGCCTGGCTACGGCGGGGCGCTGTACGTACCGGCCAAGCACGCCATTGCCGGGCTCACGCGCCAGCTGGCCTGGGAGCTCGCGCCGACTATTCGCGTCAACGCGGTCGCGGTCGGCTACGTGCCAACTGAGCTCGGTGGCCTGCGCAGCCTCGACCAGCGCGGCGGCCCCAGCCGGCCCGAGGACGTCCTGCCGCGCATTCCACTGGGGCTGGTGCCCACACCGGACGACATCGCGGGCATCTACGTGACGCTGGCCGCGCCACGTGACAATCGCTATCTCACCGGTAGCGTGGTGCTCGTCGACGGCGGCCAGACGATGTGGGGCCCGCCGCACTAACACGTACACTGAGAGATCGTTCGACACCTGAGAGAGGCAGCATGATCGACCCTGGCATCGCACTCGAGACCACGTTGCGCGACAGAGTCGTGCCCGAGCAGGGTCGTATCCCCGCGTTCATCTTCTCGGACCCAACCATCTATCGCGTCGAGCTGGAGCGCATTTTTCAGCGGGTATGGCTGTTCGTCGCCCACGTCTCGGAAGTTCCGCAGCGCGGAGATTACGTCAAACGCAATATGGGCGAGCAGACGGTCATCGTCGCGCACGGCGAGGACGACATGGTGCGCGTGTTCCTGAACTACTGTCGACATCGCGGCATGGAGCTGTGCCGCTCCGAGCTGGGTAACACGTCGCATTTCCGCTGCCCGTATCACGGTTTCACCTACTCGTACACCGGCGCGCTGACCGGGGTGCCCTTCCAGCGCGAGGCGTACGTCGAGGGCCTGGAGCGGTCCGCGTTGAGCCTGGTCGAGGCGCGCGTCGAGATGTATCAGGGCCTGATCTTCGCGACCTGGACCCTGGACGGGCCGTCCCTACACGAATACCTGGGAGATATCGCCTGGTATCTCGACGTGCTGGTCGGCCGTGCAGAGATGGAGGTCGTCGGCCCTCCGCAGCGCTGGCGCGTGCCGACCGGCTGGAAGCTGCCGTCCGAGAACTTTTGCTCGGACGCCTACCACACGGCGCACACACACGCTTCGATCGTCAAGCTGGACCTGATCACGGGCGGTACGAGCTTCGGTGCCTCCGGCTACCACGTCCACTCGCAAAATGGGCACGGACTGGGGCTGGGCACCCAGGCAGGCGCCGATCCGCCCTACCCGCCCGAAATGCGCGCCGAGTTCGAGCAGCGCCTCTCGGCGCCCCAGCTCGCGCTGCTGGACCGCCTCAAAAACCTGCACGGCAACGTCTTTCCCAACCTGTCGTTTTTGATACCCACGGCCATCCACCTGGAAGGCCGCGAAGTTTGGTCGACCACGCTGCGACTGTGGCAGCCGCGTTCGGTGGACTCCACGGAGGTGGTGTCGTGGTGCCTGGTGGAAAAGAACGCGCCCGACTGGTGGAAGCGCCTCTCGCGACAGTCCTACATTGAGACCTTCGGCATTTCGGGCATGTTCGAGCAGGACGACACGGAGAACTGGGAGTCCATGACGCGCAACTCGCGCGGCGCGCTGTCGCGCAATGGCGAGACGGACCTCAACTACACCATGGGTATCGGCCGCGCGCCGATGCAAGACTTCGCGGGACCCGGCGTCGTGTACGACGGCAAATATAGCGAAGAAAACGCGCGTCGTTTTTATCGGACGTGGCTCGACTACATGGTGGCGGGCAGTTGACGGCCCTGGATGCGTACGCCATAGCGCGCGATTTCCTGTTCGGCGAGGCCGAACTGCTCGATGCGCGTCGGTTCGAGGATTGGCTCGCCTTGCTCGCCCCCGAGGTGTGCTACCAGGCGCCAGTGCGCGTCACGCGCGAGCGCAGCGACCTGTCTGAATTCTCCGACAGTATGTTTCACTTCGACGAGAGCCAGCAGACCCTCCGCTGGCGGGTCGAGCGCCTGCGCACCGAGTTCGCCTGGGCGGAGGACCCGCCGTCGCGCACACGGCACTTCGTTAGCAATATCCGCGTGCAGTCGGCGTCGGCGGACCGACTCGAAGTTGCCAGTTATCTCCTGCTCTATCGCAACCGGGGCACGGACTCGGCGCACGACCTGCTGTCGTGTGAGCGTCTGGATCGCCTGCGGCAGATTGACTCCGCCTGGAAGCTGGAGCGACGCCAGATCTACCTGGACCAGTCCACCATCGGCACCAAGAACCTGGGGATCTTTCTGTGACCACAGCCGCAACACTCATCGGCAACGGCGGAGCGCCCGACGGTCCGACCATCGAAATCACCAACGAATTCAGCACGGTGCACGTCCAGCGGGTGCGCACGCGGAACGGCGTGCGTCTGCGCATCAGCTCGCCCCGACTGGACCGCGCGATTGACATCGACGCGCTGGCGCTGGAGAGCCTCACCTGGCAGACCATGGATACCTTCTCGCGCTTTCTGGCGACTCCGTTCGGCCCGTCGGAGGCAGAGTAGCGCGTGGTCCTCCTGCTGACTCACGACGACGTGCGCGCCAGCGCAAGCATGGCGGACGCCGTCGAAGCCATGGAGATAGCCTTCAAAGAGCAGGGCGATGGCTGCGTCATGCAGCCGCAGCGTCTGAATGTGCGCGCCGGCAAAGGCTGGATTCGGCTCGGGCCCGCGGTGCTCGAGCGCTCCGGCTGGATGGGCTTCAAGGCGATGAACCTCACGCCCGGCCAGGGCGTGCGCTACCAGGTGCACCTGTACCGAGTGGCAAATGGCGAGCTGGTCTCGATCATGGACGCCCAGCACCTCACGACATTACGCACCGGGGCGACCAGCGCGGTGGCGACGCGACGCCTGGCTCGCGATGAGGCCACCACGGTAGGCGTAATTGGCGCGGGCGCCGAAGCGCGCGCCCAGGCGGAGGCCATGCACTGCATCGGTGTCGCCTCGTCGATGCGCGTGTTCAGTCGCACACCAGCGAACCGCGAACGACTGGCTCGTGAACTAACCACGGCGCTCGGCATTGACGTGCAGGCCGTCACCACCGGACGCGAAGCCGTGGCTGGCGCCGGCGTGGTCGTCGCGGCGGTGAAGTCCGCCGAGACGGTGCTGCTTGGGGAGTGGCTCGAACCTGGCGTCCACGTCAACTCGGTCGGTACCGCCCGCCGGGACCAGCGTGAGATCGACCCCGGGACCTTCACGCGCAGCGCGGTGGTGGTCGTCGACACCCGCGAGGGTGTCTTTGGCGAAGCCGGCGACGCCGTGGCTGCCCGAGAAGCGGGCGCGCTGGATGAACAGCGCATCTTCGAACTGTCAGCGCTGGTGACGGGCAACGCGCCCGGGCGTCGCGACGCGTCCGAGATCACGCTGTTCAAGTCCGTCGGCACCGCCGTCCAGGACGTCGCGATCGCTGCCCGCATTTTCGAGCAGGCCACCGCCCGAGGGCTCGGGCGTGACCTGGGCAGCTTTCCTATCCTGAAGGAGGCCTGAGCAGTGATCAGGAAAGACGAGCCCTCAGGCGCGCGCGGCGAGGTGGTGCGCCTGGTGCGACCCAACATCCTGATCGTCGACTACAACCAGGAGGCGTCGGCGCATCTCGCCCAGCTACTGCGACGTGATTTCTCAGAGGTGGTGGTTGTCACACCGCAAGAAGCGCTGGAGGTCGCGCTGGAGAAGGAATTCGCGGTCGTGCTGGCTATTCAACGCGGACCGGGCATCGGCGGCATGAAGCTGCTCGCCCGCGTGCGCCGTCGCTGGGGCCGCAGCCGCGGGCTGCTCGTCGCCGGCTATGCGGACGCCGAGAGCCTGGCCGAAGCGATCAGCAGCCGCGAAGGCTCGGAGTACCTCTTCATGCCCTGGGACGAGCAGGAGCTGGTCCGCGTGCTGCGCGACACCGGCCGTCAGTATTTGGTTCGTCGCGCCCAGCGCTCGGCGCGCGAGCACGCCATCAATGCGTTGCGATCGAGCGAGCGGCTGTACCGGACGATGGTCGAGCTCGCGCCCGAAGCGATGCTGCTGTTCGACCGCGCTGGTCACTGCCTGGAAGCCAATAGCCTCGCGTGCGACTTGCTTGGATATGCGCGCGACGACCTGCCGAGGCTGACCGCCGCGGACCTGCACCTGTCGACCGACGGCGCGTCTTCGGAGCCGACACACTCCGTCCGGAGCGTCCGCCGCCAGGATGGGCTCGAGCTCCGCCTCGAGGTCAGCGTTCGCGGGCTGCCCGACGGTGGCGCGTGTGTGATTGTGCGCGAGGCGTCGGCGCCTGCGGCAGCTCCGGAAACACAACCGGTCGCTTCTCGGCGGGAGCCCGGGCCAGGTACACCAGGTCCATAAACAGCAAGCGCAGGTCGCGACGGTGGCTGTCTGACAGCTCCCACGCCGAGACGGCGCTCAGGGTCTTGCGCAGCTCTCGAACCTGACTGCGCAGGCCCGCCAGGCGTTTCGGCGGAACGCCTGCGCCGCGCGCCGCGCCGCGGACCTGGGCGTGTTCCCAGCCTTCGGTGACTGCCTGCTGGGCCAGCTCGACCTTCCGGCCGCGTTTGAGCGGCAAGAGCTCTTCGGCCGAGCTGACCGTGAGCTGATTGGTCAGCACCAGGGGCGCCAGGACCGAATCCTCGAACACCCGCAGCCGTTTCGAAACGTACGCCGGGCTGCGCTTGATGGCGTGCGCCACCTGACGCGTGCTCCAGTTGCGTTCACGCAGCAAGAGCTCGAGCGCGGTCGCCTCTTCGCGCGCGCTCAGATCGGCCCGCTGCAGGTTTTCGACCAGCGTCAGCAGGTAGGCCTCGTCTGCGTCCGCCTCACGCACGATAGCCGGCACACTCGACCAGCCCAGACTGGTGACCGCCGCGAGACGGCGATGCCCGGCGACGAGCTCGAAGTGATTGTCGCCGACCGGCCGCAGCACCAGCGGCTGGAGCAGACCATACGCCCGGATGCTTTGAGCCAGCTCGTCCAGACCGAGGAGGCGGGAGCGCGGATTCTTCGACGTGGTCGCGATCTGATCCAGGGGCACCATGCGCAGCCTGGCTGACGTCGGCGGCATACCGATACCCACTGTATCAGGTGTGTGTCAGGCGCCCGTGCGCAAAGCCCTATGCCGCGCTCTGATCGGCCCTGACCTGGGGTTCGCCGTCCTTCGGGTAGTTGATGCGCGTGTTGGGATCGTTCTGGGCGACTGCGCCGAAGCGCAGGATGATCGTGTCTTCGGGTTGCGTCTTCTTGAACCAGTATTTGGTGCCGCGCGGGACCAGCACGCCGTCGTTGGGCCCGAGGTCGGCCACGGGCTGGTCGTTCTCATCGTAGAACGTCACGCCGCCCTGGACCACGAGCCAGATCGCTTCGTTGGCGGTGTGGGAATGGAGCACGGTCTCGCCGCCCTCCTTCAAGACGCGGACGAACAGGGATGCGATATCACTACGGGCGAGGAAGCAGGCGGTGGGCGATGCGAGCTCGTCAGGTCGGAACTGGAAGCGCTCGAACGTGCGCGGCGACGCGGGGGCTGTGTCGGTAGCCATCTGCGGGGTACGCTACGCACGATATTTTCGCGCTGTCAAGTGGCGGCGTGACCGAGGAGAGAGATGGCCGAACGCTCCGAAGGCTACCTGCCCAGCGGCAGCGTGTTTCGAGACCACGATCGCGCGCAGTACGCGTATTTGCGCGCATCGGATGCGGAGTTCGCGCGCCGCTGGGCCGCCATGCGCGGCTTCATGGACAACCAGGGTCTTGACGTGCTGCTCATCGCCGGCGGCACCGGTACCTGGGATCGCAACTGGACCAACACCCGCTGGGCGGTCAATCACATCGGTTGTCAGCTGACCAATGCCACGTATGTCGTGTTCCCGCGGGAAGCCGAGCCGACGGTACTGGATTTTCCGCTGGTCGCCTGGCTGCCAGCGCGACGCGCACGCGAGATCGTCGAAGACGTACGCGCCACACCCGAGCCGCACGTCGGCGCCATCCAGCGCATCAACGAGCTGGGCCTGAGCCAGCCCAGGATTGGCATCGTCGAAACCGACCTGAACACATCGATTCCGAGCAAGCACATGGACGCGTTCCGCGCCGAATGGCCCTCGGCGCAATTCTGCAGCGTCACTCGCGAGTGGTGGCGCAAGCTGCGCACGCTGCGCAGCGCGGAAGAAATCGCCAACATGGAGCGGGCGGCCATGATTGGCGACGCGATGTCCGAGGCAGTGGAGGACGAAATTCGGCCGGGCATGCCCGAGCAGGCCATCTTCGGCGCCCTGTACGCGGCGATGGCCCGCGAAGGCGGCGAGACGCCGACGATGGTGCTGGTCGCGTCCGGTTCGACGCTCGTCGCCTGCGACACCTTCCAGCGCGAGCGCCACATGCAGCGCGTGCTCACCCGTGGCGATGCGATCATCACCGAGCTCAGCCCGCGCTACCCGGATGGCTCCGAGATTCAGACCGGGCGGGCGTACATCCTGGGCGGAACCACGCCAGCGTATGAGAAAATCGCCGAGCTGATGCTCGAGCTGTACGCGCGGGTCGTCGAACAACTCCGTCCGGGCAAGACCGACGTTGACGTGCTGGCCGCGGCGCAGTTCGTCAAGGACGCTGGCTACACCTGGCTCTCGCCGCTGGTCCACGGACCGGAAGGCGGCGGCACCGGCGCCTTGCCGATCATCGCCTCGTCGGTGCGTCAGGCGGAAGCTGAACCATTCGTCTTCAAACCCAACATGGCGATGGTCGTGCAAGCGCACGTCGGTTTGCACGACAATTCAGCCGGGCTGTTCATGGCCGACACGTGGGTCACGACTGATGGCGACCCGCGACCGCTGAACCGCTATCGACGTGAGCTGATCAGGATGTGATGTGACACGACTTCCCGCCGACCTGCAATTCGTTCTGCTCGAGCAGATGCCGTACACCGACCTGCGGCGGGGTCACGAGCAGTACCCGTCCACCTGGGTCGATCTGCCCAACGCGTTCTGTGAACCAGAGGTGGCCGCCAGGCTGTGGGACGGCTATATGGGTGAGGTCATGCTCGCCGAGCAGGGCGGCTTCGACGGCGTGATGATCACCGAGCACCACTCGACCTCGCACAACATGAATTCCTCCGCGTCCGTCGCCGCGGCGAGCCTGATCCCGAGGACCAGCCGCATCAAGCTGTTCATGGCCGGCGTGCCGATCACGCTGATCAACCCCAATCGGCTCGCCGAGGAATACGCCATGCTCGACGTGCTCTCCCGCGGGCGGCTCGTGTGCGCCTTTCCCCTGGGCGTCGGCCAGGAGTTCTGGGCCAACGCGGCGCAGATCAACCCCGCCACCGCCCGCCAGCGGTTCCGCGAAAGCATGGACATCTTGATCAGGGCCTGGACCGAGCCTGGCCCGTTCACATACGACGGGGAGTTCTACAACTACAAGTACCTGAACGTCTGGCCGCGGCCGTACCAGCAGCCGCATCCACCGATTTTCATCACGGGCTCCGGGAGCCGCGACACCGTCGAGTACGCGGCGCAGATGGGCTACGGCTATTCGATCGTGCCGGTGCCACGCCCGGTGCAACTGCGGACGTTCGAGACGTACCGCGCGAGTGCCGCAGCAGCCGGCCGACAGCCGCGACCCGATCAGTTGCTGTGGGCGTGCTCTGTCTACGTGGGCGATACGGACCAGGCCGCCGAGCGCGACTCCCGCGGCGCGCTGGAGTCTGCGCAGTGGGGGTATTCGCGCACGACCGGTCGGTACCAGCTGCCACCCGGCTACACGTCCGTCGAGGACTATCGACGCCGGCAAAGCGGTGGCGGTCGGCTGCATGGCGACTGGCAGAACGCGATAGCCACGGGCCGCTTTGCGTTCGGCGCCGCGGACACGGTCGCGCAGCAGCTCGAAGAGTGGATTACCGAGATGGCCTCTAACCGGGTGGTAATCCTGCTCCGCTTCGGCACGCTCTCACGCGAGCTCGTGCACGACAACATCGTGCGCTTCACCCGCGAGGTGATGCCGCGACTGAAGGCGTTGAGTGGCTCAGGCGACGGCGACGACCACGTCGTAGCCGATGGTCAACGCACGCTCCAGAACGGGGTCACGCAGGCGACACTCGAATCGGTCGGCGTAGGCGAAGCCACCGCTCACGGCTAGGGTTCCGCCGAAGATCAGCCGCCGGTCGAGCTCGGGGTGGCCTGCACCGCGCACGGCGTCGACCAGGTCGTCGACGCGCATGAAGCTGGCCAGCGTGCCAGTCTGATAGATGCGCCGCTCGCCATGGATGGTTGCCCAGGCGTCGATTTCGAGCTCGTCCCAGTGGTCGGCGACGTCGGCCAGGCGCCACACCTCGCGGCTGATGACTTTCGGACACATCGACTTCGAGGCGGCGACGTCGATGGCCTCGTGCTCGCGGTCGGTGTGGTCGCTGCCCAGGCCGACGAGCAGACCGTCGTCCGCGGTCGGGATCAGGAAGAACTCGACCTCACCGGAGGTCCGTGGAGATTGGACGGTGATGCGATCGTCCGTGGTGAGCAGGTTCGGATCGACGACGTAGACCATGGGGACGCGCGGCGGCGGCGCGACGCCGAGTGACTCCAGCTCGCGGATGTGTTCGAGCACGCTGGCGCGGTCGCGACCCGTGTAACCGGCCAGCAGGACCTCGTCGATCCTCGGCGACACCGCTACGCGACCTCCGTCAGTGTCGACCAGATCGAAGGAAACGCTCACCGCTGCGCGTAGCGGACTTCGAACGTCAGACATCCGCCTGGCGCAACCCACGGTCCGTGCCGCATGCCCGGCGGCCGGCACGCGTAGGTGCCCGATGGGAACGTCTGATTCAGCGTCAGGTCGTGCAGCGCGCCTTCAAGGATGTACACCTCTTCCCAGAAGTCGTGGGCCTGCGGCCCAGCGGCCGAGGTATTGGTCCCGGGGTCGAAGCGAAGAATCCGCGTGGCGACGCCCGTCGCGGGATCCGCGGCCAGGATGCGTTCGTACAGGCCCGGCACGGTCCCACCCTGCGCCGGGGTCCAGTCGACGTCGGTAATGGGGAAGAATTCACGCTCGGCTTTCGGCACTGGGCTGGTCCTTCCATAGATGCGCAAATTGGGTGGCCACGACCCGGTCGTACGCCACCTCGCCGCTCAGAAAGTGCATATCGCGTGCGAATCGGTTGAGGGCACCGACGCTTTCAACTGAGATCGCGGGGTCGTAATACGGCAGGTCGCGACGAATCAGCTCCGCAATCAAGCCCGCCTCCATGGGCGGAAACACGCGCTGGCCCACCGTAGTCGCCACCTCCAGGTCGGCCTTCAGAGCAGACTGCGCGCGGATCAAACCCCGAATGGCGCCAGTGACGACGGCGGGGTTGTCGGCGATCAGGCGCTCGGTCGTGACCAGGGCGGGAAAGGTGTACTGCCAGCTCGGCGGTGGACCGTCGCCGCGACGAGTGTCGATGACAACCGTGCCCGCGCCGCGGCGGACCGCGACCTCGGCTCCCATGCCGTTGGCCCAGAAGCCGTCGAGCTTGCCGTCGGCCAGCGCCTGGGCGGCGGTCACCCCGAATGACACGCTCGGCTGGTCCGACCCGGGCACGGGCCCAATCTGGACGCCGTCCCGCTCGGGCTCGATACCCGCCTCGCGCAGCAGACGAACAAGCCCAGCGTCCGGCCCGGGCGCGGCACCAATGCGCCGGCCTTTGAGCACCGACAGGTCGCCCCGAGCGGCATGCAGGTCCGCGCGCATGACCAGAAACCAGTACATCCGCTGCGCTGCCGCGGCCAGCAGGCTGGCTCCCTGCCACTCGGGAAAGCCGGCCAGCGTGGCGTGAGCGGCGCCGACGACGAAATCGAACTCGCCATCGTGCAGCGCCTGCATGGCGCGGGTGACCGGGAACACCAGCTCGAGCTGCATGTCGACGCCCTCTGCCGCGAAGTGGCCCAGCTCGACGGCGGCGATCGCGGGAAAGTAGGAATTCGAGATCAGGTCCGGAATGGCAAGTCGCATCCGCTGGTCCACTTACGCCGGAAAGATGCCCAGATGTTGACTCGCGTCGCCGGGGATCGAGGCGTCGACCATTTGCTGGATGTCTACCGGCTGCGGGACTTGCCCCAGCTCTTGCCAGAGCTGCTGCACGCGCTCGAGTGACTCCATGCTGATCGCGCCGTTCGGATCGAAGTACGGCGCCGCGCCCTGGTCGGTGATGACCTTGGGCTCCAGCTGCGCCCATCGGGTCGCCGAGTTCAGCACATCCGGAGCCCAGACACAGTTGGAGGCGTTGATCTCGCGAGATGCGTACAGGTACACCTCCATCCACTTGACGACCGCGTCGCGGCGGCTGCCGCTCAACGATTGTTCGGATGCGGCCAGCAGGCCCGGCTGATACCAGGGCACCACGTCGGCGATGCTCTTCCACTCGACCCAGACGCCCTGCCGCACGCCCTGAGTAGCCAGCGGCTCCGAGCAACCGAAGACGTCGGCGCCTTTGCTCTGGGCCAGCTGAATGATGTCTGGCAACGTCCGCGCACGGTACTGGACATTGACAGTCTGGCCGTTGACCAGACCAGCCTGGCGGATCGCCAGCTCAACCAGGACGGAGATGCCCGAGCCCAGAATCGCGCCCTCGATGGTCTT
>JAFAOS010000047.1 GCA_019247515.1 Chloroflexota bacterium | reverse complement strand
GCCAGCCGCACCGAGGCGGTCGCCCTGGCCGTCCAGCACCACCTCGTGGACTGAGCGAACCGGGCGGCGGCGCAAGCACTGTTCGGCAGCCTCCAGGTTTTCGTGGGCCGGAGCCTGCACCAGGCACCTCCGCAATTGGTTAGGTGGCGAACGCGAAGGTTGCGGGGTCCAACTCTGTAGCGGGCGGCTCATCCTGAGAGGGGACAACGTGCGCGAACCTGCACCGAGTAGGCCCTGCCGCGTAGTGGTCGCCGATGGTGACCCGAACGTTCGGGCGGCGCTGCGCTTGCTACTGGCGCGCGATCCAGCGTTACGCGTGGTGGGCAGCCATCACCAGCTGGCCGAGCTCCTGGAGGCGGTGGCCGCCGCCCAACCGGACCTGATCCTGCTCGACTGGGAACTGCCCGACCTGCACGCGGCCGCCAATCTGGCCCACCTGCGCAGCCTGTGCCCGACGGCGGCCATCATCGCACTGAGCACGCGTGACGAGCAGCGCGCGCGTGCGCTGGAACTGGGTGCGGCCGGGTTCGTGGGCAAGCGCGAGCCTCCGGCCCAGCTCCTCGCCATGCTCCGCGCGGCCGCTGCATCTCGCGAGTCCGCCAAGGGCGCACCTCCACCCATTGTCAGTCCGTGAGCTTCGCCTCCGGGTACGTCGCGAGTGCTCGGCGGCATGCGCGGTGGCGAGTGATGTTCACAGCCGGAGCAAGCCGCGGCCGACGAGGCTCGCATTCATGTGCGTGCTAGCCACCTGTCCAGGTACGGAACTCGTAGCCTTGCCAGGCGTGCATCTCGGGGGCTCGCGGGCGTGCGCGCAGCGTTCAGGACGGATGCTTGGACCATCAGGACGCGTTGTCCGCGTCGCAACCAGGAGTCGTCAATGCAGCCCCAGTCAAACCAGCCAGGCCCAACCACGGGTCGACGCGGGGCTTCCCGGCGGGACCGCTTGCCACCACCAACCCGAGCGCCACATCTGGTCGAGTCAGCCGCGCCGGTTACTCTGCCAGCCGGCGGGGCGTTCGCATCGAGGATCCGCCATGTGTCACTCGATTACGCTCGCCGTGCTCGCGGCAGCGCTGCTGATACCCACTGTCGCTTCAGCGCAGACCGCGGACTCTGACCACTTCGACGTGCCCGAAGGCGGTAGCCTGTCCGGACCGGATGCACAGAGCCTGGCCGCCCGCGTCCGGCGATCTCTGGGTCTGTGTGCTCAATGTCGCCGCCGGCAACGACGGCATGCCGCAGCAGCCGGAGGCCGAGCAAGCTTTCAAGGAAGTCTTCGCCCAGCCAGTGGCCGCGGCCTATCCATCCCTGAGCGCCGACGACCAGCAGAGCCTGGCGCAGCTGGCGGTCCTGGACGCCCAGCTCCACCAGGCGTGGCCGAGCCTCCCGGTCCAGCAGCGCTTCGCGGCGCGGGACCAATGGGCCGCAGCGGTCCAGAGCCAGATGGTCGGCGCGCCCTGCGAGCTGATCGACGCCCTGGCGCGCGCGCAGCTGCTGCCGAGCTTCGGCCAATACCAGTAGCCCAACCTCGACCGGCTGGTCGCGTGCTGGAACGAGCACCCGGAGCTGGCCAAGGACCGCCAGGGCAACGCCCTGCCCCGCGGACAAGGTGGTACGGGCAGCCACGCGACGTTCGTGGGATTGATGAACGCAAACACGATGAGCTACGCGGCCAGCATGAACATCGCCAGCAACATCGGCGGCGGCGCCTACACCTATGTAGTCAAGTAGTCGCCACGTCGCGCACACACCAAAACACAGGGAGACGGACACATGGCTCTCTCGATGCCAACATGTAGGGAACTCACCACGCGTGCGGCCACAGCGGACGACCGAGAGTGGTTCCGCAGCGCGCACCACCACGCATATCGCGATCTCGTAAAGCGGCAATATGGCGCCTGGGTGGAGGCGGACCAGGACCGGTTCTTCGCACACAAGTGGACCTCGTCGAAGTACGAGATCGTGCTCTGCGACTCGACTCCCTGCGGCTACGTGTTTGTCGAGGACCGCCCACGCGACATTCACATCGCAGAGATCGTCATCATTCCGGAGTTCCAGGCGCGCGGCATCGGCACACTCCTGCTGACGCGGGTCATCGACCGCGCGCGCGACAGCAGCGTGCCTGTCCGACTCCGAACCGCGCACGCCAATCGGGCCGCCGCACTGTATCGCCGGCTGGGCTTCCGAGAGGTTGGCACCACGGCCACACACCTGCTGTTCGAGTGGGCACCGCAGCCGCACCGGCCCGATCCGGATGTGGAGGTACAAAGCGGTCCCTGCTGAACCTGCCCGGATGTGCGCATCCACACGACGGCCACGCCGGCCTGGACCAATGCGGCCATTGACGCCCGCGCCCGAGCGGCCGGGGCAGTACAACCCCGTGTCTCGAACTGGACCTGCTGACCGCCGCGCTACGCACCGGGTGCCGCGTCGGGAGTACCCGCTCGAGCGAAGGTTGCTCTCTACGCCGTCTCATTATCGACTTCACGCTGTTGCGCGACACGGGGATGCACGCTTAATGTCGCCGCGCGGACGGAATTCCGGGAACCCCAGGTAGATTCAGCAGCGCGGGTCGGCGACCACGTTCGGCGGCAGCCGCTCCGAGCCCTCGCTGGCCGGATCGACGCCCGCGTTCTCGGCGAACCGGCGGAAGGCTTCGTACGCGTCGCGGTACAACTTGCGCGTGGTCTCCTTGCGGCCAGCGAGCATGCCGTTGGTCCGTCCATCACCGAAGCAGAACGCTGCGCCGTTGTCGATGCTGGCGGATGGTGTCGTGCCGAGCGACGGCCGCCGTTTGCGCCGACCATCGGCGCGCAGGTCGCCGCGGAGTTCCACCGAGGGAATCAGCGCACGCCGGGATTTCGCACCGGCTTGGTTCTGTCGAGCGATCACGCCTGCACCTCCCCACCTATCTAACCATATTTTGTCCATAGCTTGGTTAGCACTATGTGATTTGTGCTTCGCGCCGTCCAGGTCAACGAGCGGGGCGTGACCCCTGACGGAATGGTGCTGGCCACCGAAACGACCAGATGTCGACGGCCAGGACGGGTACATCACCGCCAGATGTGGCCCGCCCCTGTGCCATTATCGAGGGCGTTTCGAGATCGTGCTCCTCTGCTAGCACGTCGTCTTCGAACAGGACCTCGTCGTCCACACTGAACCTGAGCAGCAGCTCCGATGCAGCCAGGCGCCGCCCTTCGTCGTCCGGAGTTGGAAGCCGTGCGTCGAGCGTCTCTCGGTGCTCCACGCTGCGGAGCCTGGGATGTCGAGGCATGCGCACTCCTTTTGGATGTTTATTGTTGACCGATGTCGATCCTCAGCACTGACGCGAGGCCCATCACCTCGCCGGCACCCGGCTGTTCCACCGCGCACCCCGGGTGCTACGTTCCGGAGCCAGATGACCCGCCTGCGCTACCCATTTGCCGAGAT
>JAFAOS010000038.1 GCA_019247515.1 Chloroflexota bacterium | reverse complement strand
TGTCGATCGCCAGTTGTTTGAAGAACGAGCCGATCGCCGCCACCACGTTGTCGAGCGTCTGCAACACCTGGTTGAACACCTGGACGATGCCGTTCGCGATGAAGCGGATGCCGATGGCGATGTCATTCGCGACACTGACGACCACGTCGGTGACCGTCGCCGCTTCACCCTTCAGCCAGCCCCAGAAGTCGCCCCAGGGGTCGCCCACCCGCCCGCTCAGGCCGGCCGCCTGAGCCGCCACCGCCGTCGTCCCCCACGGGGCGCCTTTGAGCTGGTCGATGGCGGTGGCCGCATCGGCCGGCGACAGTGGGGTGCGGGTGACTCCGCCGGTGGCGTTGGCTGACAGGTGCAGGCCGAGCGGTTGGGCCACCGCCGCCGGCCGCGTGCTGCGCACGTTGACCGCCGAGTAGGTACTGCCGGGCAAATCGTCGTAAGCGAGGTACCTGCCCGGGGTGTCGGTCGTGCGCCGCACCCAGGCGATCGCGGTCGTGCCGCCCGTCCCGACCCCGACCGACCTGGTCATGTCCTGGATAGCCAGGGCGACTTGCTGGGGCGCATTCTGCTGCTTTTGCGCCGACGTGAACAGCGGCTTGTTGCCGTAGGCCGACGCGTCCTGGAGGTTGACGCGCGTGGGATCGTCGTCGCCGGCCGTGGCGTGGGCGGTCGCCAGCCGGTTATGGAACTCGCGATCGGGCTGGACCAGGATCCGCTCGTGGGTGTCCATGAAGCTGGCCCACAAGCGCAGCGTGGGCGCGAACAGGTCCGGCTTGTCGCTGCCATCCGGTTTGACCGAGCCGCTGACGATGGTCAGCGTGCCGTCCGTGCCTGTCTGGACGGCGGCATACTCGGAGTCGGCCGGCCCGACGGTGTAGCTCTGGCCATCGACAACCAGCGTGGTCGGTCGATCGGCCCAGATCTTCACGGCTTCGCGCGGCCGCGGCGCCTTGTTCTCGTCCACGATGGTGAGGTGGGTCTGGTAGCGGGCCACGCCGTTGGGGTTATGCGTGGGCTGTGACGGGTCGTCGAAGTCCTGCATGAGCTGCGACTCGACGATGAAGTCGCGCTGGTCCTGCACCAGCGCATCGACGCGAATCCCGAGGGCCTGGGGCACCAGCCTGGGGTCGGCACTGCCGATGGTGAACGTGCCGGCGGCATAGATGACGCCGTTGCTGACCGATCCTGAGAATGACCCGATCGCGGTCTGGCCGGTGTCCAGTGTGGACAGCGTGCCCGAAGACGGATCGAACGCCACCAGCCGGCCGGGGCGTTCCTCGTCGGCGACACCGCACAGGATTGAACCCTGGTACGGGAGCGGCGCGGTCAGCAGGCCTTTGCTGGAACCGCCTTGCCCGACGCGAACAGGCGTCTGGTGTACGGACTTGAGGTTCTCGTCGATGGCGTACAGGTTGCCGTCGTAGTCCCCGAACCACAGGACGCCGTTGTCGTAGGTCAGGCTGCTGGCGATCGTTGCATTGGCCTGATAGAAGGCAATCATGTCAGCGGGGAGAATGGTCCCGAGCCCCGTCAGATCCTGAACGTTGATCGCGACCAGTCTGGCGTCGAGCACCGCAAATACTGCTGTCCTGGTCTCGCCGTTGAACGACGCGCGACCGAGCGCCAGCCCCTGGTTAGCGCGGAAAGAGATCTCGGCGCCTGGGACAGGGAACGACCAGCCTCCCGAGGCCTGGTTGCTGCTATCGCCGGCACCGCAGACGGCCACGCTCTGGCCGAGAAAGGTGAAGGTCGGACCGTTTGCGAACAGCCGCTGGGAGGATGTGACCCAAGCCATCGCGTAGACATTCCCGTTCGCGAGTAACGGTGTCGGCATGAACGCCTGGAGAATAGAGAAGGACGTGCCCGGCTGAGGTTGGGGAGGCGTAAAAGTCTGCCACTGCCACCTGAGTGTCGGTTTCCCGCCAGCCAGCGCCGGGCTGGTGTCCAGCATGTGCAGGGTTGTCGTTCGGTCGCCGAAACACAGCGACGTGCCGAAGAGCGCGGGTGCGGCGTCAACGCCCGCCGGCGTTGGATACGACCACACGACCTCGAGCAGATTGCGCGGGTTGAGCGCCCGCAGCTCACCGCCCCTCGAGTGATCCTGCGGATCCAGGGGTGCCACGCCGATGTAGACGAGTTCATGGATCGGGTCGAACACCGGCGGCGTGTAAATCCGCCCGGCTTCGACCAGCGAGACACTGAGCTCTTCACCGGTGTGCGCGTCGAGAGCGACGATTGCGAACACCGGCGCGGCGGTACGATCCACGGTGAGCAGAAAGACACGTCCCAAACCCTGGGCGAGTCCCGTCGCATCTCGCCCCACCTGATAGGTCTTCGAGGTCTTGAAGATATACGGCGAGTTGTACTCGTGGACCTGGTTGGCGCCGTTCTGCTGCACCAGGAAGTGGGCCGTGCCGAAGCTGGTGCTCGTTACCCGTGTCGCGCCACCAGTCGCGACGGCCTGGGGTGGGGCGGTTGACTCCGAGACGAAACGCGAAGCGCCGCCGCCCTGGTTGCAGCTCCAGACCGTGCCGTCGTTGCTGGCGTCGATGTGCACCGCCTGGCCGAGCAACGGCTCGGGTACGAGGTGCAGGGCGTTGGCATCGGACTGGTCCAGCCGATGGACCGCGTTGCTGGTGTCGCGCACCCACACGCGGCTGGTGTCGCCGACCGCCACCTGGGCGAGCGGACCGGCCGCCTGGGCGACGAGCGTCCAAGCGGAACCATCCAGGCGCAAAAGCTGATGCTGGTCGGCGTCGCTGCCGATTGCAAACACGCTGCCGTCGACGCCGACGGCCACCGACACCGCTTGACGCTCCGTTTCACTCCAGTTGCTACCGTCGTGGTGCACAACCACGCCGTTGCGCGTGGTCGCCCACAGCCCGTCGACCCGACCGCTCGGCGCCTGCTGGAGCAGCGGATTCCACGTCGCCGGCCAGTCAGCAAAGGCCAGCGGGAGGTACTGGCGGGCGGCGGGTTGCGCCGCTGAGGAGTTTGCATAGCTGAGCACCGCTGGGCCCTCGACGGCGGTGACCGGCTGGTCGGCGCTGGTGTACAGCAGCGCATCCAACTGACCCGCCCGGGCCCGCTTCAGCAGGTCGCCCTGCAGCAGCGAGCCCAGATCTTTCGGACCCTGCGTCACGGTCGATTGGGCCGGTTCGATCACGATGAACTGGCCGCCGCGGATGAGCGCCACGCCAGCGGGCTGACTGAGGCCGACGACCAGGTCCACGAGCCCCTCCTGCCACGGCCCGCTTTGCGGCCATCCCTTCAGGTCGCTCAGCTTTGAGGCCGCCTGAGCACCGTCGGCGCGTACGAAGCGACCGGCTTTGAACAGGTACAACACGCCGCCGGCATAGGCGGCGCCGTCGACGCCGAGCTTGAAGGAAGCGGGCAGGTTCGGCCAGACGTCCGCAATGAGCCGCGGAGTGCCGGTCGGCGTCGCCGCGCTGGCCGTCGCAGTGGGTGCGCCGCTCGCGTCAGTGGCGCTGGCGCCCGGGGTCGGCGTGGCCGAGGCTGATGCGGAGGTGGCCGTGGCGCTCGGGGTCGGCGTGCGCGAGACTGACGTGGAGGTTGCGACGGGCGCGTTCGGCGTTGCGGCCGCGAGTGTCAGCGCATCGAAGCGCGCGGCCTCCTGGTCCGCTGGCGAGGTGCTCGGACCGTCGTCGGCTTCGGTTCGGCCGAAGATCTCCCGCATCGCCTGCAAGAACCCGTCCGGATCGTTGAAAATCTCAGGGATGGGTGGGCCGGCCTGGATGAGCTGAAAGTCGGCAGCCGCCAGCACCCTGGACCTGGGGTGGTAGCGTCCGTTGATCACTTCCAGGGTCAGCGGGTTCGGTACGTGCCGTCGCAGACATCCGGGGGCGACGATGTCGACCTCCGGGTTGCCCGCGACCTGAATCAAATCGCCGGGCTGGAGCCCGAAGGCGTCGCACGCGGCCATGGCGCGGACCAGGACTTCCGGCCCCCGAAACACGTAAGTGGCGGGTGGCGCCGCCGTGCCGACGACCTCGGCGGGGTTCGACCCAACCGTCGGCGTCGGCGTCGGGCTGGTCGCGGCCGTGGGCGTTGGGGAGGGCGTGGCAGTGGCGAGCGGCGAGGCGGTGCCCGTCGGGGTGGAGCTCGGCGAGACGCTCGAGGTTGGCGCGCGGGTTGGGCTGGCGGTGCTCGCCGGCGTGTGGGGGACCGGCGTCGGGGTGGCTGAGTGGCCAGGCCCGGGCGTCGGCGTAGTCGTGGGCTGAGCGGTAGCGCTGGCCGCCAACAGTGGCGCCATGAACAGCTGGGCGGTGTCGCCGACTGGCGTCGCCTGGCCGCCTGGGGTCGCGCCCTGGCTCGCCGTCGGGCGAACGATGGCGTCGATACGGCTGCCGTAGAACTGCCAGCTCTTCTGGGCACGGTCGTACACATGCGGCGCGCCGGCGCCGTCGATCGCCCAGAGCGTGCCGTCCCAGCCCGCGGCGATGTCGGTCGGTGGTCCGAAGACCGGCTCGGCGGCGACCGCGAGCGGGGTGACGCTGGGTGCCGCCCTGTCGAGCAAGCCGCCCGTCTGCGAGGTCGCCGGCGCTTCCTGGCGCGCGACCGAGCCGAGCGCATCCCGCATAGCTTCGGCCGCCGAGACGGCCTGGACGCCGCGGGTGACGGCCAGCAAGCCAGTACCGATCACGGCGCCGCCGAGCAGTAGCAGTTGCCGCCGGGTGATGCGCACGCCGACGGTCGGAGTGTCATTCAAGTGCAAGGTTTGTGGCTCCTGATGCAAATGTGCGTCGCTGGTGAGTTACCCCGAGCCTGGCAGCAACCCCATCGCCGCGCCAGCAACACGACCCGCACACTGCTGCAACAGTTGCGAAACGCTGACCTCTCCTCGGCGTCGCTGGCCTTGCGTGTTGCTGAAAGTCAGCTTCTGTCCCACGAAAATGTCTGTCGACATCGTTAATGACGACCCCCAAAGGGAGAGAACAGTTTTCATCGCCGCTGGCAGGTGTGCGACGCATGGCCTCCTCCCACGAAAATATCGGTCGACACCTGTACTGACGACCCACAGGGAAGGAAGAGTTTCATCGCCGGCTGGCGGGTGTCAAACCCATGGAGTTCTCCAGCGAAGTATTGCCATCACCTCGAAAGTGGTCGGCCACAAACGTGAGCCAGGCGCCCTCTGCGGAACGCAGGCTCACTGATTCCACCTACGGTGGAGCCCTTCGCCCTTACGTGGCGCTTGCCGCGTACGCGCCCGAGGAGAACACCGGCACCGTCTTCGTCGCGTTGAGCGCGCTCGCGATCTCGACGTCGCCCGCGTACCCGACCGCGGCGAGCTCGCGGCCAGATGCACAGTTCATGAGCCAGTCGGCCAGGTGCTCGCGGGCGGCGCGGAACGTGGCGGCAGCGGCCTGCGCTTCAGGCGACCAGCCGCCGACAGGCAGCGCGTCGATGATCGCGCCGGCTCCAACGAGGTCTTCGTAAGCCGGCCGCAGCCCGCCGTCGTTGCGCCACCGCTCACCCGAGGCGACCACGCCGATCACCTGCCCCCGCGCGCACGCCGCGGCCGCCACGGCCGCGGCATTGCGCAAGCAGCCGGCCAGGATGGGTCGACCGAGTTGCGCGGCCAGCACAGAAATGGCTGAGCCGTTGGGCGACGGCAGCACGAGCTTCGTTCCAGCGGGGATGGTCGCGAGTGAGACCGGTGAGAGCGAATACGGCGCCTGGACCGAGACGCGCTGACGGGCGACCGCCAGTGTCGCCCCGATGCTCTGGGCGAAGCTCGCGGCGGAATCGTCTCGAAGGCGGTACGGATACACGCGAGCGCCGCGCGCGACGGCCACCTCGACGGCGGTCGTGAACGACAGGACGTCGACGATCACCAGCACGTCCACGCCCGTCGCGAGCGCCTGGGCGCCAGTCGGCCCCCAGTCAAAGCGGACCGAGAAGCCGTCCTGAGCAAAGACGCGGCTGAGCTCAGCACTGGTCATCGGCGTCGAGCATAAACGCTCGAGCGCGAACAAATCCGGGCGCCGGGTGGTCCTGACTCCGACGCGAAAACTTGACAACGCGTAACCGAGGGGTTACACTTATTCCTGTAACCTGAAGGTTACGCAATCAGACCGCGACGATGCCCCAGACCATCGAGTCCGTCGACTCCACCCTCTCCGCGCTCTCCGACGGCACCCGCCGCCAGATCATCGCCCGCCTCGCCAGCGGCCCGCAGCCCGCGGGTCGTCTCGCGCACGGCCTGCCGATGTCTCGCCCGGCCGTCAGCAAGCACCTGCGCGTGCTGCGCGAGGCGGGTCTGATCGAGTCGCACAAGATCGGCCGGCAGCAGCTCTACCGCCTGGCGCCGGGCGGATTTCTCCAGCTGCAAGCCGCGCTCGACGAGGTCGGTCGCTTCTGGGCGTCGGCGCTCGACGAATTCAAACAGTTTGCGGAGTCACAACCATGAGTACGCTCGCCACATCTGGAGTTCCAACCGTTTCCATCAACAAGTCAGTCCATGTCCGCCGCGCACCCGAAGACGCCTTTCACCTGTTCGTGGATGAGATCGGCCGCTGGTGGCCGCTGCACACCGGCAAATACACCTACAACGCGGAAAAGGCGCAGGACGTCATTCTGGAGGCGCACGTCGGCGGCCGCTTCTACGAGCGGTATACGGACCGTGAAGAGTTCACCATTGGTCAGGTCCTGGAGTTCGACCGGCCCAACCGAGTGCTGTTCACCTGGGCGGCCGGATTCGATCCGCCAACGGAGGTGGAGGTCCGCTTCATTCCTGAAAACGACGGGACGCGAGTGGACATGGAGCACCGTGCCGCCGAGTCCGTGCCGCTGAAGGGCCACGGTTTCGAAGGAGGTTGGGACGAGGTCCTGAGCTATTTCGTGGCGGCCGCATCAGCCACGTGAGCTGGTGGTGGAGGGCTGAGCGGAGCCCTCCAGCCCTACAATGCCTTCAGTCGGGCAAGCATCGATGGCCAAACGTATCGCTCCGACGACGACGGTTCCGTAAGGGGGAAATGTGCTGACACTGGATGCCCAGGTTCACACCTACGAACGCAACCACCCGGGCCGCCCGTGGGTCGGCACCCTCTACGGGCCGCCCGAGGTCACCGGCGACCAGATGGTGGCTGCCATGGACGAGGTCGGCGTGGACGCGGCCATACTGGTCTCGCCTTTCAGCATGTATCGCTACGACGCCAGTTATGCGCTCGAGGTCTTCGCCGCTCACCCGGACCGGTTCCGGCTGGTCAAGCCCGTCGACCCGAGCGACCCCGGCGTTGCCGACGTCATCGCCGATTGGGCCCGCACCAGGGGCACGGTTGGAATTCGAGTGTTTTTGAGAGACGACGTTTCCACCGACCCCGCCGATCCCGGCATCAATCGCGTCCTGGCCACGGCGGCCCTGCATTCACTGCCGGTCAACCTGGCCTGCACCGGGCGGCTCGAACAGGTCGAACGTCTGGCGGCTCGCAACCCGGACACGCGGCTGGTGGTCGACCATCTCGGCCTGCAGCAACCGCGCGAGCCGCCGCCGCCCGCGCAGCCGTTCGCCGATCTTCCAAAACTGCTGGCGCTCGCGCCCTACGCCAATGTCGCGGTGAAAATCAGTGGCGCCTGCACGCTCTCGCGCGAGCCCTTCCCATACCCCGACATCTGGGAGCCGCTGGGCCGCGTCTTCGATGCGTTCGGCTTCGATCGCTGCATGTGGGGCACCGACTGGACGCGAGCGGTCGGGATGTTGAGCTACCAGCAAGGGGTCGAGGCATTTCGCCGCACCGATCGTCTGTCTGACACCGATCGCGCCGCGCTGATGGGGGAAACGCTCCGGCGGATTTACAACTGGCGGCCGACGTAATCCGGCCGCGCTGGTTGTCGCGGTTCAGAGCGCGACCGCCGACTCCACCGCTCTTGTCACCGCGTCGTACACCGTGACCGTGTCGAGCGTTGCTTCGAAATCGATCGGCGTCGCGCCGGCGGCCTCCAGCGCCGCGTGGAACGCGTCGATCCCGCTGCAGCGCCCGACCGTCACGTGTGGCACATACGTGAACTCGCGTGACACGTACGCCTCGAAGGGTCCGCGGTACAGGCGATCGTGCAGCTCGATGATCGCATCGTTGCCGCGCTTGACGTTCAGGAACAGGTAGTACATGTCGGCGCCACCGACATCCCTGGCGCCCGTTACGCCAGCCAGGCGAACGGCGATCGGCTCGAGTCCGCGAACCGAGTCCGCAACGTGCTCGCGGACTGCTTGCGGCGACAGGTCGCTGTGGAAGGGAAAGACCAACGTCACGTGTGCGCCGATCGCGCTGGAGAGCGGGTCGAACTGGCGCCGCAGCGCAATGAGCGGCTGTGGCTCGGGCTGCGGCAAGAACAGCACGATCGCCCGGCCGCGGAGAACGGTATCCATCGAGGCGCCTTCTGCCGAGATAACTTACCCCGAGGGTATTCCGCAAGCGCGGCGGCAGCCAGCCCGCGCGAGACGGTTACCATCAGCTTGGGACGTAGGAGAGGAATGAGCCGACCATGGACATCGGGTTGACGCTGCCCAACCGCGGCGTGCTTCTGGGCGCCACCACCCCGGACCAGATGCTGGACCTCGCGGAGGCAGCCGACCAGTCGGGATTATTCCGATCGGTCTGGGTTGGTGACAGCCTGCTCGGGAAACCGCGGATGGAATCGGTCTCACTGCTGGCGGGTATCGCGGCTCGCACCAGGCGGGTGCGTCTGGGACCCGCGTGCATGGCCAGTTTCGTGTTGCGCGATCCGGTGCTGCTCGCCTATCAGTGGGCGAGCCTCGACCTGCTCGCAGGCGGGCGCACCGTGCTTGTCGGCTGCACCGGCATTGTCGAGCAACCCGGCGCGCGCATAGAGGGCGAGCTGTACGGCCTCACACCGCGTGACCGGGTCAGTCGCCTGATCGAGTGGATTGCGCTCTTGAAGAAATTGTGGACCGAGGACAACGTCACCTTCGAGGGCAAGCACTATCGCTGCACGGGTGTGACAATCGAGCCCAAGCCGGTCGCAAAACCGCGCCCGCCAATCTGGATCGCGAACAATGCGCGCGAGGACAAACCCTTCGCGGAATGGACGGCCGACGACTTCGCGCTGATCGAACGAACCCACCGCCGCTGTGCTCGACACGCGGACGGCTGGCAGACATCTGCCTGGGACCCGAACGACCTGGAGTTTCGGGTCAACGACACGCTCAAGAAGGTACGCGAGCAAGGCCGCGATCCAGCCACGTTCGAGCGACACCTGTACCACAACATCAACGTGAACGAGGACCGCGAGGTGGCGCTCGAGGAGTCCACGCGCTTTCTGGAGGAGTACTACGTCCCCACGCGATTCCCGCGCACGTTCGTCGATCAGTGGGTCGCCACCGGCACGCCGAAGCAGTGCGCCGAGCGACTGCAGCGGATTCGGGACCTCGGCTTTTCTGAAGTGACGCTGAGAATTACCAGCTGGAAACAGGCTGAGCAATTCCGCCGGGTTGTCCAGGAGGTGCTGCCGCTGGCGGGCGTTGGAGCCCAGCGCGTGGAGATTGGCGCATGAGCGAGCTCGTCGCCATCAGCGGCGGCACGCTCATCGACGTCCGCTCCGGCACGCCACATCCCAACACGACGGTGCTGGTAGACCGAGATCGCATCGCCGCGGTGGGGCCAATGCCACAGCTGCCCGAAACGGCGCGCGTGATCGACGCCACGGGGACGTGGTTGCTGCCCGGGCTGATGGACATGCATGCGCACACCACGGGTGAACGCCACAAGGACAAGATCCACCACCTGTACCTGGCATACGGGGTCACCACGGTGCGTGATACTGGGGGCAATCTCACGCTCCTCCGCCTGCTGCGCGAGCGGATCGCAAGAGGCTCGCACGCCGCTCCGAGCATCTTTTTCGCTGGACCT
Source organism: Chloroflexota bacterium (assembly GCA_019247515.1). Classification (GTDB taxonomy): domain Bacteria; phylum Chloroflexota; class UBA6077; order UBA6077; family CF-72; genus CF-72. Next base: position 24,247 of record JAFAOS010000038.1, on the reverse strand, counting down.
CTGCTGGACGGCGCAACCCCGGTCTGGCCGCCCATGTCGATCATGGTCGACACGCCCGAGCGCGCACGCGGAGCGGTCGAGTTTCTGGCCGGCCAGGGCGTGGACTTCATCAAGATTTACAACTGGGTACCGGAAGGATCCCTCCAGGTCATTCTGGACACCGCGCACCGCCACGGACTCCGCGTCACGGGCCACGTGCCGCGAACGATCACGATGACGCGCGCCATCCAGCTGGGTATCGACTGCCTGGAGCATATTCGCATCACGGGCCGCGAGCTGTTGCCCTCAGACGAAGCCGACCGGCTCGACGGCCTGCCAGTAGCACGCCGTGAAACACTGCTGTGGGAGCGCTTTGAGCTGGAGTCCGAGTCGATGCAGCGGCTGGTTCGGCTCGTCGCCGACTCGCGCGTGTTCTTCGATCCCACGTTGCTCGTGGACTCGGCATTGAGCATGGACGGCTACGCGATCGACGCTGACAATCCCGCCAACGCCGACGTACCCGACGACGTGCGAAGGGCTTTTGTCCACGAGGAGCGACCCGAGATCTTCGACCTTTCGAGCGAGTATGTGCGGACCGCCCGCGACGGATTCAGCAAGCGGCAGCGGCTGGTCGGCATGTTGCACGAGGCAGGTGCGCGATTGCTCGCCGGCACTGACTGCTTCGGGTTGGGCAAGCAGCTGCCCGGACTGGGCTTGCAGAACGAGCTGACGTTGCTGGTCGAATCGGGCCTCAGTCCGCTGGCGGCCCTGCAGGCCGCGACGGTGACCGCCGCCGAAGCGCTGGGCCAGTCCGAGACGCTGGGAACGCTCGAGGCAGGCAAGCGGGCGGACCTCGTGGTGCTGGAGGCGGACCCCCTGGCCGACATTCGAAACGCCCGCGTCGTGCGGACGGTTGTCAAAGGCGGGCGCGTGTACGATGCAGCCGCGCTTCGCGAGCAGGGTCGGTCAAACCGACTGGCTGAGGCGGCCGTGGCGACATGACTCGCAGCGGCGAAATCCACGTGGACCCACCGCGAAGCATGGTCGACGAGCCGCTCCGCATCTGGCTCGATGGCTTCGAACCCGGGCAGCGTGTGACGCTGCGTGCCTCCCAGACCGACGATCTCGCGCGGACCTGGCGCGCGCACGCTACGTTTGTGGCCGACGCCAACGGTCGAATCGACGTCTCCGCGCAGGCGCCGGTGTCCGGCACGTATGCCGATGCCGACGCGATGGGCCTGATCTGGTCCATGCAGCTGGCGGCGGACGAACCGAACCAGGCGCCGTTCTTTCGCAAGGAACCGACTCCCTTGCCCATCGAGGTCGTGGCTGAAGTCGACGCCGCAGCAGTGGCGCGCACCGCGGCAGAGCGCGTGTATGTAGCCGACGGCGTCGAGCGGATCCCGGTGCATGAAGACGGACTGGTTGGCACGCTGTTCGTGCCGCCCGGCCATGGTCCGCACCCGGTGGTCATCACCTTGAGCGGCTCAGGGGGTGGACTGTCCGAAAGTGGCGCGGCGCTGTACGCCTCGCATGGCTACGCCGGATTCGCGCTCGCGTACTTCAATTACGCGGACCTTCCGCCGGACCTGATCGAGATCCCGCTCGAATACTTTGAAACTGGCATTCGCTGGGTGCAGCGCCAGTCCACCCTGGACGGCGACCGCATCGGGGTCTCGGGAACCTCCCGCGGCGGCGAGCTCGTGCTGTTGCTGGGCGCGACGTTCCCCGCGGTGAGGGCGGTCATCGCGTACGTGCCGAGTGGGATCGTGCACGGCGGCATCGCCCGCTCCGGCGTGCGCGGCGCCAGCCCGGCCTGGACGTTCCACGGCGAGGCCGTCCCGTACCTGCAGCCGCGCCCCGAAAGGCTGTCGGCGGAGCCGCCAGCGCCGCCGAAAGGAGAGCCCATACCCCTAACGCCGCGCTTTCTGCGCAACCTGGAGGACCAGGAGGCGGCCGAGCGCGCGGAGATTCCCGTCGAGCGCATCAACGGGCCGGTGCTGCTGATTTCGGGCAAAGACGACGCGATGTGGCCGTCGGAGCGAATGGCCGAGATCGCGCGGCGGCGTCTCGAAGCCCACCACTTCCCGCACCCCTACAAGCATCTCGCGTATGCCGGTGCCGGGCACATGATCGGGACGCCGTACCTGCCGACGACAGTGCTCGCCTCGCGACATCCGTTGACTGGCGAAGTATTCGCGTACGGTGGGACGCCGAAGGCCTATGCGGCGGCGCGCGAGGACTCGTGGCGAGAAATCCTGAAAATGTTATTGGAAGCCTGGCGGTCACAAACGTAAGCTAGCGCCCTCTGACGAACGCTGGTCGGGTGATTCCACCTACGGTGGAGCCCTTCGAGAGGTTTTCATCGACCTGATAAATTGCTGAAAGACTCTGCTTCTCTTTAGACAAGGATTGCCGGCACTGCGGAAGTTGGCGGCCACAAACGCCCTCTGACGAACGCGGGTTCAGGCGAGGTGAGCGCGGCGCGGATCGAACACGTCGCGTAAACCGTCGCCCACGAGATTGGTGGCGATGACCACCACCAGCAACGCGATGCCCGGAAAGGTCGAGACCCACCACGCCACATCCAGTGACGTGCGACCGTCGGCGACCATGCCATCCCACGTCGGGGCCGGTGGCGGTACGCCAAGTCCGAAATAGCTGAGCCCCGCCTCCGTCAGGATTGCCGCGCCCACGCGCAGCGTGGCGGAGACGATGATGATTGGAACCAGGTTCGGCAGGATGTGGCGCCGCATGATCCGCCAGGGGCTGGACCCGATCACTTGCGAGGCGGTGATGAACTCGCGCGGCTTGAGCGAGAGGACTTCCGCTCGCACGATGCGCGCCGCACCAGGGAAGGCCGAAATCCCGATGAACGTGATCAGCAGCGGAACGTTCGACCCGTAAATTGCCACGATCGTCAGCAGCAGCATGAATACCGGAATCGAAATGAAAATGTCCACCAGCCGCATCAGCGCGCCGTCGATCCACCCGCCACCGTAACCCGCGGCAATGCCAATGGCCGTGCCGATGACGATCGTGATGACCACGGAGGAGAAGCCAACACCCAGCGAAACGCGAGAACCCCAGATCACCCGGCTGAGGACGTCGCGGCCGAGTTGATCGCTCCCGAGCAGGTGCGCGGAGTTGGGCGGGCCGAGACGCGCGGTGAGGATCTGCGCGTTGGGGTCGTACGGCGCAAGCTGAGCGGCGAAGACGGCGACGAAGAGGGTGGCGACCAGGACGGCGCAGCCGACGACGACGCGCTCGTTGGCCGCCAGGCGCAGCACCAGGCCGCGACGGTGGGCGCGCGAGCGTTCGACGGATGGAGGCGCGACCGCGACAGTCGCGGCGACGTCAGCCAAATCGAATCCGCGGGTCGACGACGGCATACAGCACGTCGGCGACCAGGTTGCCAATGATAACCGCGATGGCGCTGAACATCGTGATCGTCAGGATGACCGGGTAGTCGCGTCCGAAGACCGAGTCCACGGCGAGACGGCCCATGCCGGGTAGAGCGAACACGTACTCCACCACGACGGCGCCGCCGATCAGCAACGGCAAGACAAATCCGGCGATGGTGATGACCGGCAGCAGCGAATTGCGGAGCACGTGCCGAACGATCACCGCCGACTCCCGGAGCCCTTTCGAGCGCGCGGTGCGCACGTAGTCCTGTTCGAACGTTTCCAACATCGACGACCGCACGAATCGCGCGACGTACGCGAGCAAGCCGGTGCCGAGGACGATGGTCGGCATCACCAGGTACGGCGCCATCTCGAGCGGGTTCCAGCCAGTGGAGGTGACCGGCCGGATGCCGCTGGAGGGCAGCCAGTGCAGACGGACGCCGAAGAGCATCACCAGCATCAGCGCGAACCAGAAGTGCGGCATTGAGAAGCCTGTCAGCGACAGCAGAGTGCCGAGGTCGTCGAGGCGGCTGTATGGCTTGATCGCCTGAATGGCGCCGATCAGCGTGCCGAACACCAGGCCGAACACGATCGCCAGAGAGCCCAGAGCCACGGATGTTGGCAAGCGCTCGCCGACCATATCCACCACGCGCTGCTGGGTCCGGAATGAGCGCAGCTCCCCGCCGAACAGCGAGACCATGGTTTTGACGTAGCGCACCGGCCCAGGGTCGTCGAGACCGAGCTCGGCGCGCGCGGCAACGTACGACTCGGCCGTCATTTTTTCAGGGTCGGCCAGCAGCCTGGCGGGGTCCCCAGGCGCCAGAACGATGATCGCGTAGGAGATCACCGAGACGCCGACGAGCAGCGGGATCATCAGCAGCAGGCGACGAACGATGTAGCGGGCCAGCGCTCCGCCTCCGCTCAGCTCTTGATGGTCCAGCTCGGGAGCGCGTCGTAGATCTCGGCCTGGATCTTTGCGCTCGGCAGCACCAGGTTGTTGATGCTCGCCCCCAGCTGCTGCGGACGGAACAGGTACGCGTACACACAGTCGCCCTCGACCAGCACCTGGATCTGATCGTACAGACGCTTTTCCTCGTCGTGCGAGGCAGCTTTCGTCGCCTGCGCGAACAGCTGGTCCACCTGATCGTTTTTATAACCGGTGCTGTCGCCGCGCGCGGCTTTCGTGGGCGACCAGAATTGGGCGGCCAGATCAGCCCGCGGGTCAATCGCGAAATTGCCCCAACCGTTCATCGTCGACTCGTATTGACCGACGTTGAGGCGGCTGATCCAGGTCGGGAAGTCGACAACGTCGACTTTGCTGATGCCGATTCCCACCGCTTGCAGCATCGGCTGTATCGCCAGGAACCAGTCCCTGGTGGTGGAGGTGACCATCATCGCATACTCCAACCGCTGTCCGTTCTTCACACGGATGCCGTCGGATCCGACCGTCCAACCCAGCCCATCCAGCAACTGCCGAGACTGCGCGGGGTCGTAGTCGTACACGGGGATGTTCGGGTTGTAAATCCACGACAGTGGTGACGCCAGGCTGTGGCCTGGCTCCGCAAAACCCCTGAAGAGGGCGTCCACCAGCGTCTGGCGATCGACGGCGCGACTGACGGCAATGCGAAAGTCCTTCTCCGCGAACGGAAAGGTCTGGTTGGTCATGTCCCACGAGAAAAACCAGCCGAGTGTCCCGGCCAATTGCTGAGTCGAATAGCTCGAATTGTTCTGAAACTCGGCGAACTGGTCGGGATTGGCGATGAACGCCTGCTGAACGCCGCCGCTGCGCAGCTCGGTGACCGCGGTGGTCGGGTCCGGGAAGATCCGCTGGACGACCTTGTCCAGCTTCGGGCGACCTTTGAAGTGGTCCGCGAACGCCGAGTACGTGATGGATTCTCCGCTCTTCCACTCGTCTACCTTGAAGGGTCCGGTATAGATCGGCTGGCGAGCGAACGGGTGCTTGGGAAAATCGGCGGGCGCCGCGTCTTGCAGCACGTGCCTGGGCATGATGATCGCTGTCGCCACATTCACCAGGAAGCTATTGGACGGCGCCATCAGGGAGATTTCGACGTGGTCTGGAGCAATTGTCAGGCCGCTGATGTCGCTGGCCTGCCTGGCCTTGAACTCGCTGGCGCCGACGATGTTTGCGAAGTCGTCCGTCAACGGCTTTGGATTGTCCGGGTGGGCAAAATACTCGAACGTGAACTTCACGTCGTCAGTGCTGAAGGGCTGCCCGTCCTGCCACTTGACGCCCGGATGCAGGTCGAAGGTGTAGGTTTTGCCATCAGTGGACATGGCGTATTTGTCGGCCAGGTCCTCGACCACGCTCATGTCGGGGTACTTGAGCCGAACGAGACCGTTGGCGATGAAGCTGCGGACGTAGGCCGTCACCAGGGCGCGGGACTCGCTCATGAGCAGCGTGTCAGGCTCGCCGAGGGAGATCACCGCCTGTCCACCGGATTGGCCGGCGACAGCGGGCGGCGTGGTGGCGACGGCGGCTGGCGCGGCGGCCGCGGTAGGTGCCGCGAGCGTCGTCGCGGCGGGCGCGGCGGCAGCGGGTGCGACGGCGGTCGGTGAGGCACCGGCCGTGGACGGCGGCGCCGCGGGTCCACAAGCCTCGGCCAGGAAGCCGACGAGGGCAACTCCCGCGATCGTTTCGAGGAATTGCCGACGGTTCCAACTGCCAGCGCGAGGAGGTCGAGCCGCCATATGTGCCTCTCTGTCGAGGAATGGGTCCAGACCCACTAGCCTATACCAAAAGCGATCGCATCGATCGAGGAGCAGTTCTCACTGGACGTGGCCTTCTGGCGGTCGGCTAACCTTCGCCATGCCCGATAAGCCTTACGTGCCGGTCGACATCGAGCGCCATCGCAACGTGCCGGCTTCCGCGCTGGCGCGGGACGGGCGCGAACCCGCTACCGGCGCGCAGCAGTTCCGTGGACTGCCGTTCACGATTGGCGAACGCGAGACGGCCTTCATCGGGCTCGGGCCCGGACTCTCGTCGGACCGCGTCGTGATCGCAGTCGACCAGACTGCCTTCAGCGTGCTGTTTGCGCACCGCCTCGTCGCCTCGCGCATTCTCGAGGGCGGGCCGGTCGGCATCGAGTGTGCCGAGTACGTGTTCTGTCTGGCCGACGGCAGCCGCCACCGAGTGGCGATCCGCGAGCGATTCGAGATTGGCGACATCCTGAGCTGGGGCCAGAGACCGTTCCTGGCCGTGACCGACGAGCAGGACCGTTTGCAGGCCCGCTGGCGCGGCACGTGGGCGCACGCCGGCTTTCGGCAAACGGAGTCAATCCAGGGCTTCCCCCGCGACTATTACCTGTGGCGGTGGCGGAATCCGGAGCCGAGCGTTCCGCTGCACGCCATCGAGCTAGAGCCGCGCGCCGCTCAGGTGATCGTCGCGGCGATAACGCTGGGACTGGTGGATGAAGATCCGCTGCGCCACTCGGGCGCGGTGCCGGTGCGACTAGACCTCAAGTCCGCGGACCTGATGGCACGCCCACTGGACGTCGGACCCAACGACCTGATGCTGGAGGTCGATCGCGGCGTCGCCGGATACGTCTATCCGCTGTCACGCTGGTCAGCGGAAGCGTTTCTCGCGGACGGCTTCGCGGGGTGGGGCGAGCCCGTGAACGGCACTTCGAGCCCCGCCTATGCGCAGGTGGCGGCGGTCCCGTCGTCCATACTCCAGATCAAGCTCGACGACGACACTGCCGTCGACAGCGTGGAGTGGCAGGCGGTTCTGGAGCGCCGCTCCGTGGAAACGGACAGGGTCCGCGTCACGCTCGTGGAGGATGGTCGCAACTGGGTTGAAACGGTGGTACTCGATGACACCACGGGCCAACCGGTGCCGTGCCGCGTGCACTTTCGCTCGGTCGACGGTGTGCCGTACCAGCCGCACGGCCACCACGCGCACGTGGGCTCAAACCAGGACACGTGGCACCGCGACGTCGGGGGCGACCTGCGCCTCGGGCAGCTCAGTTACGCGTATATCGACGGCCGCTGCCAGGGCTGGCTGCCGCGCGGCGAGGTCCTCGTGGACGTGGCGCGCGGCTTCGAGTACGAGCCACTCAGAACGCGCGTGCGCATCGAGCCAGGGCAGCAACGCCTGGAGCTGCGGCTGCGGCGCTGGACCGATATGAACGCGCAGCGCTGGTACAGCGGTGACACCCACGTGCATTTCCTGTCGACGCACGGTAGCCTGCGCGAGGCGCAAGCGGAGGACCTGAACGTCGTGAACCTGCTGCAATCGCAGTGGGGCAGCCTGTTCACCAACACCGAGGACTTCATCGGCGAGCCGGTCAGCTCACGTGACGGACGCACGGTGGTCTGGACCAATCAGGAGAATCGGCAGCACTTGTTGGGACACATGATTCTGCTGGGGCTGCGGACGCCGGTGTACCCGTGGTGTTCCGATGGCCCGAGCGAAGCGGACCTCGGCAGCACGCTGGACACCACCCTGGCCGCGTGGGCGGACGCGTGCCATGGCCAGGGTGGCACGGTCATTCTTCCCCACTTTCCAAACCCGAATGGAGAGCCCGCCGCGCTGGTGGCGACTGGTCGGGTGGATGCAGTGGAGATGATCATGCATGCGCCGTTCAACCACCTGGAGTACTACCGCTATCTCAACAGCGGCTACAAATTGCCGCTGGTCGGTGGCACCGACAAAATGAGCAGCGAAGTAGCCGTTGGCCAGTATCGTACGTACGTGCGGCTGGGAGCAGGCGAGGAGTTCACGTATGCGAGCTGGTGTCGCAACTTGCAGTTGGGGCGCACGTTCCTGAGCGGGGGACCGCTGCTGGAGCTGTCGGTCGAGGGGGCGGAGATTGGCGACACGTTGCGGCTGGCCGCGGGTGGCGCAACTGTCAGCGTTTCGGCCGGTGCACGCTCGGTGCTGCCGATTCACACGCTGCAACTGGTGCACAACGGACGGGTGGTGGCGCAGAGCGACGACACCGCCGGCGCCCGCGCCCTCACGTTGCGTGCCGAGGTGAAGATTGATGGGCACGGGTGGCTGTGCGCGCGGGCGGGAGGTCCGAACTATGAGCCCGTGGCGCACCACGACGTCTGGCGCCGTGGCGTCTTCGCCCACACGTCACCGGTGTACGTGGCGGTGGGTGACGACTGGACGATGGCAGATCGCGATGGACTCCAGTACATGCTGACGCTGGTCGAAGGCGGGCTGGCGTACGTGCGCGACATGGCGCCACAGCGCCCCGCCGAGCGCGTGCGTCATCATCACGGCGAGGCGGACCACCAGGGGTTCCTGGAACGTCCGTTCCTGGAGGCCCAGGCGGCCCTCCGCGCGCGCCTGGGCCGCCAGACGACCCGCTAGCCGCCAGGGTCAGGGTGGGGATGGCGCCTGCGCGTCGTTTTCGGCCTGCGCGGTGTCGATCAGCCGCTGAAAGACTTCGTACGGCTGCGCGCCAACCATCATGTAGCGGCCCGCCACGTAGGCTGGTACGCCAGTAACCTCCGCCGCCCGAGCGAACTCGAACTGCTCTTCAACGCGGCCACGAAACCGCCCGTCCGCGAGCGCCGCACGCAGTTCGCTGCTCGCCAGACCAGCGTCTTCGGCCAGGCGGACCAGGACGTCCGTGGAGGCGATATTCAGACCATCTACGAAGTAAGCGCGATAGACGGCGCGGCGAAACGCCTCACCATCGCCGTTCTGGTCGGCCCAGAGAGCGGCCTGATGCGCGGGAACGGAATTGTACCAGTGGGTACGGGCTCCGTACTCGAGACCTTCCGCGGCGGCCACCTGTTCGAACTGCGAGCGCGCCGCGGCCAGACGCTGCGGCGACCAGGGCACCGGCTGCCCCTCCATGGGAATGCCCGGGTGGAGCTCGAACGCGCAGTGCTCCACCTGCAGGTCATATGCCTGCCGCAACCTGTCGACCCGAGCCTGGCCGACATAGCACCACGGTCAAATGAAATCGCTGAAGACCAGCAGCCTGGTTGGCATCAATCTATCTTCAGTGTAGACCAGCGGGCTGGTCCTACAAAGCGCTAGTTCGTCGTTCCAATGCCCGCACCGCGGCGTTTCCACGAACGAATCGTCGATCACGCTACTGATGTCGAAGTCGCTGATTTTCGATGGGTCGGCCGCCTGCAACTGCGCCATCGCATCCCGAAACTGCTCGGGCTTGACCTCCGGCGGCAGGCGGAGCACCTCGTCGATGTCGTAGTCGTAGGCGGCGGAGGCCTGCTCCTCACTACCCGCACGATCCTGCAAGTACTTGTTGATCAACGCAATCGACAGTGGCTTATCCGCCTTCGCGCGGGCGATGCCCTCCACAATGGAGTCGACATGCGCCTGCGTCACCTGGCGGTTCGCGTTGACCCACGACTTGCGCGCAACAAGCACGTTGTTGACGGCCGGCAAGCGCCAGGCAGCCAGTATGCAAGTCTCAGTGCGAATTCGCGCCAGTCCGAGCGTTATAGCCGAAGGACCTGTTCATCATGCCCATGCCCCATCGCACCCAGATGACCCTTATCAAACGGCGCCTCGTCGGCAAGGAGGGCGCCGAGCGCGTGCGTGAATTGCGTGGCATTCTCTCCGAGCTTCCGAACTATAAGAACGGCCCATACGCGGACATTCGCAAGTGGGTGCTCGGCGAAATCGACGCCACCCGATCCCGCGCGCGCATCGTCTATCGCGACTCGATCGCGGTGCGCCGCGAAGGCGCCGCCCAGATCGCCCTGGTCGGGCCACCGAACGCCGGCAAGTCCTCGCTGCTGCACGCGCTGTCCGACGTGCAGATCAAAATCGGCAATTACGCGTTCACGACCTTGCGACCCGTGCCGGCACTGGTGCGCATCGAGGGCGTGCTGGTCCAGTTCGTCGAGATTCCGGGGCTGCTCCAGGGCGCCAGCGACGATCACGGTGGCGGCCGCGCCTACCTCGGCGTGCTGCGCGAAGCGGATGCAATCGTCTACTGCCAGGACGCCACCGCAGTGCCAGACGACCTCCGCTCGGTGATGCGCGAGGTCGCGCGCGCGGGTATCGCGCGCCCGGCGCTGCTCGCATTGACGAAATGCGACGACGCCAGCTCGGACGCCATCGAACGCTTCAGCGGGGCGTTCCCTGGATTGCTGGTGGTAGCAACCTCGATTCTGGATGACGCCAGTCTGGGGCGGCTGAGAGCGGCGGCGTGGCGCCTGACCGGGTTGATCCGCGTCCACGTCCGAGATGGCGGCGATCCATTTGCGTTGCCAACGGGTTCGACAGTGCTCGACCTGGCCGCCGCCATCCATTCGGAGCTGGCGCGCGACTTCGCAGGCGCGCGAGTCTGGGGTCCGTCGGCCAGATTTGCGGGGCAGCGCGTGGGACGCGACCACGTGGTCCGCGAGGGCGACACGGTCGAGGTGCTGACTGCATGACGGACATGCATGATCCAGTTGCAGCGCCGGCGACGGTCACGGGCGTGGGGGGAACGTGCGCGTGCGTCTTGCCACCGGCAGGTGAATCGCTCCTGAGGCAAGACATAAGCATGTCACCACGCACGCGGCGCCCACCAGCGTGCTGAGGGTGACTGAATCACCCAGCAGCCAGATGCCCAACAGCGCGCCGACCACGGGTTGGGCCATCAGTGACATCGCGCCGACGGTCGCGCCCGCCAGCCGCAACACGCTGAACCACAACAGATAACACGCCACGCCAGTCACCACCGCGAGGTAGACGACACCCGCACTGGCTTGCGGGCTGGGCATCTGGAGATCACCACGCGCCGCGTACCACGCCAGCAGCGGCAGCCAGATCAGGCAGCTGCCGGTCAGCGTCAGCGTGAGCACCGTGAGCGGCGCGTAGCGGCGCGACAGCTGGGTTCCAAGCACCGTGTGGGTTGCCTCGAACGCCAATCCCACCAGGATGAGCACGTCGCCCAGTGCACGGGATGGAGCGCCCGCGAGCGACGCGCTGGCGCCGCCGGCGATCAGGACGAGCACGCCCAGTAGGCCGACCAACAGGCCCACACCGCGTGGCGCGTCGAGCTGCTCGTTCGCCAGCAGCACGGCGAGGAGGGTGGTGAACAGGACCTCGCCCACGATCAACAACGACGCGTCGGTCGCCGTCGTGAGGCTGACGCCCGTGTAGCCGAGGATGCCGTTCACCCCGATGCCGAACGCGCCGAGGGCGGCCAGGCGGAGCGCGTCACGCCAATGTGGAAGTCGAACGGATCCGCGCGCCAGCACGATGAGCCACAGCACCAGCGTGGCCAGGCCAAAGCGCAGCGCCGCCAGGATGGGCGGCGGAATCTCCTGCAGGGCGATCTTGGCCACCACGTAAGACGAACCCCACAGCGCGTTGGCGAACACGAGCATCGCGATAGGCAAGAGTCTCACGGGCCGAGACACACAATAACGCGCACCCGGGGAGCGGTGGCAGAGATCACCGAGGACGAGCGCAACCGACTGATCGCACCCGCCCCCGGCCACGCGGAACGGCTACATCACCGCAAAGGTCTCGTACACGTCGATGCTGCCGCCAGCCGACAGGACAGGACAGCCTTTGACGGCCTGCGTCGCGCTCTGCAGGCTGTCGCTCTTGATGATCGAGTAGCCGGTCAGCGACGATCCGGCGCCGTTGCTCACTTCCCCCTTAGAAGAAACTCCGGCCGACGGACCGAATGGGTTGCCACCGTCGACCAGCTGCTCACCGAGACTTCCAAACCAACGACCCCAGGACTCCATGACTTGCTGGCGCGCGGCCTCGTTTTCGGCCATCCCGCCGCCACCCCTGTACACGAGTACGTAGTTCGGCATTTTCGATTCTCTCCTCTCGGAGCCTAGTATCTTGGTGCTCGCCAACAGTGTCACTGGTGGAAAGGGGCAATTGGGAGGCGGAAAAGTGTGATTCAGCCACAATCAGCCGTAGACGACCTGCTCGACCACCTCGAGGCGCGCGCATCGGAAGTAGGCGCCGAGATGGCCGACGCCATCGTGAGGGAAATCGAGCCCATTCGGGTCGTCAGCCGCAACGATCCGCGCTTCCGCACGCGTTTCAACCTCTTTTGCGAACAGCACGTGCGCGCGTTTGTCATAACCACACGCGCACGACGAGTGGCGCGCCCGGCCGACCTGGAGTTCGTGCACGAGGTCGGCGCGCGGCGCGCCGATGACGCATTCCCGCTTGCCGAACTGATGGAAGGCCTGCGAGTCGGACACCGCGTGCTGAGTGGCTGCATCAGTCGGCTAGGTTCGGGTTGGGACACTCCAGCCGCGGCCGTGCTGCGCGTGACGAACAGTCTGGCCGACTACATGAACGCTGTCGGCACCATCCTCGCCGACAGCTATCGCGAACGTCAGAGACAGTCTGCCGGACGCACGCAGCTCGTGCGGCGTGAAATTCTCGACGATCTGCTGGAGGGTCGCTACACGAGTCGACCGGACGCGGCGTTGCTGGCGGCGTCCGTCGGATTTGAGCCAGATGAACAGTATTGCGTCGTCGTCCTCGTAGCATCCGGAGATGACAACCGGCAGACGCAGGCGCTCGCCGCTGAAGTATCAGGTGCCGCCACTTCCATTGTTTGTGGTCGAACGCGGCGACGAAGTGGTCGGCATCTTCCGTGCTTCGGAGGCACACGACGTGGTCGCCAGCTCGCTCGACGCCTACCGGAGACGGTCCGCCGACAATTGCGCGCAGGCAGGGCTCAGCACCCCGTGTCGCGGAATTGGCGAAGTGGCCCGGGGCTACTGGGAGGCCATCCGCGCGCTGCGGTTCACCAGCGAAGGGGAGCCGTGTATCGATCTACGCCAACTTGGGCCACTCCGCTATCTGGAGTTCAGCGCGGACTCGGTTGGGCGCCGGTTGGCGGCCCAGTGCAGTGGCGCACTGATGAACCCGAGCGCGGTAACCCTGGCGGACACCGTGCTCATGCACGTGGAGTGCGGGTTCAATGTGCGTGTCACCGCCGAACGGCTGGGGGTGCATCTGAATACGGTGCACAACCGGTTGGAGTTGTCGGTGTAGAAGCCGGCGGCGACGGCGGCGCGGTAGTGGGCCAGGCGACGGAGCTCGCTCGCCGTGAACGGGTACGTCGACGGCTCGGCGGCCGCTGGCAGACCAGTGCGGCCGCCGGGCGGCAGCGGCTGGCCTTCAGGCCACTGGTGCCGGCAGTTCAAGCACATCGACAGTTCCCGGCGCGGACGCACCGTGCGTTTGATGCCGCAGCGCGGACAGATTCGGTCCTGGATCAGCATCGAGGTTCCTTTCTGGTCCCCGGTGAGGGGCTGCGGCCAGCCTACGGACCGCTCCCCCGCGCCACGAGGGGGCTAGCCCCCATCTCCCGGCGGCGGCGATCTAGAATGCCGCGGCGTTCGCCGCGCTCCGCCAGAGCGTCATGACACGACCGCCTCACATCAGATCAGTCCATTGAGAGAGACCGACCGCAGGTGGAATCACTGACCCTTCCGGTCGCAGCGGACAGAAACTAGCATGCTGATGACAGAACCACTCCAAGGGCTCCACCGCAGGTGGAATCAGTAAACCTGCGTTCGTCAGAGCCCACTGTGCTTCGGCAATTCTCAGTGGAGCGCGACGATGCCTTCTTGCGTCGCCGATGTCGCCACGGTGCCGATCGCCGAGAGGTGCCCCGCGCCGTCGACACTCAGTTCGGCAAGCGTGCGATTGCCGCCAAGCTGCACGTAGAGAAACCGGTCATCACCGGCATGGCCCAGGTCGATCGTGCCCGGGCCAACACTGGTCGTCGCGAGCAGTGTCGGACGTCCGCCAGCATCCAGGCGGAAGCTGCTCACCGAGCCACTGCCCGCGTTGGCGACAAAGTACGTCTGCCCGACCCGGTCAATCCAGCAGAGCGCCGCCTGAGAATCCGTTGCCGATGCGATTGACGTCAGTGTGCCGTTGTCGTGGACGACATACGTCGAGACGTCGCTCGCACTGGCTTCGCCAACCACCAGTCGCCCCAGTCGATCGAACACGAATCCAAATGGCACCGGCGTGGCGGAGTTGTTGACAACTGGCGCATCGGAAAGGCGTCCATTCGGGTCCACGCGGAAGACGTCGATGTGCGAGCCGTTCGCCTTGGTGGTCACAATCAGCTGATCGCCCTCCGGCGTAAAGCCGACCTGCCCTGGTGTATTGAGGAAGGCCGTCGCGCCCGTTACCGCGGTGAGCCCGAGTGAGCGATTGGAGTTGCCGATCGGGTGGAGTCGATTACCGTCAATGCGGTAGCCCTGAACGCTGCCGCTGCCGCCCGCGTTCAGCACGTACACCACATCGTCATGGCGAGCCAGGCTGACCGGGAGCGTGCCACCGGAGCTGAGCACCTCGCGGTCCTCGAGCACCGTGCCCTGGACATGGAACGCGTAGATGGAGCCGCTGCCAGCATTCACCCCGATGAGCAGCTCGTGATCGGCATCGTAGATGAGTGAGCCCTGCGACGCCAGTGGATCAACCGCCGCTCCGTCGATGCGACCACCGTTGCCGCCCGTGGGATAGGTAGCTGCCAACGCAAGGGTACCGTCGGGCGCGCGGCGATAGGCCAGAACCGAGTTTCCGTTGGGATCGTTGCCTTGCACAAAAACCGGATGCGCCGACCGGTCGCTGCTGGCGGGCGGGGAATTCTCTTGCGCGGCGGCAGTCAACACTGAGCCGCCCATCAAAGCACCCGCAAAAAGCGTAGCCGAAACCAGGGACTTCCAAGGCCGCATGCTGGGCCCTCCATGTACTGGAATACGGAGCCACACTAAAGCCGGCGAGTTTCGGCAGACCTTACAAACCTTGCGCCGCGGACCGATTCAGGCCGTGCTCGTCCAAAGGCAACGTGCTCCTCGATCGAGCGCCTGCCGGCGTGTCCAGTACCGAGCATTGGTGGAATCACCAATGTCTCTGCTCAGAAGATCTGCTCGCAGACAAAACGCTCGCAAGGCGAAAACTCAGGGTCGCCTTCCAATAAAGACGACGACCGAGCCGACCGGCAGCTCGGAGTGTTCGAACGGACGTACCGAGGCCTGAAACCCGACTTCTTCCAGGTGCTCGAGCCATTCAGCGCGACTAAACAGACCCTGAACGTGCTGCTCGTGCGTGCTGCGTGTCGGCCGTCCCGTCTCATGAAACAGATAGGCAAAGTCGACGACATACGTCGTGTCAGTAGGATCGGGATCCGAGATCCAGGCCAGGTACCGCATCCCGCGCCCGTCGGCGTCATGGCCGCCGTGAGTCGTTGCCGGACGGAACGTTTCCCTGGTGTAGTCGGGAGCGAACAACGCGACGCCGCCAGGGCGGCAGTGCGCATGGGCGGTCGCCATGGCCAGCCGGAGGTCGGCGTGCGTGGTCAGATACTGCACGGCGTCGTGCACCAGCACGGCGTCGAAGGTGCGTCCCAGACGCACGCTCCGCATGTCACCCAGGCGATGCTCGCATTCCGGGTTCAGTCGCTGGCTGACGGCCAGCATCTGGGGCGACAGATCGACCAGCGTTGCATCGACAACGTGCTTGTAGTGAGAGGCAGTATTGCCCGCGCCGGAGCCCAGCTCGAGCAGGCTCCGCGGCGGCGAACCCGCCGCTTCGGCGAGCAGGTCCAGAAGGATGCGTGCGTCCTCCGCGTACTCAGCGGGTGACGACAGCATCGGGTACCAGTCGGCCAATTCCGAGTACAGGCGTGGTGTGGCCTCGTCTACGTGGAGCGCGTTCATCGGACCGCCGTTGGCGCTGGCCGATGCTCGCCACGTCTGCCAACGGCAAGCTGTTTCACCATCGGAAGCGTAGGTCGCCGGCGGCCTGGCGACATCAGGGTGAACACCAATTCCGAGGTCGCGTTTCAGCTCGCGCGCGGGACGTGTGTTGTTGAGGCGATTCTGAGGCGGCTATGCTTCTGTCCCTGGTCGGCGCCGCGAGCGCTGTAGAAGGGCCCCACCATCTTGAAGCCATCGAGGTGGCGCGAGCCCTGCGCGTGCGGGAACGCCCCGGCTGGAGTCCGCTGGAGACACTCGCCGCCGTCTTGCGCACGCGATAACTGTTACTCGTGCTCGACAACTGTGAGCACGTACTGGCGGCGTGCGTCGAGCTCGCGGTCGCTCTGCTGCACAGTTGTCTCGATCTGACGATACTGGGCACCAGTCGAGAGCCACTGCGCGTGGCCGGCGAGGCCATCTATCAGGTCCCGCCGCTGGCAATGCGGCAGGGGAACCCCGGCGAACGCTCGCCAGAGGACGAGGCAATCGAGCTCCTCGTGGAGCGCGTGCGCGCGGTCGAGCCGAGTTTTCGACTGACCCCGGCACATGCCACGAGTGGCGCGCGCATCTGCCAGTTGCTCGACGGTTTGCCATTGGCCATCGAGCTGGCCGCGGCGCGCACGACGACGATGAGCCTGGCTGAGGTGGCGGACCGACTTGATGATCCGTTGAAATTGCTCACCCTCGGGCCGCGCTCCGCGCCCGCGCGCCAGCGAACATTGAGCGGCGCGATCGACTGGAGCTACCGGTTGCTGATCGAGCCGGAACGGATGCTTCTGCGTCGTCTGGCGATCTTTTCCGGTGGGTGCTCGCGCGAGGCTGCCGCGGCGGTGTGCGCGGGCCCCGATGTCCCCTCCGGAACGCGTTGACGATTTACTCGATCGGCTCGTCACGCGCTCGTGGTCGCGGTAAAGCACGACGAACAAACGCGGTTCCATTTGCTGGAGACGGTGCGTCAGTATTTGCTCGCCAATCTCGAGCAAGCAGGGGAACTGACGGCCTTGCGTGAGCGGTATGTGGACTGGTGCCTGCGGCTGGTTGCGGGCATAGTCGTTGAGTCGAACGACGCGGACCGGGTTGCGCGGCTGCAACCCGACCTGGACAACCTGCGTTCCGCGTTGCGATGGACCTTCGAAAGCGGTCAGGTCGATGCGGCGGTGCGTCTGGTGCTCGGGCTCGTCACGTCCTGGTGGTTTCATGGCAGCTTCAGCGAAGGCCGATCCTGGTTGACGGCAGTGTTCGATCTTGCATCCGGCGGCTCGACAGCGCGCGACCTGCCTCTGGCTGGCGTCTGGGCCGGCGTGATGGCGTTCAACCAGGGCGACTATTCGGCAGCTGAGGTAGTGTACCGCCGTGCGGTGGATATCGCGCAGGCAACGGGGAATGCCCCTGCGGTAACGCTGGCCGAAAGCCGTCTCGGCCGGCTCGCCTACCAGCGTGGTGACCTGGCGCAGGCGAAGGAGCTGCAAGAGCGGACCTTGCAGCGGGTCGCCAACGCGGAAAGTCCGATGGAGATAATCGCGACGGCGGACCTCGCGTTCACGTCGAGCCGGGTGACAGGGCGCGTGCCGCGGAATACTTCCGAGTCGCTTCGGAAAAGGTGGCGAAGACGCATTCGGCATTTTTGAGCGCGCGCCTGCTGAACGTGCGGGCACACGAAGCCGAGGCGGACGGCAACCATGCTCAAGCGGACCGCTTCCTGGCCGAGGCGGTCGAAGCCCAGCGGGCCGATGGCGATGAGCCAGGGCTCATCGAATCGCTGAAGTTGCGAGGCGCGGTCGCGATCGAGCGTGGCGACCGCCAGCTCGCGGCGACGCTGTTGCTCGAGGCGATGGACCTCGTGGTGCTGTTCGGGAGCCGGATGCGCCTGACCCGCTTGTTCGAGGTGCTTGCCTGTCTGTTCGTGGACTGGCAGCCAGAGGCTTGCGTCCGGTTGGCGGCGGCGGCCGAACAGTTGAGAACCACGCTCGGAGCCATGCCCCTCCCGAGCGACCAGGCGCGTCTGGGACGTCACCTGCAGACCGTCAGGCGGCGCGTGGGTCAACGCGCGTACGGAGGCATATGGGGAGCCGCCGGCCCCTGCCGGTGAGCAGCGATTGAACTGGTGGTCACGAGCTGAGCGTCAGTGGGAGTACCATCCCATCCCATGGGAAAGCTGACGGGCCACCTGGGTGTAAGCGCGCTACTCCTGCTGGCTCTCACCGCGTGCAGCGCGGTGCCCGGGCCATCGGCCGCGACGCCGAGCCCCACCTCGGCCGCCGCAGCCACCGGCGCCCTGCCGTTTGCGCAGATGAGTCCACGCGCAAGCCTGCACATCGGCTTGCCCGAAGGCAATACCGCCTACGTGGTGCTCTACGCCGCGCTCGACCGCGGATATTTCGACGAGGCGGGCCTGGATGTCACCGTCGACCACTTCCGCGGATCGGTCACTACCCAGATGCCGCGCCTGTCGACCGGCGATCTGGACTTTCTGCCGGCTCCGCCATCTCCGGCGCTGTTCAACCAGGTTCAACAGGGCTTCGGTGTCAAGCTCGTGGCCGGCATGGACCAGGCCAATGTGGATCAGCCTGTCAGCGGCTGGCTCATGCTCCTGCCCGACCAGAAGGACTCGATCAAGGACTATGCCGACCTCAAAGGCAAGACCATTGAAGGCGCCGTGCAGGGCAGCCCGATTGACGTCTTCACACATGCGGCGATCGCCAGTGGCAATCTGGAAGCCGGTCGCGACGTGACCATCAAATATGACGTGAAAGGCGATCCGTCGGATTTTCTCAACATCGCGCGCAATCACGTCGTCGACGCGATGGTCGTGCCGTCGCCATTGTGGCCGCCTGTCGAACAGCAGGGGTACGCCAGCCGCTGGAAATCCGCCGAAGAGATCGCGCCCTGGTACCAGACGAACGGCCTTGGCTTTTCGAGCAAAGCGCTCGAGAGCAACCGCGCGGCGGTCGTGACGTTTCTTAAGGTCTTCGTGTATACCGCCCGCCAGATCAATCAGACGCACGGCCAGTGGACCGACGACCTGGTCGACAGTGCCGTCAAGTGGTCATTTGGCACCAACACGCCCGAGCAAGTCCGCGGCGCCGGAGGAGTCACTACCTATGACCCCAACGCCACCTTGATGCTCGATTCACTCCACCGTACGCAGAACCTCTGGATCGAAGAGGGCCTCGTCAAGGCTGCCGTTGCTGACGCGGACCTGATCGACACCAGTCCGCTGGACGAGGCGCTGGCTCAACTTGGAAAACAATAGGCAGGTTATCCAGAGGATTTGACGCGTTCGGCCGCGGTGCGAGTGGCCAGCGCCGCGTGTGTGCCGTCCCAGCGCTGGACGGCGCCGGCATCGATGTCGAACAGGTCCAGAACCCGCCCGACGGTGTGATTGACCAGGTCGTCAATGCTCGTCGGTCGATTGTAGAAGGCAGGGACCGGCGGCGCCAGGATGGCGCCAAGCTCGCAGGCGCTGGTCAGCAGTCGACAGTGACCGAGGTGGAGCGGCGTCTCACGCGGCAGGAGCACCAATCGGCGGCGCTCCTTCAGGACCACATCCGCCGCGCGGACCAGCAAGTTGCCGGAAGCCGAGTTCACGATTGCCGACAAGGTTCGCATCGAGCACGGCGCGACGATCATGCCCAACGTGCGAAACGATCCGCTGGCAATTGTGGCCCCCACGTCGCCGATGTCGTGGACCACGTTCGCCAGCGCCTGGACCTGGCGTATCGAATAATCGGTCTCAGCCATGATGGTCAGCCGCGCAGCCGACGTCATCACCAGGTGGACCTCGACGTCGTCGATGTCCCGCAGCATCTGGAGAGTGCGAATGCCGTAGATGGCGCCCGTCGCCCCGGAGATGCCGACAATCAAGCGTTGCATGGCTGCTCCAGAGGCGCGGCGATCGGGGGACACGTGGCACAGTGTAGCGCTGTCGTAGACGACGCCGTCGCGGGACGCGTCGGCCCTCAGGTAAGGTGTGGATGTGGTGAATGTGCTCGGCGGACCGGCGCGCCGCCTGCGGCGCCTGGCCCGTTGGCGTCAGAGTGCCGTCTCCTCAGGAGACGGCCGCCTACTTCCGCGAGCTGCTCGAGTTTGAAACGGTCGAGGGCGGCCGCGAGACCTGGCACCTGCTGTGTGCTGGTGAATATGGCGCGACTGCGCCCTCGGCGGCGATCACGCTCCGGCCGGGCGACGCGCTCGAGGTTTCGGAGCTGACGTTCGAAGTTGGCTCACCCCACGAGCTGGAGGACTTGCACGCATATCTCGCGCAGGCTGGCCAGGTGGTCGAGCCTGTCGGTGCCGACAACGAGGCCGGGCCAGGCATCGCAGTCCGCGACCCGTGCGGCGTTGTGGTCCAGTGTCGTCTACCGGGGGCGGACCTCCAGACAAGGTTGCGACCGCCGGCGCTTCGTCCGCGACGCCTGGGCCACGTGAACCTGAAGATGTCGGAGCCAGGCGCGAGCGCGCGGTTCTTCATCGACACGCTCGGCTTACGACTCTCAGACCAGGTTGGCGACTTGCTGTTCTTCCTGCGCGTAAGCTCCGAACACCACAACCTGGGACTGCGCGGCGGGGCCGAGCGGGTCAATGTCCACCACATCGGGATGGAGATTCACGGTTGGGAGTCGTTCCGATCGATATGCGATCATATCGCGGCGTGCGGCCGCGTGGTGGAGTACGGGCCCGGACGTCACGGCCCCGGGAACAATCTGTTCGTGTACGTCGTAGAGCCGCGCTCCGGACTGCGTCTCGAGCTGTACGCGGACATGGTTCACATTCATGATGAGCTCGCCTACCAGCCCACGCGATGGGAGACGCCATCCAGATACGGCAGACCCGCCTCATAGTACGTCGGGTGTTTCTTGAGCTGGACGAACTGGTCGCGCTGATGTTCCTGGAACGCGAAGGGGCCAGTGCCAATTGGAGCATTGTCGAGCTGATCGACGGTCTCTTTGGCGACGATCGCGCCCCAGGGGATCGTCGCCATGTAGCGCAGAAATGACGCGAACCTGGTTTTGAGGGAAAAGCGTACGGTTAGCGGGTCGAGCACGTCGACGTGATCGATGGATCGAAATGTATTTGCCAGCGGGCTGGCACTGGCCGGGTCCAGGATCCGATCGAAGGTGAACTTCACATCGTCCGCGGTCATTTTGCGACCGTTGTGGAAGTGACGTTGTCGCGCAGGTGAAACACGTATGTTTGTGCGTCCGGCGTGTCCCAGGACGTTCCAATGTCGGGTTCGATATTGAGGTCTTTATTCCATCGCAACAGTCCGGTGAAGATCAGCTCCTGCACGTTGACGGACGCCCAGGCCGCACTCCTGGCGGGGTCGAGACTCTGTGGACCAAAGTCCTGGCCGATCTGGAGCACGCCGCCGGGTCTGGGTGATTCCGCGGTCGTGCTACTGGTGGCTGGCGTTGCACTATTCGGCCCGCCGGTAGCGGCCGCAGATGTGCCAGCGGGCACCGGGCTGCTGCACGCTGTGAGCAGTGGTACGGCAAACGCAGCGCCGCTCATCAGCGCGCTCGCGCGTAGCAGGAGCCGCCGACGCGAAATGACCTGGTCGAGAGCTGAAATCATTTGACTATCCCCCTGTTGCACATGCGCTACACGTGTGGTCCGTCCGCCTCACACAACACTGTTTCGCGTATCGAACCGCGCTTGACTGCAAGAGTACACGGATCAGGCAGAAAGCTAGGCCCTGTATTGAGTTGACCCTCATGACGACCCGCGGGTATCGTTCGGTCGAACCAGATGAGCGTCTCCCGTTCGCAAGCCGAAAAGCGCGGTCCAGGACCCGGAGCGGATCGCTACGACGTCGCGGTCCTCGGCAAAGCGCTTGACGTGCTCGAAACGCTCGTCGCGGCGGGCGAGATGGGTCTGTCGCAGTTGGCAGCTGAGAGCGGGGTCTCGAAAACTTCGGCCTTTCGAGTGCTCACAACGCTCGAGGTGCGTGGGTATCTCGCAAAGGACCCCGCCTCGCGTCGGTATCGGCCGGGACCGAAACTTATCGCGCTGGGCGGCTCGCTGGTTTCTGGACTGGACGTGCTGCAAGCGGCTCGACCGGTCCTCGAAAGCCTGCACCGCAGGTTTGGCGAAACCGTGAACCTGGGCGTGCTCGCCGAAGGGCGCGTGCTGTACCTGGACATGATCGAGTCTCAGCAGGGATTGCGAACGATTTCGCACGTCGGCTCGCGCGACCCGCTGCACTGCACGGCCCTCGGCAAGGCGCTGCTGGCATGCCTGCCGCCCAGCGAAGCGCGCCAGTTGCTTACGGACTACCGTCGTGTACGCCAGACGCCGCATACCAGAATCAGTCTGCACGCGTTGGAGCGGGAGCTCGCCCGCGTGCGCGATCAGGGCTACGCGCTGGACGACGAAGAGAACGAGCTCGGAGCGCGGTGCGTCGGCGCGGCAATTGTCGACTCCCAGGCTCAACCGGTGGCGGCGTTGAGTCTCTCGGGTCCAACATCGCGTCTCACCGACAAGATGATCGCCCGCGTGGGCGAAGAGGTCCGCCTGGCGGCTCGCGCCGTCGAGCACCATATGGGCTACGCTCCTCGCCACGCGCAAACTCCACGCGCCAGTTAGCTCAAGAGCTCACGCGCGCCGCCGACGACGATGGTGGATCCCATTCGAAATCCATGTCGATCGGCCACAGCGGCCGGCGGAGGTGCTGGAATGGCAGGCTGGCGTAGTCTGGAGTGCTGGTGCCTGGCGTCCCCAGCTCGATGTTGCCAGCGGTGATTGGATCGAACGACGCGCGATGCGCCTGGTTGGACTTGACCACAATCAGGTGCTTGTCCTCGAAGACGACGCCCGCGCTCTTGAAGAAGTCGCGATCTTTGCCGGTCTGGGCGGTCGTCTGGCAGATCACGTCGACGTTGTTGGGCAGCCGCAGCACCACACGCGGTCCGACGCTGGCCTGGTGAAATGCCTCTCGATTGATCTCCCGACCCCAGCCACCATGCACTGGGCCGCACACCGGATAGACGCCGTCGTCCATGGATTTCACCACCCCGGTCACGCGGACGGGCGAATAAAAACGCTGGTCTATACTGGCACCGAGGTCCAGCGTCAGTTCGGCGCCGATGCCAGCCCGGCGAGCGGCTTCGACGGCAGGCGCATCACGCAGCGTGACGACCGCGTCGCGGGCGCCCAGGCGCAGCAGACTTTCGAGCACGACCGGACTGTCGGCGGTGCACGCGGCTGCCGGGATCGTCGCCGAGGTCCACCAGCACGATGGGACCATCCGTGCGCTGCATGGCCAGCCGCACACCTTCGTCCACGGGGTACACGACCCCATTGACGTTGGCCGGCGCACGGGACGCTCGCCTGCACGCGCTCGGCCAACTCGAGTTCGGCCGGGTGCTGACCGGCGAACAGTTGTCCGAGCGCCAGGCTGTCGGCGACCGCGCGCACGACGGGCTCGGGCGCGTGGCCAAGAATGTTGGGTCCCATGCCGGAGCACGTAATCAAGGTGCGTGTTGCCGTCGACGTCGATCAGCTGCGCGCCGTGACCGGCGCTGAAAAAAAGCGGGACTGGCTCACCACCGAGTCGGAAGTTGCTGCTGACACCGCCGGCGAGCGCTCCGCAGGCCTGGTGGTACAGCTCGATCGAACGAGCATACGACGGCTGCGGCGTCTCGGCGGCCTGGTTCTCATTGTGAAACATGAGTGTCAAATGTGAATCGAAGGCCGGGATGGTAGCCCCCGACGAGTGGAGCGTCAATTGTGAGTTCTGGTCCGCAGAGCCACGGTCGCGAATTGACTCAGCTGCGCGGCGCGTCGACCTGGCTGCTGTTCACGGACGAGAAGATTCCTACAGATTGGGTGGCGAGATGGCGACCACGACCTCGGTCACCCCCTGGCTGGGATTGGCGAACGCGTGTGGCGCGTCGGGATCGAAGGTCATGCAGTCGCCGGCCGCGAGCGTCACGTGCTGGTCGCCGAGATCGACCTGGAGTGTGCCGCGCACCACGACGACGCACTCCTCGCCGATGTGCCGCACCGGCTGGTGACCATCTTCGCCTGGAGGAAACGTCACCCACAACAGCACCATGCGACCGTTCAGCGACGGGCTCAGCACCTCGCGTGTGGCGTGCGTGCCCGGGTAGCGCACCACCCGGCGGTGGTCGCGACGGACCACCATGCCATTGTCTGGCTCGTCGAGG
>JAFAOS010000428.1 GCA_019247515.1 Chloroflexota bacterium | reverse complement strand
CGCGTGTCGTTCTGCCCGACGATCAACTGCACCGGCAGGTCCAGGCTGGCCAGGCGCGACCAGAGCGGCTGTTGCCGACCGGCGCCCATGCCGCGCAGGCTGTTGGCCAGTCCAAGCGGGGAGTTCTGCAGCCGCAGCGCGTGCTGGCGCTCGCGCACGCCTTGCGAGACGTGCTCGGCGGGCAGCAACAGCGGCTGCGCCTCCCACTCGGCGACGAATGCCGCCAGGCCGTTGGTTATGATGCGGTCCGCCAGGGCGTTGTCGCTCTGGGTGCGGCGCGCCCGTTCACCCTCGTCTTCGATGCCGGGCGAGGCGCTTTCGAGGACGAGCCGCCGCAGTCGATCTCGCGCGTGCACCGCGAAGTGGAGGGCGACGCGGCCGCCCATCGAGTAGCCAAGCAGGTCTACCTGTTGCAAGCCGAGTCGATCGAGCAGAGCGGTCAGGTCCTCGGCGGCATGCTCGAGCGAGTAGCGCGCCGGGTCCGGCGGTGCGGGCGACTGGCCGTGGCCAATCACGTCGACACGGATCAGTCGCGCCGTGGCCACCAGATAGGGACAGACATCGTCCCAGGCGCGGGTGCCGCCCGTGAAGCCGTGCAGCAGCACCAGGGGTGGGCCGTCGCCGTCGATCTCGACGTGCAGGTCCACTCAGGCGACTGCCGCGGGCCGGAGCGCGCCCGCAACCGCCCGCCACACCGCCCGATGCTGCACCACGTTGCGGCGGCGCTCGGTGGGCACTTCGACGACGTGCAAGCCGCCGCGCGCCAGTCCTTCGTGAACCGCCGCGCTGAACCCTGGCCAGTCCTCGACGCGCGTGAACCGCCCGCCGTACCCCTCGACAAAAGGTCGGAAATTCAGTCCGTGTGGCGTACCGAACAGCAGCTCGAAATCGTCGTCGACGCTCTCGCTATCCGCCTGAGGCAAAAAGGAGAAGATGCCGCCGCCGTCGTTGTTGACCAGGACCACCACCAAATCCAGCGCGTGCTTGCCCGCGGCGAGCAGTCCGTTCAGGTCGTGATAGAAGCTGATGTCGCCGATGACCAGCACCACCGGTCCCGTGCCCGCCGCGCTCGCGCCGAGCGCGCTGGAGACAACGCCGTCGATCCCGTTCGTGCCGCGGTTGGACAGACACCGCAGGCGCGTCGCCGATTGCGCCAGAAAGGTGTCGAGATCACGAACCGGCATGCTGTTGCCGGCGTAGACGACCCCGCCATCTGGAAGCAGATCGGCGAGAAGTGCAAAGACCTTGCCTTCAGACAGGTCGTCGTCGGCAGCCAGGTGCGCCTCGATCGCCCGACGCGCGGCGGCGTTGATGGCCTGCCACCGGGCGCCCCACTCGGGTTCGGGCTCGGATACAACGCTCGCCATGAGGGATTCGCACAACAGGCTCGCATCGACGTGCAGAACATCGGTAGCCTGGCTGCTCGGATCGCGCCATCCGCCCGGATCGACGACGATGTGCCGCGCGCGCGACTGCGCCTCTAAAAATTGGAGGAGGGGTTTCGAGGTCGGAATCGCGCCGATGCGCACCACGACCTGGGCTCCCAGCTGCTCGGCGGTAGCCGCATCACGCAGGAACGCATCGTGGGCATCGACGACCAGCGTGCGATCGTGGCAGCCAGACCGCAGGTTCGAAAGCCCATCGGCAAGGATCGGGTAGCCGAGGCGGGCCGCCAGTCGCGTGAGCGGCCCCGCCAGGGACGGATCGTCCTGGGCGCCAACCACGATCACACCCCGCGGCCGCTCCGCGAGGTCGCCGGCCAGGTCGTGTATCAGCTCTGGCGCCGGCGCCAGTCGCGGATTGTGCACGCCCGGCGGCGACGCGACGCGGCTCGAAACACGCGCCGGAATGAGCGGATCGCGAAACGGCCAGTTGAGGTGGACAGGGCCGGCCGGCTCGGCAACGGCCGTCGAGACCGCGCGCGCTGCGAGCGTCGCCAGGTGCTGCAGCTGGGCCGGGCTCCCGTCCGGCTCGGGCAGGTCGAAAAACCACTTCACGTGCTGCCCGTAGAGATGCAGTTGATCGATCGTCTGCGCCGCGCCGTTGTCTCGAAGCTCGTGGGGTCGATCGGCCGTCAGCACGACCAGCGGCACGCGTGAGAGGACCGCCTCGGTGACGGCCGGAAAAAAGTTCGCGGCCGCCGAGCCCGAGGTCGCCAGCAAGCCGACCGGCTCATGCAGCGTGCGCGCCAGACCGAGACCGAAATAGGCCGCCGAACGCTCGTCCAGATGCATCCACAGCCTGATCGCGGACTGGCGGGCGAGCTCGATGGCCAGCGGCGTCGAACGCGACCCCGGACAGGCGCACACGTGTCGAATACCCGCGGCCGCCAACCCATCAACAAATGTCCCGACGGCCGCGCCCAGGTTCTCGGCGGCCGTCGGCATCAACCGTCGCCTCCAAGTGCGGTCAGCATCGGTCGGAGTTTCCAGCCCCACTCGGCGTACTCCGTCGACGGATCCGAATCGCCGAGGATGCCGCAGCCCGCGAACAGCGTGGCGGTCTCGCCGCGCACCAGCGCGGAACGCAGCCCGACGACGAACTCGCCTTCGCCGCGTGCGTCGACCCAGCCGATCGGCCCGGCGTACCAGCCGCGATCCAGGGCCTCGCGTGCGCGGATCAGTTCCAGGGCCGGCGCGCGCGGATAGCCGCCGACGGCCGGCGTCGGGTGGACGTCTTCGACGACATCCAGAATGCTGCGACCCTCATCCATCTGGGCGCGAATGGGCGTGATCAGGTGCTGTACGTTGGGCAGCGCGTGGATGGCCGGCTCGGCCTCGGTGATCACCCGCCTCGCAAGGGGCGCCAGCGACTCGCGCAACGCGTCGGCGACCACGGCGTGCTCGATGCGCTCTTTGGGATCGTTCAACAGGCGCGTGGCAATTGCCCGATCCTCTTCAGCGGTGGCGCCGCGCGGCGCGGTGCCGGCGAGCGCCATCGTGGTCGCGATGCCGTTGTGCAGCGCGACCAGGCGTTCGGGCGTGGCGCCCAGAAAGCAGGCATCGGGCGTCGCAAACGCGAAGATCGTGCAGGTCGGATACTGCCGAGCCAGCCGTCGCAGCGCCGCGTCGACCGGCGCCGCCGCGCGCACCTGGGTGGCGCGAGCGAGGACGACCTTGCGCAGCCCGGCGCCAGCGCGCCTGATCGCTGCCGCCACATCGCCCACCAGCGACTGCCAGTCGTCCGCGCTGAGCCCGACTCGCGCTGGCGCTTCCGGCTCGTCGACGGCGCGTGAGACAGGCGGGGGTCCGTCGACGACCTGATTGGTGGTGAGCCACGTCGCCGCGCCGTGCATCGAGAAGAGGCGTTCGGGCAGCACCAGCCGGCCGGCGCCAAAGCCGCTCCAGAGGCGCGTGCCGCGGACCAGGGGGTCGAAGCCGAAGCCGCCCAGCAAGATGGGCCCCAGCCCGGCTGCGCCGTCCACACGGCCGGCGTCGATGTCGATGTCTGGCGCGAGATCACGCCACCGGGCGGCGACCTGCCGTGGTGAGCCGCCGAAGACCGCCGCGCTGCCGATGCCGACGAGTGCCTCGCCGCTGGCAGGCCGCAGCCACAACGCACGACACTCGGTCTGCCAGGCGGCGGCGAATACCTCGATCGGATCGGCCGCCGCAACGTGGCGAGTCGTGCTGACCAGTCGCGGTCGACCAGGCGCGCTCACCCGCCGCGCCGCCAGCGGCTCAGCTCGCATACAGTCCGTGCAACAGCAAGCCGCGAATGGTCGGATACGCGTCTTCGAGTCGGCCCGGGCTCCTGGCCAGCGCCCAGTGGGTGACCACCTCGTTGACCGCGCCGAACCAGGCGGTGGCGGCGGTCGCGGTGTCCAGGGGTGGAATCGCGCCGGTCGCGACCGCCTCGTCGAGGTGGACGCGGATGAGGTCCGCGAAATCAGCCCGAATCGCGACCATGCGCGCGTTGAACTCGGGCCCGGCGCCCAGGGCTTCGACCAGGAACAGTCGCGCCAACCGCCGGTGACTGCCGAAGGTCTCGAGCACGACGTGCAGCGCCGCCTCGGCGCGCGCGAGCGGATCGCCGTGCACGGCAACCGCGGACTCTACCCGCTCGCGGAGGATGTCGGCCAGGCGGTCGAGCAGGGCCAGGAAAATGGCCTGTTTGTTGGGAAAATGGAAGTAGACGCCGCCTTTGGAGGTGTCGGCCTCGGCGGCGATCTCGTCGACGAGGGCAGCGTGGTAGCCCTTGGTGGAAAAGACCTGGGTGGCCGCATCCAGAATGCGCTGGTGGCGCTGCTGGCTGCGGAGCTGCTCGACCGGCACGGTTGTTCAGTCTCTCAGAGTGGCTCGCCCAATAGGGAACGAAACCGACCGACTCGTCAGTCGGTTTTGTTGTTATGCGGACTCTACCACACCGACTGACGTCTTTCCGCGGCCCCAGGCCTAGCTCGTGCGGCGCGTGCGGCTGGTCGTGCCCGTGGTAGTTCTGCGCGTCCGCGTGCCAGTCGCGCGTGTCCCCGCCGCGCGGCGTGTCGGCTTCGCGGGCGTCGTCTCGGCCACGGCCACGGGCGCCACCGACAGCTTGTACAGTCGCGACATCAGCCGCGACTTGCGGCGCGCCGCCGCGTTGGGATGCACGATGCCCTTCTGAGCTGCCTTGTCCAGCGCGCGCACCGCCGCACGCACCACCGCGGCCGCGTCGGTCGAGGACGACGCCACCGCGCCAGCCGCGTTCTTGACATACGTGCGCACTGCCGAGCGCGCCGCCCGATTGCGGACTGCGCGGCGCTCTGCCTGACGCATCGCCTTCTGTGCCGACCTGGTATTGGCCACGAGCGCGGAGTATAGCGAAATCTGTCCCCAGCGCAGTCACCTGCGAGGCCGCTCAGCGCGACGGCGAGGGAGCGAGTCGCGTGCACAGCCGCAGAACGGCGACCTCCAGCGCCGGTTCCGGCTCCGTTTCGCCCAGCTTGATGTGGCGATCCAGTTCCAGCAGCACGTCGAGCGCCTGCTCCAGCTCACTGCGATCGAAGGCCGCAGCCTGATCCGACCAGCGTCTGACCGTCGCCGGATTGAGTCCGAGCGACGCAACATCCACCTCGGCCCGCTCTCGTCTGCCGGCCAGTGAGAGCTCTCGCGCCACCATCAGACGACGGTAGTGCGGGGCGATGTCGCGACCCAGCAACGCCTCGGGCGGCTCGCCCTGGGCGTACAGCGCGTGCAGAGCGGACAGGGCTTTGTCCGCGCGCCGCTCCGCCAGCCCGTCGAGCAGCGTCCAGGTCGCGACCTCGCGACCGACGACCATTTCGCGAACGTCAGCGCGGGTGACGGTGCGGCCCGCGGCGTAGTCGCCCAACTTGTGGAGCTCACTGTCGAGTCGTCGCAGGTCGGCGCCACCCAGCGACGCCAGCTCACGCACCGCGGCTTCGTCGACGTCGACCCCAATCAGCTTCGCGCGGTTGCGAACCCAGCCGGCGACATCCAGGACACGCGGATATTCGCGAATTGCGGCTCGCCCCCGAGGGATCGCTTTCTGCAGAGCCTCGGTGTTGAGCCGGTCATCCTCGACAAACACCAGCGAGGTCGACTGCGGCAGATCGGGCAGGTAGTCCAGCAGGGTTTGGAACTCGTCCGGCGCCGACTCAACGGTCTTGCGCGTCCGCGTGGCTCGGCGGGCGGTGGCGCCGCGCCCGGCCAAGCGGCCCAGGAACCCGCGGACGATGACCATGCGCCGCTCGGCCAGAAAGGGCACCACGTCGGCGGACATACGCAGCGTTGCGACCGTCGTCTCGGGACCCAGCTCCGACAGGTTGTGGTCGCCGGCCGGCAGCGCGCGCATGCGGTCCTTGAGTGTCCGGACGGCTTCGTCGCGATCGAACGTGTCCTCGCCGTACAGGACGTAGACGTAGCCGCCGGGCGAATTCACGCCGAGATGCGCTCGGGGTGGGTGTAGACGTTCATGCTGCCCTGCCGCAGATAGCCGCACACGGTGATGTTCAGTCGCTCGGCGACGGCCAGGGCGAGGTTGGTGGGGCTGGTTCGCGAGCCGACGACCGGCACGCGCATGATCGCCGACTTGAACAGCATCTCGCTGGAGATGCGGCCCGAAGCCAGGATGATGCCGCCGGCGGTCGGCACCTCGTCGAGCAGGGCCATCCCCTGTAGCTTGTCGATGGTGTTATGTCGACCAATGTCTTCGCCGACGTAGCGCGGTGTGCCGCTGCCGGCCTCCGCGAACACCGAGGTATGAACGCCGCCTGAGGCGCGATACAGATTCGAGCTGTCGTACAGCTCGCGGAGGAGCCCGTACAGCCGCGAGGGGGCGACGGGAGGAGGATCGTCGGTAATGCGGAACTGCTCGATGTCGTCAAGGTATTTGCCGAAACTGACGCCGCCGGTGCACCCCGAGGTCAGGATTTTGCGCGGCGGAACGTCGGGAAACCCGTGCGCCAGGCGGACGTCGGCCAGACGATCTTCCAGACATACGCGCAGCATCTCCAGGTCGTCGACGCCGTCGATGAGTCCCTCCAGATACAGGAAGCCGACCACCAGCGGCCGCAGCTGGTGGGGCGAGCACATCAAGGTGACCAGCTCGCGGTCCTCGACAAAGATCGTGAACCGGATCTCGCCGATGACGCCCGCGTCCACCTCTTCGGCCTGGTCGCCGACGAAGCGCACGTAGTGGCGCGGAACGACCGGCGTCAGGGCTTCGGTGGCGTCGAGCAACAAGCTCACGCGAGCTCCTCGATCCACTCCGCTTCTGGCACGGCCAGCTCGATGCGGTACCCGCAGCCGGCCGGCCGCTGATAACCGCGCTCGATCGCGGCCAGGTCGAGGCGCCGGCTGGCGAGGTCGTCGACGGCGAGGAATTCCACGGGCGACACTTCGGCGGGCATCGCCTCGCTTGTTGGCAGCACCTCGTCAGCGGGGGCCGCCTCGGCGGGCATCGCGTCGCGAGCATCGACAACGTCGTTCGCGTGCACCGCGTCATCGGCGGGTGGGGCGCGGTTTGCTGACGGTGAGTCACCATCGAATCCGCTGGCGGGCACCGGGTCCGCGCGGTCCGCGTCGGCGGACACTGCAGCAAACCCCGTGCGCACCTTCAGATAGCCGCGGCACCGATCACACACTCGGAGGTGGAAGCGGCGCTCACCCTCCAGCCGCAGCGCGCCGCGCGTCCCGTCGTCCGTGTTGGCGCAGTACTGGCACGCGTCAGCCCGGCTGCGCCAGCGAGCGCCGCATGCGCCGCAACGTAGCCATTCCACGACCTCTAAGGCGGGATGGTTCACGGCTCGCTCGCCGTGACCCGCGGCCGAGCCCTGGCGGGCGCCAGTCGTGTGCGTCGGCTCGGCCACGAGGGGCCAGCCACCACAGATCGGGCAGTAGCCGCGTTGCCAGATGGCGGTGTCCTCCACCTGGTCCAGGAGGAGTTGCAGTCGGGCGGCGTAGGCGTGCAGGATTGGCGCGACCGAGTGGCTAGCGATGCCGCTCAGCAAGCCGGCATCCACGTCGGCGCTGTGCGCGATCTGGGCGAGGTGGTCGGCGTGCTGGACCAAGGCTTCGCCGAAGAGCGTCTCGGCGTCCAGTCGGCCAGTCGTCGCAGCGTGCACGAGCGCATCATAATCGGGTGGCAATGCGTTCAAGAGCCGACTGAACAGGTCGGCGGCGAACTGGATGTCGAGTGTCACGGGCTGGTCGTGCAGGAGCGGCACGCCGTCGCGAAGTCGCGCGGCGACAAGCTGGCGCGGCAGCGGAAACGCGCTCACCCGCGGTGGACGCGGCGAGCTCAACTGGGTTTCGACAATCAGCTGGAGCAGGCTGAGCGCGTCTTGCAGGTCGGGGCGCGTGCGGCGCAGCACCGCCAGGCGTCGCTCGAGGCGCTGGAGCAGAAGTTCGGCTGGCGGTGCGGGCATCTGCCTGAAATTGTGGAGTACACGCGCCCTGGATTGTAAGGAGGGGGCGTCACGGCAAGCGTCACCCGAGCGGAGTGGGCTGTCCAGGTGCGCAAGAGAGCCCTATACTGCGACGGGGCGCGTCGGTGAGTGGCTGCCCTCGGAGGAGGCCATGTTCAAAAAGTCGGAAGAACAGGAATGGACACGGTTCCGCGGCGCGCTGTCCAAGGACCGTGACGAGACAGGAGCCGCACCGGCCGTGCCTGATACCAACGACCCGACCATTGGATCGACCGCGGGGCCACCCGTTGGAGCACAGGGGGCAAGTACGGGGTCGACGCTTCGGCCCACGAACGACGTGAACGTCAGCGTGCCAAACGCTCGACCGCGGGGACTGAACGACGGCGAAGTTGAGAGCCTGATCGGCGAGCACACCAGTTTCGAGGGGACGCTCAAGACTGAAGGCTCGGTGCGCTTGCTGGGCGCTATCCAGGGCGAGATCGAAAGCAAGAGCACGATCATCGTCGAAGAGAAAGCGCGGGTGACGGCGCGACTGACCGCACAGCAAGTCACCGTCGCGGGACAGCTGGATGGTCAGATCTTTTGTGAGGGGCGAGTCGAGATACGTCCGACGGGGCGCGTGACCGGCGAGATCAATGCGGGGGCGCTTATCGTACAGGAGGGCGCCTATTTCGACGGCAACTCGAGAATGGCCTCGGGTGGCGCGCACGCGGCCCCAGCTGCCTCGGGCAGCAGCTCGAGCGGCACGGGCGCAGGTGGTTCGAGCGCGTCGGCAAGTGGCGCGTCAGGGAGCGGCTCGGGCATGGCATCTGGCGGCTTCGCGAGTCGGATGGCGGCCGAGGCGGCGAACACCCGACCTCAGTAGCCGAGCGCCCGAACGCTCGAAATCCGCAAGGGTTTTGCCCGTAGCGCGAGCGGACGCGCACGCCCGGAGGCGACCCGGGTGCCCCACTTCCGACTGCGGGCGCTGGCGACGCTTCCTCTGGCGAGGCACGGCGCGCAGCATCACGCCCCCGAGTGCCGGGTCGGTGTTGTGAGCCGATCGGCGCGGCCACCGAGTACACTGTTTGCGTAGCACATCGCAGCGCGAGGGAGTTCTACGTCAGATGATCGTCAGCGAGGGAATGGAGCTGGTCATCATGTTCTTTGTGATCATGCTCAATCTGGTGATCCTGGTGTGGCTGCAGAAATGGTCGGGCCTGACCTAGGCTCGGGTTCCGCGTCCGCGACCGCGACCGAAACGCGCAGCCGCCCCTGATCGGACGCGGCGGAGAGCGTCTCGTGCGCGCCCACCTGGAGCTGAACGCCTGAGGGTGCGCGCGTCAGCTCGTCTGCTGGGTAACGTGCCAGGGTGAGGCCGACCGCCTTTTCGGCGCCTGGATCGAGCACGACGACCTGGTCGAGCTTGTGCTCCCACACGGCGAGGTGGTCGGCGACGCCGTCGAGCAGCGCTCGGCCATCGGCATTGCCCTGCACGATGAGCGTCGTCCGCCCAGTCGGGCCGCGCACGAAGACGGCCTCGCCGCGGCCGAGTGCCAGCGGCGTCACCGACGCCCGACCGCCTGGACGCAGCGCATTCAACAGCACCAGCGCCACCAGGCTGGCGGCCAGCGTCGCGGCCGGCGCACGCGCCCCGGGGTGACGGCTCCGCCAGCGCGACCAGGCGCGGCGTGCAGCGGCGAGCTCGGGCATGTACCAGACGCCGCAGCCGAGCAGCACGCCCGCCAGTAGCAGCGCAGCGGCCGGTGGCAGTCGGCCGGTCGAGACAGCCGCGCCGGGCAGACTGCCGAGCACGTGGATGGCGGCCGCCAGCAATGAGGTCGGCACCCACGCCAACCAGGCGGCCGCGGACACCAGCAGCGGCAGCGGTAGCGCGGCGGCCAACGCCAGCAGTCCAGCGCTGACCAGCACCACTGGCAACAGTGGCACCGCCACGATGTGGGCCACGGGCGACACGAGCGAGACCATTTCGAACGTGCTGAGCGTCACGGGCAGGCAGCCCAGCGTGACCGCCAGCGTCAGCCCGATCGGTTCGCCAATCAGCTTGGGCAAACTGCGCAAGCGGAGCCAGCGGCGCAGGACGGGCCACAACAGCACGATGCTGAGGGTCGCCGAGACGCTCAACTGCAGACCGACATCCAGCAGCACGCGCGGGTCCAGCAGCGCCATGCCGAGCGTCGCCATGCCCAGACTGGTGAGTGGGTCGGCCAGGCGCCCACCAATCGCCGCCACCTGAGCCAGACCGACCATCAGCGCGGCGCGGACCGCCGACGGATGCCCGCCCGAAAGCAGCGTATAACCGCCTATTGCCGCCAGACTGGGTAGAAGCGCCAGGTGCGCGCCGAACAGCCGCGTGGCGACCGCGCTCACGGCCGCGGCGACCACGACCTGCTTGAACCCGTCGATGACGATCAGGTGGCCGAGACCCGAGCGCTGCAGATCGCGTCGAAAGGCAGGGTCAAGCTGGCCGCTGCCGCCGAGCAGCACGCCCGCGGCGAGCGAGGCCTGCGGCTCAGGCAGAGAGCGGTCGATTCCCGCGCGCGCCGACTCGCGCACGCGGTCGAATGTGGCGACAACACCAGGTGGGGCGCCGCCGAGAGGCGACACCGCGGCATCTGGCAGCGAGCCGCGGGCCGCGCCGAGGCTGACCGCGCACGCCAGGAGCGCGACGCTGCGCCAGACTGGCGTGCGCCACGTCAGCGGGACCGCGGCACCGGCGAGCAGCGCGGCCAGGAGCAACGGGGCAACCGGCAGCGGGCGTGTCAGCTCGGTGACAGCGATGCCGGCGAGCGCGGCGGCGCAGAGCAGGAGCACGATCATGGCGCACCGCGCGCGGTCGGCAGCGCACTCACACGGCAAGCTGCGCGCTGGCGAGCGCGATGATTGGCGACTGGCGTGTCCGCCCGCAAAGAGCGGTGTCGGCCCGCGGCGCGGCCTGGACCAGGCGGACGGGCCTGGGCGAGCTGGCAGTGTGCAAATCGATCATCGGCCGGCGCGGCTTGCACGGCTTGTACGGCTTGCGGGGGCATCATCGGGGACGTGGCGTGGTCTGCAGTGCGTCAAAGGCCTGGTTGGTGCGCGCGGCGAAAGTCGCGACCGCGTCGACGACGGCGTCGGGGTCGGCCAGGACGGCCGTGGCCAGCACGTCGGGGGATACGGGCGCGCCCGGGGATAGGGGCGTGGACGTGCGGGTGGGCAACGGCGTGCGAGTCGGCAACGGGGTGCTCGTCGGCAAGCGCGTGCGGGTGGGCACAGGCGTCCGCGTGAGGTACGGCGTCGGGGTGGGGCTCGGCGGGCGTGTCGGCGAGGGCGTCCGCGTCGGGTATGGGGTGCGGGTCGGAAACGGGGTGTGGCTCGGGAACGGGGTTCGGGTCGGAAAGGCATCGGTGGGCGTGGTCGAGGGCTGCGGCCCGGGCAGCGCTACGGCCGTCGGCAACAGGCCGCTCAGCAGCGAGGCGACGACCACCTGATAGCCGACAACACCGACGGCCGCGAGGCTCAGGCCCGCGCCGAACCAGCCGAGACGTTCGGCCGTGAGCCGCTGCCGCAAGGAGCGCAAGATCAGCATGCGCACAGGTTCAGCCAGTGGGCGTCACGGCAGGCGTCACACGACGGGCAAAAAGCGTCACACGGCGACGAAAAAGCGTCTCGTGCCGAGCAAAAAGCGTCTCACGCGAGAAACGGACGTCACGTGGCGCGCAAACCATGTGATGGCTGACGACGCTCTCGACGGACCACGCTGCTCTCTAGGTGCCACGCTGGCCGCGCGGCATGACGGTGCTCTCGACGGACCAACCATCTCGCTTCTTCGCACCACGGTGCTCTCGACGAACCGCACTTGCCTGGCCCCACGTGCCGGGCGAGGCGCAACTTTTGCCAAGTACGTGCCTAACTCGCCACAATCAAGGCATGGGCAGAAAAGATAAAGGCCGCGAGATCTGCATCAATTGTGGCCAGACGTTCCACAAGAAGCTGACCAGCAAAGAACTGCGCTGCACCAAGTGCCGAAAGGCAGAAAAAAAGGCCGCCTGAACTCACCCCTCAGTCCTGGCCCTATACGGAGTTCACAGGCGCCGCCAGCCTGGCGGCGCATCTTTTTGCGCGCCATTTTCGGCGTGCCGCCTCGAGCTTGACGATCGCCGTGGCGCGGTTTGTGCCTCTGGCTCAGCCGGCAGCGGGAATGCCGTGGCAATTCCTCGGGTTGGTGGGTTTGTCGCCGTAGCATGAGATGGCAGTCCGCGTGTCCCTGAAAATCGCCGTTCTCAGCATGCACACCTGTCCGCTGGCGCCCCTGGGCGGCTGGGAGACCGGCGGCATGAATGTCTACGTCCGCGAGCTTGGACGCGCGCTGGCCGCGCGGGATGCCACCATCGACATCTTCACCCGCCGCCAGGCGCCGGATGTCGCCGACGTCGTCGAGTACGCACCAGGCGCACGCGTCATCCACATCGACGCGGGACCGCATCGGCATGTCGACAAATACGACATCCTGGACTACTTGCCGGACTTCGCCTGCGGCATTCAGCGTTTTCGGGCGCTGACCGGCTCGAGCTACGACCTGATCCACAGC
The DNA here is from genome assembly GCA_019247515.1 of Chloroflexota bacterium. Taxonomy (GTDB): domain Bacteria; phylum Chloroflexota; class UBA6077; order UBA6077; family CF-72; genus CF-72. The sequence goes on along the minus strand of JAFAOS010000428.1, from coordinate 3,478 downwards.
CACTACTGGCTGTCGGGTCGACTGGGGCTGTTGTTCAAGGATCGCTGGGGCGTGCCGATGGTCAGCACCTTCCACACGCTGGCCCAGTTGAAGAACCGAGTCGCGGAATCAGCCGCCGAGCGCGAGCAGGCCGTGCGCTACGAGATCGAACGGCGGACGATGGCTGGCTCCGAACGCATCGTCGCGTTGACCGCGGTCGACCGACAGCAGATGATTCGGCACTACGGCGAGCACGCGCCGATTGTGGTCATCCCGGGTGGCGTCGACCTCGACCGATTCCGACCGCTGCCCAGGCGCACCGCGCGCGCGCAACTGGGCCTGGCAGCGAAGCACAAGGTCGTGCTGTTCGTCGGCCGCATTCAGCGACTCAAAGGGCTCGAGGTGCTGCTGCGCGCCTTCGCCCAGCTTGGCGATCTCGATGCGCGATTGCTGATCGTCGGCGGCCGCCCAGGCACGGGTCCCGAGTCGCGCGAAATCACCCGCTTGCAGCATCTCGCCAGCCGACTCGGAGTCGCCGAGCGCACCCAATTCCTTGGGGCGCTCGCGCACGAGGAGCTGCCGACGTATTACTCGGCGGCGGACGTTTCGGTGATGCCGTCGAGCTACGAGTCGTTCGGGCTGGTCGCGGTTGAGTCGCTGGCGTGCGGCACGCCCGTCGTAGCGACGCGCGTGGGCGGACTGCGATCGATCGTCCGCGATGGTGAAACGGGGCTGCTGGTGCCGTGGCGCGACGCCGAGCTGTTCGCGGAACGGTTGCGGCGCGTGCTCACCGACGACGCGCTGCGCAGGCACCTGGCGGGGCAAGCGCGCGAGTCGGTGCTCGGCTATGGCTGGGATCGGATCGCCGAGGAGCACCTGGCGCTGTACGCCGAGGTGCGGGGCGAGAAGCTGGTCGCGGTGAGCCGCTAGGCGCTCAGGCGCGTCACCCCGGTCACTGGGGGTCGCGTGGGTTCCCCGCCGACGACGCGGCCGCTGGCGATAAATCGACGAAGAAACAAAACGCCGCGCCCCGAGAGACGCACGCCATGGCGCGGCAGAACCGTGCGAAGCGACCCACTGGCGATGCCGCCTGGCGCCGTAGAACTGACTTACCGCGAGTTGACACGTCTCCAGCCCGCGAGCGAGCCGCCAGCCGCGCCAGCAGCCTCCTCGGCCGAAACTTCCCCCGCCTCACGGCCCTGACACCTGACGGCGAACTTGTCACGGCTTTGGAATACGCCCGCTCCTCCCGGCATGCGTGCGACCCCTACAGTGGAAGAACGTGGTAAAAAGTGGAGCGAAGTGGGGTCCGGGTGACGCATGGCGCCGCCGACGCTGTTCCTCGGCGAGTTTGAACACTCGATCGACGACAAAAGTCGCCTCGCGGTACCCGCGCGGTTCCGTCCAGCCCTCCAGGATGGGCTGGTCCTCACCCGCGGGCTCGATCGTTGCCTCGTCATCTGGGACACCGACAGCTGGCGAGCGCAGGCCGAGCGTGTCCGCACCCTCAATCCCTGGCAGAGCGACGCCCGCCGACTCCAGCGCCACTTCTTCTCCGGCGCCGTGCCGGCCCAGCCGGACAAGCTCGGCCGCGTGGTCATCCCGCAGTTCTTGCGCGAATACGCCCAGCTGGACACCGAGGTCGTGGTGGTCGGGCTGGCCGACCGGGTCGAGGTATGGGCTCGCCAGGAGTGGCAGCGCGAGCGCTCAGAGGCAGAGCGCGGCAGCGCCGAGCTGGCCGAGCACCTGGCGGCGGCCAATGGAGCCTAGCCCCGAGTGCAAGCCGAGCCCGCGCACACGCATACGCATACGCATACGCATACGAGCGTGCTGCTCGAGGAGGCGCTCGAGGCGCTCCAGCCACGGGGCGGGACGGGCTTCAGAGCGCTGGACTGCACGCTGGGCGCCGGCGGCCACGCGTTCGGCTTGCTCGAGCGCTCGTCGCCGGATGGACAGCTCGTGGGACTCGACGCCGATCCGGCGGCGCTGGAGCTGGCGCGCGCTCGACTGGCGCCTTTCGGCGAGCGCGCGAGCTTCCTTCGATCCAACTTCGGCGACCTTGCGGACCTGGGGCTCGAGCCGATGAACGCCATCGTCTTCGACCTGGGCCTGTCCTCGATGCAGCTCGAGATCAGCGGACGCGGCTTCTCGTTTCGCGTGGACGAGCCGCTGGACATGCGCTTCGACCCCGACGGGGATGAGCCCAGCGCAGCCGAGCTGCTCAACACGCTGGGCGAGGCCGAGCTCGAACGCATCTTGAAAGACAACGGCGAGGAGCCGCGAGCGCGTCGAGTTGCGCGCGAGATCGTGCGGCGGCGGCCACTCCAGCGCACCGGCGAGCTGGTTGGCGCGGTGACCGCGGCGCTGGGGCCCGCGCGCGGTCGCGCGCATCCAGCGACGCGTACGTTCCAGGCGCTGCGCATCGCGGTGAACGACGAGCTCGGCGCGCTGGAGCGTGGACTCGACGGCGGTGTTCGGCTGCTGCGGCCCGGCGGCCGCATCGCGGTGATCAGCTTTCATTCGCTGGAGGACCGCATCGTCAAGTGGCGGTTCCGCGGCTGGGCGGAGCAGGGGCTGGCGCGGGTACTCACGCGCAAGCCGGTCCGGCCGTCGGCAACCGAGGCGGCGGACAACCCGCGCGCGCGCAGCGCCAAGTTGCGCGTTGCGGAGCGAAGCCCGTGAGCCGCCGGCCAGTCGCGGTGACTGCCAGGCCAGACGAGAGCGGCGACGCATGGCGTTAACGGTCGGTGGGTTTGCACCACCCGGGCCCGGCACGCTGCGCGGCAAGGGAGGGACCCGCGGGCGGCGAGACAATGGCGTCTCGCCGCCACCGCCGGCGCCGCCACTGCCACGGCCAGCGCGCAGCCTGGCGGCTCCCAGGCGCGCTGGCCGCAAACTCCGCCCGGCTGCCCTCGAATGGCGCGACGCGCGACTGCCCATTCTGGGGCGGTTGTGGGCCACCGCCTGGCTGCCCTCGGTCCTGCTGGCCGCGTGCCTCGTCGCGCTGATGTACCTGGTCCAGACCAGCGGCATCGCCACGACCGGCTACGACATCCAGCGACTCCAGACCGAACGCGACGACTGGCAGCTGCGCAACGAGCAGCTCGAACTGGAGCTGGCCAAGCGCCAGTCGCTAACGTGGATCGAGTCCGAGGCGACCGGTCGCCTCGGCATGGTGCGCGCCGAGCCGACGGCGCTGACATACGTGAAAGTCTCGCGCTGAGGTGAGCCGCATGCTCGCGCTGCCCAATCGGACGCGCGGATCGGCGTCCGCGCGCCTGCGCGCGGCCCGCGCGAGCGCGGCGACCCGCGGTGCAGCCGAGCAACGCCAGGGTCGGCGGCCCTGGCGTTGGTTCAAGCGCCGTTCGGGCAGCAAGCGCACCGCGCCGCAGGCGGGCCAGGTTCGGCTCGCGCTGGTCTGCGCGCTGTTCGGCGGCTGCACGCTGGTGCTGGTCTGGCGCCTCTATAGCTTTCAGGTGCTGAATGCGGACTGGTACCA
>JAFAOS010000400.1 GCA_019247515.1 Chloroflexota bacterium | reverse complement strand
GCTCCTGGGCGTCAGTGAGAAATTCGCCTGGCATCGGCGCCGAAGCCTACGCCGTCGCTGATTCCCCTGCTCAAACTCCGCCACCTAACCCCGCTACTTGACAGGAATCCTTAGCGTAGGTTTCTGTCCAACTGCTACTCAGAGGCCGCGCTGGCGTCGATGCGGCGGATTCGACCGCTCGCGATCGTGGCGATCGCGGCCACGCCGAAAACGAGGCCGGGCACGGGCGTGTCGGCGGTATACACGGCTTGGCCGGTCACTTTGGCAGGGCCGTCGAGGCGACTCAAGGGACGCCCGATACTCATGCGTTTCCTCCGGCTAATTGCAGCGTGCGCACAACCGCGCGTTCGACGAGCTCGATCTTGAAGCCATTCTGGCGCCGGGGGCGGGCGGCCGCGAAGTCGTCCTCGATCGCGGCACGTAGGGCTGTGGCATCGCTCAAATGGGTGCCGGGCAATGCGCGCTCGGCAGTGGCAAGTCGCCACGGCAGATGGGCGACGCCGCCCAGTGCGATACGCACGTCCGTGATGCGACCGCCGGCGTCCAGTTGCACGCCGGCCGCGACGGACACCAGCGCGAACTCGTACGAGGTCCGCTCGCGCACTTTGAGATATCGCGAGCGACGCGCGATTGGCGATTGGGGCACGCCGATGCGCACGATCAGCTCATCGCGCTGCAGCACGGTGTCGCGTTCCGGAGTCTCGCCCGGCAGCGTATAGAAGTCAGTCATCGGGATTGCGCGTTCGACTCCGCCGAGACCGCGGACGTGGACGGCCGCGTCAAGCGCCGCGAACGCGACGGCAACATCCGATGGATGCGTCGCCACACAATGCTCGCTCCAGCCGAAGATTGCAGCGGTTCGGTCGTACCCGTCGAGCGCGGCGCACCCCGAACCCGGGCGACGCTTGTTGCAGGCCAGCTCGACGTCGGCACGGAAGTAGGGACAGCGCGTTCGCTGCAGCAGGTTGCCGCCCATGGAGGCCATGTTGCGCAGCTGCGGCGAGGCGCTGTTGTGGAGCGCCTCGGCGATCGCCGGGTAATTACGCCGCACCTCCGGATGCGCGGCCACGTCGTTCATGCGCGCCAGCGCGCCGATGCTGAGTTCTGCAGCGTTCGCCTCGATCGCATCGAGGTCCGGCAGGCTGTTGATATCAACGAGCACCGGCGGACTGGCGATCCCCTCTTTCAGCCAGTTGACGAGCTCGGTGCCGCCCGCGATGAGCTGTGCCCGCGGCTCGCGCTGCATCACCGCGAGTGCGTCGCCGACCTGCGTGGCGCGGTAGTAGCTAAACGGTTGCATGCAGGACGGAGCTTGCCGCAGCCGCGCGAACGGCTGCGTTGATCTGGGCATAGACCGCGCAGCGGCAGATGTTGCCGCTCATGAACTCGCGTATTTCGTCGTCTGAGGTGGCGTGGCCTTCTTCGATACATGCCACAGCCGACATGATCTGGCCCGGCGTGCAATAGCCGCACTGGAAGGCATCGTGCTCGATAAATGCCGTTTGGACCGGATGCAGCGTGCCATCCGGCCGCGCCAGGCCTTCGACGGTGGTGATCCGCTTGCCATCGGCCATCACCGCCAGTGTCATACACGCGAGCACCCGCCGACCCTCGATATGCACAGTGCACGCGCCACATTCGCCGCGGTCGCAACTCTTCTTAGTGCCGGTGAGGCCGAGATGCTCGCGCAAGGTGTCGACGAGCGTTGTGCGTGGATCGAGCTGCAGATCGTGCGTTTGCCCGTTGACGCGCAGAGTGGTCATACACGCTTAGTTTGCGGGAACGATGAACGGCCGTGGCCGTCAGAATGGTAGCCACACATCGTGCAAGCGGGTAGTGCGCCATTGGCATGCGAATGATGCTACCTGTGGAAGATCTCGCAGCGCCCGTGCCGCCGGAGTACTACGATGTCACGGAGGAGGCGGTTTCCGTCGGTGTCGGCGCCAGCTGCAACTGCGCACCAATACGCCGCCACGTGTCATCCCACGCCGGGATGAACCGCGGATCGCCTGGTGGCACACCGGCCGCCATCCGCGTGATCTGGGGCAGTACGCGCCGATAGCTCACGAGCGCGAAAGCACGCCAGACGCAGCAGATGCGGTTCCAGGTCAGTTGGTAGCAGACCCGCTTCTGTCGGCGAAGGTTCTGTGTGGCCGCGGCACGAGGCCAACCCTGCCCTGCGTCAAGCACTCCGCCGCCCATCGAGGTCGAGCAACTTGTCCTGCGTAATCGGGACGTCCGATATCCTGCGGCCAGGTGCTGAGCGTGGGTGCGCTGGCACCGGGCGCCGGTTGGCCCGCAGCATGATCTTCACGGCTGGACCTTTCCACGGCCATCGAGCGACGTGGCCAAGTGGCATAGCATATACGCGGTGTTTGCTTGGAAGCATGGCTCCTTATCGTCCCCTCGAGCTACGAGACTTGTTGGCCGATCCGTACGGCGTTGACGTCGGGAACAGGCAGCTGAGTCCCATCGTCGAGAAGCGATTGGGCCAGGCCATGACCGCGCCTCGGTCGGGGTTCCGGTAGAAGTCGATGTCGAATGGCATAGCCGCCAGTGCGCGTCGGTCCCCACCGCCGGCACCTACTCGACCTCGC
>JAFAOS010000389.1 GCA_019247515.1 Chloroflexota bacterium | reverse complement strand
CGAAGGGGATCAGCGCCTGCATATCGAAATTCCGGTCCTGCGCCGAAGTGCCATCCCAGGCGCCGGTGTACGACAGAAACAGGTTTGGCCAGAACGTGTAGCGTCCGGCATAGAAGTTCTGGGCCAGCGTGTTGATGGTCGCGGCGGGCGTGTCAGGCCAGATGACGCCGGCGTCCCACAGGCTCCGCAAATACGCGACCGCTGCTCTGTACTCTTCGGTCTCGATGTCTTTTGTCAACTTGCCGCCGGATTGGCGCCAGTCATTCGGCGTCCGAAAGACCTGCATGACCCAGGTGAGAATGTTGCTACCGATGGCCCAGTGATTGCCGGGGTCGGTGAGCTGTTTCGCAATCCGCGAGAAATCGTCAACGCTTGTGAATGAGTCGAAGTTGGCGCCGACTTGCGTCAGTTGCTTGCCGTTGCCAAGCAGATCGGGACCGGTGTTGGTATCCACCTGCGGGATGCAGAAAATCTTGTTGTTGAACACCGTGGTCGGCCAGGCGGAGCTCGGCAGGTTCGCGAGATTGGGATACGCCTTGATCGCATCTCCTGCCAGAAATGGCGTGAGGTCAGCGCACGAACGCTCCATGAAATCGGGCATGCCCTGGATCAGACTGCCGAGGACTGAGATGCAGAACAGATCGGGCAGATCATTGCCCGCCAGGATGGTCGCTAATCGGGCAGGGTAGTCAGCGTAGCTGACGAAGACAACCTTGAGGTTCGCGTTGACCTGGTTGTTGACCGCCTGCCAGGCCTCGTTCTGCTCCAGGGGCGTTGGCGGGGTGCCGGTCACCACATAAAAAAGTGCGGTGACGTCGCCGCCCTTGCCAGGAGCCTGCGGTACTGCCGTGACAAGGGTCGTTGGGAATCTGAAGTATGCGGGTCGCGCGCCGGTGGCGGTACTCGGCAGGTCCGGCGGCGGCCCCTGGACCGATACATAGGCGGGCAACGTCATACCCATGTTTGCTGCCGGGGAGGTCGGCGCGCGCGTGGTCGGCGAAGCGGGCAGCAGCTGACACGCCGAAGCAGCCAGTCCGACCATACTCGCGACCTTGAGAAATAGGCGTCGAGAAACCACCACTGCTCGCTCAGCACACTGGTTTACAGGGAAATAGTTTCGCCGTCAACTACCCTCGACTACTAGTCGCAGTCTGCCGCCAGCCTGAACGGTCCAGCTGCCGGCGACAGAGGCTGGTTGACACGCAGAAGGTAAGTTGTAGCTTACCGTAAGTAGAAACTTACGGACGAGGACTACGTTTATGCAGACCGACGATCTGAGCCGCACCTACGCCGATTTCGTCGAGACCGCGCGACACGGGCGGTTCGTGCCGCCGACAGACGGGGGCTGGACCGCCGAGATGGTGCTCGCGCACGTTGTCATCGGCGATCGGCTGATTGCCGAAGCCGCCGCTCGGGTCATGGCAGGCGTGCCCACCACCTTCGACAACCTCGCGTCGCAGTCGGAGCCGTATCTGCGGTCCGTCGCGGAAGCCGCGGGCGGCTGGGATGGGCTTCTCGCCGCGCTACAACGCGGTGGCGACGAGCTCATCGCACTCGCACGTTGCATCACCGACGAGCAGGCAGCCACGCCCATCGCCGCCAGGATCATCTCCGACAACGCGGTTGTGTTCGACGCGACCGTGCCACTGTCGACGCTGATGGGCGTCCCGGCCGATACACACCTGCGTCTGCACACCCAGCAGCTCGCGGCTCTGTCTGGAGAAGGCGTTCACGCTGGTGCGGCGCAGCCGAGCAGCGCACGTAGAGCGTAAGCTGCAGCCTCGGTCATTCCGCGAGCGCGCGGCGCGCAAACGCTCGAGGCACTCGCGGGTCCACGCGGCGGGCTATTGCCGTGGTGGCCCTCCGTTCCCAACGCGCCGGGCTATTGCCGTGGTGGCCCTCCGTTCCCAACGCAGGCCGCAACATCCACTGCGTCCCTTCCGGCGATTCCCTGCCCAACCGGTCGCCGTCCGCTAACAGCGCGCATCTGCCTCTTGACCGCTTCGGCGACGGGAGGGCATAGTCACGCATAGATACCGTTACGGGTAGGCCGGAGATATTGAGAGGCCCCGCCCGTCTTGCGGCTGTGAGCGGTTGCGCTCATTCCGCGGGACGCGCGGGGCCTTTTGCATGGAGACGGAGGGCAGGGTGCCAGAATCTTGGTTGAGCGAGCTACGTCGGCGACCGATCATTGCGGCCGTTCGCGACGAAGCCGCGCTGGGTGCGGCGTTGGCGAGTCCTGCGGCCGTGATCTTCCTGCTGAGCGGAAGCCTGCTGAATATCGAGCAGATGGTTCGGCGAGTTCGGCGAGAGGAGCGCGCCGCATTCGTGCATCTCGACCTGGTCGAGGGCTTGACCAAGGATCAGCACGGGTTGCGCTGGCTCGCGCAACGTGGGCAGCCAACTGGCATCATCAGCACACGCGGCTCGGTGCTTGCCGCTGCGGGCTCGATGGGACTGGCGACCGTGCAGCGTCTGTTCTTGCTTGATTCGCAGTCGGTGCGCACTGGCCTGGAACTGGCGAACAACGTTCGCCCGGACGTCGTCGAAGTGCTGCCCGGCATTCTGCCGGGTGCCATCGCCGACATCTTGCACCGCAGCGGCCGGCCGGTGATCGCCGGCGGCATGATCACTTCCCAGCAGCAGGTGTGCGCCGCGCTGGAGGCCGGCGCATACGGGGTTAGCGCCAGCAACCACCAGTTATGGGAGGTCGACCTCGATGCACGGTGTCGTTCCAGGCAGACCGAGGCTCTGCCGAGATGACACCAATGGACCGCGCCCGCTCCTTGCGCTGGCTTGCGGACGAGACTTTCGATCTGCTGGTAATTGGCGGTGGCATCACCGGTGCCGGCGTTGCGCGCGAGGCGAGCCTGCGCGGCTTCAAGGTCGCACTGGTGGAGCAGGCGGACTTTGCGTCGGGAACCAGCAGTCGCTCGACCAAGCTGATTCACGGCGGCCTGCGGTACTTGAACCGACTGGAGCTCAAGCTGGTCGCCGAAGCAGTTCGAGAGCGTCAGTTGCTGCTGAAGATGGCGCCACATCTCGTCGAAGCGACGCCGTTCCTGTTTCCGGTGTATCGGGGGGATCCTGAGACTTTGCTGGCACTTCGCGCTGGCCTGGCGATTTACGACGTGTTCGCGCGGCTGCAAGCGCCGGTGCCTCACCGCATTCTAAATGCGCCTGCGGTGCTCCAGCGCGAACCTCAGGTACGCTGGGATGGCCTGGTCGGCGGTGCCGTGTACACGGACTCCCGCACCGATGACGGCAGGCTCACACTCGCCGTACTCCAATCGGCACACAATGCTGGGACGACCCTGGCCAACTATGTGGCGGCCGAAGCCTTTCTGCATGCCCGAGATGGGCAGGTCATGGGCGCTCACGTTACAGACACAGTCAGCGGCAATCAGCTCGAGGTGCGCGCTACGCGGGTCCTGTGCGCGGCTGGCCCATGGGCAGACGAGCTCAGACGCATGGACGAGCCGGGCACACGGCCAGTATTGCGCCTGACGCAGGGCGTGCACCTGAGTGTGCCTTCGCACCGATTGGCGCTCTCGCATGCGGTGGTCATGCGCAGCCACGACGCCGAACGACGAACAATGTTCGCCATTCCTCACGGCAGTTACACCTACCTGGGCACGACTGACACGGACTACGTGGGCAGGCCGGAGGCGGCCTGCGTCCAGGAGGGCGACGTCGCGTACATTCTCGCTGCGGCCAACGGCACGTTCCCTGGCGCGCAGTTGACCGAGACCGACATCGCAAGCACGTGGGTCGGACTGCGTCCGCTGGTGCGACCGCGACGCCGAACAAGCCCGTCCGCGGTATCGCGCGATTATCAACTCTTCCGCAATCCGTCGGGTCTGGTGAGCGTCGGAGGTGGCAAGCTCACCGCCTTTCGCGCCATGGCGGACCACATTGTCAATGAGCTGATGCCAGGCTCGCGCAGCGCCCACTCGCGGGGCGCAAGCCTCGCCGCGCTGCCTGGTGCCGATGGCCAACAACCGACCGCGGAAGAGTGGAATCGACTTGCTCGCGCGACGGGGGCCGCGCCCGCGCAACTGCGCGAGTGGTGCGGCTCGTACGGCTCCCACCTGGGCGAGGTCGCCGCGCAATTGCCGGCGAAGTTGTCCGGCGATGCCGGACTCGATTGGCACCGAGCCATGACGCGCTATGCCGTCAAATGCGAAATGGCGCAGCGTCTCGAAGATGTCTACCGGCGACGTACGGGATTGCAATTGTTCAGCCGCGACAATGGATGCGGCTGGCTGGAGCCACTTGCGGACGAGATGGCAAGCCTGCTGGGCTGGTCCGCCGAACGAAGGAGGGACGAGATTTCGCGGACGCGCACAGCCATTGATCGAATGTTCACATTCCGAGTTGATTCGCTCACGCCCGAGGAACCAGCCTACGTGAGCGAGCGGGGAGGAATCTATCAATGACCAGCACCAGCACCAGCACCACCGGCGGCAATGGCACCACGGCCACCGTGATCACCCCACCACCTGAACAACGCGCCGTTGTCGACAGCCGGCGCGCCAGGACCGGCCTGAGCCGGCTGCTCGTGATGTCGATCGTTCTGATGCTCGCCGGCAGCCTGCTAGCCTCGTGGCTGAACTCCGCGGCTGGCACGGCCGCCGTCAAAGACATCAAAATCTTTGGCACCAACGGCTACATCACCAGCGCGTACCTGTACACACCGGCAGGTGTGACGGCCCAGAAGGCCGCCCCAGGCATCGTCGTCTTCCATGGGTTGAATAACCAGAAGGATTACATGTCCAATACCGCGCTGGAGTTCGCCCGGCGTGGCTTCGTCGTCCTGTCCGCGGACATGACCGGTCATGGCTACTCCAACGGAGCAAACGGCGAAAACGGCTTCGGCGGACCCGACGCGTTGCGCTACATCCGCACACTGCCGATCGTCGACAAGAACAATATCGGACTGATCGGCATGTCGCAGGGTGGCTTCGGACCGGTCACGGCTGCCGCGCAGGCAGTGCCGGATGGCTACAAATCCATCTTCTACATGGAGTCCGAGTGCACCGCGCCGGGCGTCCCCAATCTCCAATCCTGTCAAGGGCTGAAGAACGTCGCATTCAACATTGGCACCGCCACGGAGCTGGGCGTCATGGTGCTGGTGCCCAAGGGTTCCGACGCACCAAACTCTCCCGTGGTGAAGCCGGTATTCGGGACCTCTGACCCGATCAAGGTGGGTCAGCTGTACGGCTCGATCGCAGATGGCACGGCACGCATTCTGTACCAGCCCTACGAGACGCACCCGGAATCCACCGACTCACCTGTAGCTATCGCTAATGCCATCGACTGGATGCAGCAGACGCTGGATGGTGGGAACAACCTGGCCCCCACCGACCAGATCTGGCCCTGGAAAGTCTTTGGAACGACAGTCGCACTTGTTGGTGCGTTCCTGTTCCTGTTCGCGTTCGGCGGACAGCTCTTATGTTCGAGGGTGTTTGCGCCTTTGTCGGAGCCCGTGCCCGCATTTCGGGGATTTACGGGAATGGGTTGGTGGATCGCGGCGCTGATCACCACGGCTTTGGGCCCGCTCCTCTACCTCTGGGTGTGGCAAAACGTCGGACTGGGCGGTGGCTTCGTGGCCCCCAATGCGCTATGGCCGCAGAACTTCACCAATGTGTACATGGTCTGGGCGGTCGTCGTCGGCTTGATCGCGCTTGCATTGATCTGGGTCAACCACCGCTTTTTTACCGCGAGACTCGGCGGAACCGCGGTCAACTACGGTCTGGCGTGGGAGGAGCGCGGAGTGATCTGGAGCCGAGTCTGGCACTCGCTTGTGCTGGCGCTCGCGATCATTGCACCGCTGTATGTGATTCTGCTGCTGGTCAACAGCGTCTGGATGGTCGACTTTCGCGCCTGGGTCGTCGCGCTCATGCCGATGTCGCCAGTGCGCTTCCAAGCCTTCCTGGGTTATCTAATCCCCTTTGCGATCTTCTTCATTCCAGAGAGCGTCATCTTTGCGGGCTTCATTCGTCCTCGAAGCGGCAACGTGAGTCTCGCCGGCGAGATGGTCATCAGCTCGGTCGTGCTCACCTTGGGCGCGCTGGTCTGGATCCTGCTTGCCTACATTCCCTTGTTCGCCGGCCAGGCGATGATCTTTGGCTCTGACTTTGGGACTGCCGCGGCCGCGGGACTGGGCGCCATCTATTACATTCCACTTCTGGTGGTATGGCCAGTGGTCGCATGCCTGTACACGTACTACTTCCGCAAAACCGGCCACATCTACACGGGCGCGTTTCTGGCGACCTTGTTCGTGGTCTGGATGCTCGCCGCGTTCGCTGACTTCGCTGTCACGCCATAAACGGAATCATGGATTGGCGATAGAACGGTCAGAGGGTTCCTGGTTTGGGCCAGCTTCATTACTTCCCTGCGCCCAAACTGGAGCCTTTGAGGTCGGTCGTCAACTCGCGGCCACCTGGCGACTCGATGTCGACTCCGGCTCCCAGCGGTCTTGACCTTCGGAACATCCGCCGGCTGGCTGAAGGTACGGCGGGTCGCATGCGCATTCACGTTCGGGGAATCAATCCCGACAACAAAAGTGACCTGCTGGCAGTCAGCTCGCGCTTTCGCGATGTGCTTGTCGAGTCGGGGATGAATCGTTCGGTTTGTGCCGCGCCCGCCAATTGGCACGGTGTTGCAATACCGCAAGGACCTGCTCGAGGCCGCGGGAATCACCGACGATATGCCGCCCAAGAACGCCGACGACTTCAAGCGCATCCTCCAGGCAGTGACTCGGCCGAACCAGAACCAATGGGGCATCGCGTCGAGCGGAGCGTCATCGTTCGCGCTCACGCCGAACAGCGCATATTCCGCCGTTTTCGGCGCACGCCGGGCAGAAGCCGCAGTTCTTTCTGACCGGCGGCTATCTCGGGGCGACCGCGCTCAAAAAGGCCAGTCCGGACAGGATTCGAGAGTTGCTCGGGATTCTCAATTACCTCGCTGCGCCGTTCGGCAGTGTGGAAGATCTGCTGCTCACCTCCGGTGTCAACGGCCTCGACTACACGCTGGACGCAAAGGGCAATCCGGTTCTGACGAAGCAAGCTAACTCCGATGCCAACTACACACCCTGGAAGTACGTCACCCAGCATCCCTGCGGTCATCTACACGCCGGATATTCCCAACTACGCGAGGACGCTCTCAGATGCCGAGCACACGCTCATTCCCTATAACGTGAGCGACCCTACGGTCGGCCTGATCTCGCCCACACAGACCACGAACGGAGCCGCGCTGGGGCAGCCCGTCGCTGACGGCACTACCGACATCGTTGTCGGCCGCCGGCCGATATCCGATTGTGACGGCCTCGTGCGCGACTACATTGCGGCTGGTGGAGAGCAGATCCGAACCGAGTTCATGCACGATATTCAATCCTCCCGATAGCCATGCGAAGGGGAACCACATGAGGACGACCCGTCTAGCGGTTTCAACTGTCGGACTGATGCTGATGCTGGTCCTCGGACCTGCCGTCGAAGCGCAGGGTACGCCCACCGGCGTAGACACGACGAAGGAGCTCCCCAGCGTCAGCAGCTCGCACCCGTGGTTCGCCGCGGCGCCGCTGCCGAACGACTACGTTGAACACGAGTTTGAGATCTCGGGGACCGCCGGCATTTACCACTACGCCAGCCCGCCACCGCCGCCGTGGACGCTGGAGCAGGACAGCGTGCAGCCATTCACGACCCGCATGCTCGTACGCAGGCCGTCCGATCCAGCCAGAGCGAACGGTGTGGTCGTTGTCGAGTGGCTGAACGTGACCGCCGGATACGACGACGACATCGAATGGCAGAAGGTCGGTGACTATTTCATGCGCGCCGGCTACACATACATCGGTGTAAGCGCGCAACAAGGCGGCGTCAACGCGCTGCAGAAGTGGGACGCATCCCGCTACGCCGACCTCAATATCGCCGACGATGGTCAGTCCTATGACATTATGACGCAGGTGGCCGAGGCCGCTCGTGCGCCCGCGTCGCCGCTGCTCGGCGGGATCACGCCGCGCAAGATCGTAGCGACGGGCGTGTCCCAGAGCGCGTGGCGACTGGTCGTGTACATCAACACATTCCACCCACTGGCGCACGCCTACGACGGCTACTTCCTGCACAGTCGCGGACGCGGCGTGCCACCAATTCAAGGCACCGGTGTGATCAGCGATCAACGCCCCGTACCGTTCAGCGCCGATGCGGATGCGCCCGTGTTCCTCTTACAGACCGAAGGCGATCTCCTGGGTATGGACTACGCGGTGGCGCGTCAACCCGATTCAGAGCTGATCCATACGTGGGAAGTCGCCGGAGCGCCGCACGTGGGCGCCGGCAGTGCCTACGATATTGCCGTCGCGAGCGGCATCCACGCGCGCGACGTGGGTGGCGCACCGGGTACGCCGAATCCCGCGTGTCAGCCAAACCCCTTTCCCATCTGGCCCGTGGCGGACGCCGCGTGGGATCATCTGGTGACATGGATGGATTACGGCACCCCGCCGCCGACAGCCCCGCAGATCCAATTGACCCGACAGCCAACCCTGGCGGCGATTCCACCCGGCGACGGAAACTCGCTCATTCGACGCGACGAGCTTGGCAACGCCGAGGGTGGCATCCGCACGCCGGCCATCGATGCGCCGGTCGCCGCGTACTTCGGGTCCTCGACCTGCGCCCCTGGGCTCCTGGGATTCCTCGGCGGTCAGTACGTACCCTTCGACGCGCCTACCCTGGGCCGCCTGTACGCAAATCACGATGACTATGTCGCCCGAGTGTCCACTTCGGCGAATCGGGCGGTTAGCGACGGTTTCGTCCTGCAAGACGACGCCGACCGTCTGATCGCGGCGGCGAAGGCGAGCACGATCCCGAGCCTCGCGGCGACGCAGCCTACGCCACCAATTATCCAGATCCACGCCAGCCTGCTGACCGACCGCCAGAGCTTTGCACTCTACACGTTCGACCTGGATTCCCCCCAGACCAGCGCGTGTACCGCCGATTGCCTGAACGTCT
>JAFAOS010000089.1 GCA_019247515.1 Chloroflexota bacterium | reverse complement strand
GCCACAACCGACGCAGGCGCCGCCCGCCGCTGCGACCGCGACCCAGGCACCAGCCGCGGCTCCGACCGCGACGCCCGCGCCTCCGCCGGCCGGCGGTGGCGCTCCGGCCGCTCCGCCGGCAGCGGCGCCTGCCGGCGGCACCAACGTCGGCATGCAGAACATCGCCTTCGTGCCGCAGACCGTCACGGTCTCGGCGGGCACCACCGTGACCCGGACCAACAATGACGCGATCCAGCACACCGTCACGTGGGACGATCGCTCGGTGGACTCGGGGCTGCTCAGTCAGGGCGACACGTTCTCGATCAAGTTCGACCAGCCGGGCACGTATGGCTACTTCTGCATTCCGCACGGCTCGCCGGGCGCCGGAATGTACGGAACCGTAACCGTGACTGGGCCGTGACCGGCTCTACAGAGAACTTTGCTGAGCGTGACGGCCGAGCTATCATCCGCCGGCACGTCGGTTTGCACTGACGGGCATCGTCGCCGAGGGGGCTACATCAACACACATGCGCGAACTCGTCCAGATTGACTCGCTCACCGAACATGGCTGCGGGCAGCCGTCTATCGAACGCTGGCAGGTGCTCGAGCCAGTCAGTGGCCGCTGGTCATGGATCCGCGTATTCGGCTGCTGCAACCAGGTGATCGTCGAGGCAGACGCGGACGACGACAACGCCAAAGTGAGCGTCAAGAAGGCGGCGTAGAAGCTGAACTGCGAACGGCGCTCTAAACCTTGTTGAGAGCGGTCCAGATCTCCCGAGGCTTCTTTACGTGAAGAGGGTGACTACGCCGGCGGCGATCACGGCTACGCTCCAGAGCAGATCGACGTTGAGCCACGCTTTGCGCAGCACGTCGAGGCCCAGCCGCTCGTAGACCACTACGGCGATCGTGCCCATCACCAGCAGCATCGAGGCGCTGTGCACCGTCACCGCCGCCGCGTCCTGGGCTACCGTCGCCAGGCTGAAATTCACACCTGGCAGGTCGCTGGCTTCTGGCGGCGCCGGCATGCCCAGTAGCACGGGCACCAGCATCAGCCCCGCGCCGTGCGCGCTGGACATCAAAAACGACCAGACGACCAGCTCGCGCGGACCGACCCGCAGTCCGACCCAGCGCGGGTGCGATCGAGGCTTGACGAGTTTGAAGACGCCAAAGGCCACCAGACCGATGGCGCCCAGTGGACGCAGCAGCTCGGCCGCGGTGAAGATCTGGGCCATGGCAATCACCGCGGCGACTGCCGCGATGGACGCCTCGTGACCGATTGCGATCGCCGGCAGCGCCTTGAGCACAGCGCTGCGCTTGCGTTCCTGCAGGCCCAGCGCGACGGCAAACAGCCAACCCATGGCCGGGTTGAGGCCGTGGTAGGCGCCCAGGCCGGCGAGAGCCAGCCAGGCGCCCGTGTCATTCACGACGGGAAGCAGTACGAGTCCGACGAAGCGTCGCCGCCGCCCAGATGGATCTGGTGCGGTCGCTCGCCGTCGAATTCCACGAACAATTTCGGATCGACGCTCAGGCCACCATTGGGATCGGCGTCCAGGCGGGCGATCCAGCCGCGAATGCCTTCTGGATAGAACTGCGCATCCCAGCTGGCGTAGAGCGAATTGCTGAGATAGATCCGCCGACCGTCCCGGCTGAGCTCGACCATCTGTGGGCCGCCATTCAGCGGGGCGCCGCTCGGATGTGCAGCGCGGCGGGTAATCCCGCCGAGATGCACCGAGCCGGTCAGTCGCGGCGCGAACGGATCGGAGACGTCGTACTGGCGCAGCTCGCCGGTGCCCCAGCACGAGACGTACAGGAATTTGTCGTCCAGGCTGAGGTTGATGTCGGTCACCAGTGGTGGCACCGCCTTGAACGGCTTCAAGGCGGGCGGCAGGTCGTCTTCCGAGGCTGGTTCAGCCGCAATCTCAATGACCTTCTTTGCCGCCCACTGGCCGCCGTCCAGGTGCCAGGTCCAGATGGCCGACGACAGGTCATTCAGCGACACGACCGTGTTGACGAAGCCAAAGGTGCGGTTGGGGTCGTGCGACGGCCGCAGCTCGAGGACCATCTGCTGCTCGGCGCCGAGGTCGATGCTCTGGCGGTGCTTGCGCGTGCGCAGGTCCCAGACGTGCAGCTGATGGCCGTACTTGCCGAACAGCTCGGGATTGACCCCGTCCTCGACCATGTTGGGCGTGCCCCATTCGCTAGTGATCAGCGTGTCGTGGCCCAGGTGCCACCAGAAGTCGTAGGCCAGGTACTGCGGGCCGCGGTCGGCTTCCCAGGCGCCCTTCACCGTGAAGTTCTCGTGGTCGAGAACGAACAGGCCGCCAGGTCCGCCGCCGTCCGGCGCGCCGAGGGCGTTCATGTAGATGCCGTCGGGCCCACAGTGCGTGGTGTGCGGGCGGCTGTAGCTGGTCTTTTTCTGCACTTCGTCGGGCTCGATGACCTTGACGATCTTCGGCTGACGCGGGTCAGCCCTGGTGTCCAGGATGTGGATGCGGCTCGAGCGCAGTCCGGGGACGACGAGGTAGCGGCGCTCGACGTGCGGATGCGGCGCCGTCGGGCACAGAGCTGAGCTGCAGGCGTTCCAGCCGAAGTGATGGAGCTCGTCACCGACGTTTGGCATGTCGGTGCGACCGACGATCTGGCCGTACGTCGGAGAGCTCGGGTCGACGTCCAGGGTGCACAGCGCGTCCGGCTTCTTGTCGGCGCTGGTGTTGAGGGTCACGAAGTAGGCGAGCTGCTCGTGGGGCGCCTGCATAGCGGCGCGGGGCGACGGATAGAACGTCGGGTCGGGGGTCAGGCGTGCCATTTCGGAAATAGTCTACCTGGCAGGTCGGCGGTCGGCGGACGCTCACCGCGAGACGCCACGTGCTGTCCTCCAGGATCGCGAGGCGGCCGTCAGCTGGAGAGGTGTTGCTTCAGCAGCTCCTCGACGACCGTCGGGTTGGCCTTGCCGCGCGAAGCCTTCATCACCTGGCCCTTGAGATAGTTGATCGCCGTCACCTTGCCCGCTCGGTAGTCGGCCACCGGTGTGGGGTTCGCCTCCAGCACGTCGCGCACGGTTTGTTCCAGGGCCGCCGTGTCCGAGACCTGGGCCAGGCCTTGCTCTTCGACGAGCGCACGCGGCGGGCGGCCCGTCTCGTACACCGTCGGCAGTACCTGGCGGGCGGCCGAGATGCCGATGACGCCTTCGTCGACCAGCTTGATGAGCTCGGCCAGGTGCTCTGCGTCGAGCGCGTGGCCGTCTGATTCGCCCCGCAGGCGGGCGACGTCGTTCTGAATCCAGTTCGCGGCCTTCTTGGCGTCGGCGCCGGCGGCCACGGTGTCCTCGAAGAGCCGCGCTGCCCAGTGGTCGGTCGACAGCGCTTCCGCGTCGTATCCGCCGAGGCCGAAGGCGGCCATATACCGCGCGCGCCGCGCGTCCGGCAGCTCGGGCAGGCGCTCGCGCAGTCGATTGAGCCACGCGTCGTCGACGAAGACCGGCGGCAGGTCAGGCTCGGGGAAGTAGCGGTAGTCGTGTGCCTGCTCCTTGGAGCGCTGGCTGACGGTCACGCCACGGTCGTCCAGCCAGCCGCGTGTTTCTTGGGGAATGGTCTCGCCGGCATCCAGCGCGGTGGCCTGGCGAACGATCTCGTACTCGAGCGCGCGCTGCACCGAGCGGAACGAGTTCAGGTTCTTGACCTCGACCTTGGTGCCGAGCTTTTGCTCGCCCACAGGCCGCAGCGAAACGTTGACGTCGCAGCGCAATTGGCCCTTTTCCATGTCGGCGCCGCTGACGCCCAGGCTGCGCAGGATCGCGCGCAGCTTTTGCAGGTAGGCGCGCGCCTCGGCTGGCGTGCGCAGGTCGGGCTGGCTAACCATCTCCATGAGCGGCACGCCCGAGCGATTGAAGTCCACCAGCGACCCGCCGGGGACGTGGGTGAGCTTGCCGGTGTCCTCTTCGAGGTGGACGCGCTCGAGCTGGATTCGGCGCGTGTCGCCGTCGACGGTGATCTCGATCCAGCCGCCCTTGACCAGCGGCAGGTCATACTGCGAGATCTGGTAGCCCTTGACCAGGTCCGGGTAGGGGTAGTTCTTACGATCGAATTTGGTGGCCGCGGGGATGGTGGCGTTGATGGCCAGGCCGGTCATGAGCGTGTAGTCGACGGCGGCGCGGTTGATGACCGGCAGGACGCCGGGCATGCCGAGGCAGACGGGGCAGACGTGCGTGTTCGGGGGCGAGCCGGCGTACTCCGTGGGGCAGCCGCAGAACATCTTGCTGCGCGTCGCCAGTTGTACGTGGCACTCGAGCCCGATGACGGATTCATATTTCCCCAGGGGGGACTCCCCCGTGAGGAAGACGCGGGTTTCAGTCGTGCTGCTCATCAATGAGTGGCTGTGGTTCCTGGGCCGTTTTCAGTCCCGTGGGGGTTGTAGAAGTCTCGCGACGCGCGATGGGCGAGCGCAGCGTGTGCCATGCCGTGCTCTGCTCGAACGCGTGGGCGATGCGCAGCACGCTGGATTCATCCAGGGCTCTGCCGATGATCTGCAGACCGACTGGCAGGCCTTCGGCAAACCCCGCTGGAACGCTGATGCCGGGCAGGCCCGCCAGCGAGGTCGGGATCGTGAACAGGTCGTTCAGGTACATGGCGAGCGGGTCCTGCGTCTTGGCGCCGAGCGGGAACGCCACGTTGGGCGAAGTGGGCCCGACCACGGCGTCGAAGTCCTCGAAGACCCGATCGAAGTCCTGCTTGATCAGCGTGCGCACCTTCTGCGCCTTGAGGTAGTAGGCGTCGTAGTAGCCCGAGGACAGCGCGTACGTCCCGAGGACGATGCGCCGCTTGACCTCGCGGCCAAAGCCCTCGCCGCGCGAGCGCTCGTACACGTCCCACAGCCCGGCGCCCGGCTCGCGGATGGACAGGCTGTACTTCACGCCGTCGTAGCGCGCCAGGTTGGCGCTGCACTCGGCAGGCGCGACCAGGTAGTAGGTGGCGACGCCGTACTTCGTGTGCGGCAGGCTGACTTCGCCGAGCTCGGCGCCGAGGCTCTCCAGGTGTTCGATGGCCGTGTTGACAGCCGCGGCGACACCCGGCTCGACCCCCTCCACGTCGAAGTACTCGCGCGGCAGGGCCAGTCGTACGCCCTTCAGGTCGGGCGCGGACCCGAGCGCAACACGATAGTCGGGCACTGGCGCCTGGAGCGACGTCGAATCACACGGGTCGTAACCCGCGATGGCGTTCAACACCAGGGCGCAGTCCTCGACGGTGCGGGTGAACGGGCCGATCTGGTCGAGCGAGGAGGCGAAGGCGATCAGTCCATAACGACTGACGCGCCCGTAGGTGGGTTTGAAGCCGACCACCCCGCACAACGCGGCGGGCTGCCGAATGGACCCGCCGGTGTCCGTGCCAAGTGCGAAAGGGGCGAACTCGGCGCCGACCGCCGCCGCCGAGCCGCCGCTCGAACCACCCGGCACACGCTCGAGGTCCCACGGGTTGCGGGTTGGAAAGAAGCCGGAGTTCTCGGTCGACGAGCCCATGGCGAACTCGTCCATGTTCGATTTGCCGAGCAGCACCGTACCCGCTTCGGCCAGCCGCCGCGTGATCGTGCCGTCCTCGATTGGCCGGAAGTTCTCCAGGATCCTGGAACCGGCCGTGGTGCGGATGCCGCGGGTGATCATCACGTCCTTGAGGATCATCGGGACGCCGAGCAGCGGGGCGTCTTCGCCAGCGGTGATGCGCGCGTCCGCGGCGCGCGCCTGGCCTTCGGCATGCTCGCGCGTGACGGTAAGCATGGCCTGGACCGTGCGGTCGTCCAGCTCCTCGATGCGGTCGAGGTGAGCGCGGGCGACCTCCAGTGCGGAGACGTCACGTCGCGCGAGGAGAGCGCGCAGCTCGGCGATGCTGCTCGAGGTCAGAGCGGCCATCACTCGAGGACGGGTGGCACCAGGAACTGTTCGTCGCGAGTCTGCGGCGCGTTTTCGAGGATGGCTTCGGCCGGCCAGGAAGGGCGCGGGACATCCTCGCGCATCACGTTCTGGAGCGGGATGACCTGGGCGGTGGGCGGGATGGCCGAGGTGTCGAGCTGACGCAGCTCCTGCATGGCATCGAGGATGTGGTCGAGCTCGGAGGCGAGCTGGTCCATCTCGTCATCGCTGAGGCCGAGGCGGGCGAGTCGCGCGACGTGAGCGACCTCCGCGCGCGTAATCATTCGCGCCGGAGTATAGCCGGCGTATTTATACCCGCCGCTGAACATCAGGCTAGGAGCATGCTTTGGCACGCCGCGCAGCGGCGTGCATAAGCACACTTATCCCAATACGTGCTTCGGACACACCGAGAAGCCAGAGCGCGACGACGTACACGACCAGCGCGAGGAGCACAGCGATCAGCAGACCGGTGAAGTTGCCCAGGTGGCTGAGCGTCGGCCAGGCCAGGAAGAGGGCCAGCGCGACGGCCGCTGACGTCGGCACGACGCGGATCAGGAAGGGCCACAGCGCGGCGCCCAGCCGCAGGCCAGGCAGCGCGCGGCGCAGCAGCACCAGCAGGATGACGGCGTGGCTGCTGTTCTGCACCGCGTTGGCCAGCGCCAGACCGCGCGCGCCCAACCAGCCGATCGTCGACAGCGCGACGATCAGGTAGATGAACACGCACACGACGCCGACGATGACCGGCGTGCGCGCGTTCTGCCGTGCGTAGAAGGCGTTGATGAGCAGGTAGTCGACGGCGGTGAACGGCAGTTGGGGCGAGTAGAACAGAAAGATGCCCGCGGTGCGGGCGGTGTCTTCGGGTGAGAAGGCATTGCGCTGGAAGACGAGGGCAACGATCGGCTCCGAGAGGGCGGCGATGATGGCCAGCGACGGCAGGATGAGCAGCAGGACGAGCTTGATGCCGAAGGCCAGGGCGTCGCGGTACTCGCCGAGGCTGCCGCCGCCGCCCGGGTTCAGGCGCGACAGCGTCGGCAGGATCGCGTACGACACCGCCAGTCCGACGATCCCGAGCGGAAACTGGATGATGCGCGTCGCGTAGTCCATGGACGTGAGGTTGCCTTCCGGCAGGCGCAACGCCAGGTTGCGATCGATCAGGCTGCCCACGGCGGTGACCACCAGCCCCGCCGCGACCGTGCCCGCCAGCGACAGGATGCGCCGCACCGCCGGGTCTGCCAGGTCGATGTGCGGCCGGTAGGCGCGCCAGAAGCTCCGCAGGCCGCTGGCCTGCAGGAGGAACTGCACCAGCGCGCCGATGATCAGGCCCACGGGCAGGGCGGTGTAGCCGAGCGTCTGCGCCAGCAACAGGACGCCGACGATGATGCCGACGTTGTACGCCGCGGTCGAGAACGCGGGCAGCACGAAGCGGTTCTGCGCGTACAGGGCGCTGGTAAGAACGCCGGCCAGACCCTGGAAGATGACCGAGATGAGGGCGATGCGCATCAGCTGGACGGCCAACTGGCGCTGTTCCTCGGACGAAAAGCCGCGGCCAATCACGTTCAGGAGCGGGTCCGCAAAGATGCCCAGGACCACGGCCAGGGTCACGAACGCCAGGCCGGCCAGGCTGAAGATGGCGCCGACCAGTCGCCACAGCTGACGCTCGTCCCGCGCGTGCTGGACGAACACGGGGACGAAGGCGGCGGTGATGACCGTGCCGACCAGCAGGTCGTACAGGATCTGGGGGATGGTCCGAGCGAAGACGAACGCGTCGGTGCCGCCGGTCGCGCCGAAGGTGGAGGCGATCACGACGTCGCGCAGCAAGCCGAGGCCGCGGCTCAGGATGTTGCCCAGCGCAATGATCGCCGCGGCGCTGGCCACGCGGCGCTGGGTTCCAGCGGTGGCGGCGCTGCTACGCTGGTCGGACTGTGGCGTTACTGGCGCGGTTTGCATGCGGCTGCAAGCTGCGGGTCGAGATTCCGGCGCCTGAGGAAGTGCGCTGCACCGAACATGGGACGCGGGCCGTGCTGCTCCAGATGCCCAACGGGCAGGTGCGCTACACGCCGACGCCGAGTGAGGCGGGTCAGGAAGAAGCTCCGGTCGTGAACCGTTTGTAGCATTCCGCACGGCTTTCGGCGGGCGTACCGAACCTATACTCGGCAGGCGTGCCACAGCGTGGAGGCCGCGCGCCGCAGTCGAGGCGAACGACGCGGCGACGCGGCCCGCGGCTCGGCTGGCTGTGGATCGCCTCGTTGGTGCTGGTCGGGTTCGGCGTGCTGGCGGCGCGCAGCACGGGGCGTTTCGACGCGGCGCAGCCGGCGCTGCCGACGTTCCCCGTGGTACCGACGGGCGCGCCAACGCCTGGCTCTCTCTCCACTCCGCCGCCAGCGACGGAGGCGCCGACCGCCGTGGCGAGCGTGGCACCGACCGCGCTGCAAAAGCCTGCGGCCGCGAAGCCGACCGCGGCGGCGACGCGCAGGGCGACGGCCGCGACGACGCCGAGACCAACCTCTCCTCCCGCGGCGTCCACGCGGGGCGGGGTGACACCCACCCCGTCGGCCGCCGGCGGCGAACCCGCGATGGCCGCTGGCGCCGCCGCCACGGCTGCGGCCGCTGCGCCAGCCGCTCCGACGACGAGTCAGGGCGCTGCCACGGTCGGGAGTGTGATGCTGACCTTCGACGCGGGCGCCGACCGCGGCTACGCCGAGGACATCCTCGATACGCTCGCCGACGAGCACGTCGTCGCCAGCTTCGGCATCACTGGCAACTGGGCCCGGGCCAACGCCGACCTGGTGCGGCGCATGGCCGCCGACGGCCACCTGGTCTTCAACCATACGCTCGATCACCGCTCGTTCACCGGCGTCTCGGACTCGCTGGGCGGGCTGTCCGCCGCCGCACGCCGCGCCGAACTGGACGAGGCGGACGCCATCATCGCCCCGCTCATCGGCCACTCCACGCGACCCTTCTATCGCCTGCCCTACGGCGACGACGACCCGCACGTGGCTGCTGACGTGGCGCCAGACGGCTACACGCGCAAGATCGGCTGGACCGTGGACTCCGAAGGCTGGCGGGGCCTGCAGTCGACAGACATCCTGGCGCGCTGCATGAAGCTGGCCGCCTCGGGCGCCGTGTACGTCTTCCACGTCGGGCGCGAGTCGCAGGACGGCATCGCCCTGCCGCAGGTCATTCACGGCCTGCGCGAGAAGGGCTACGGCTTCAAGCGCGTCGATTCCTGAGCCGGTCTTTCCTTCCCGCTCCGCGTCACAATGCGCACTTGGGCGGCTGGCCCACACCACCGGTTGTGTCGTAGCCTGTGACTGACACAATATGTCGTCTCGTGACGCGACCCGACCACAAGATCTGGGGCCGGAGCGCTTGAAACCGGCTCCGGGCGCGCCTATCCTCGACCCCAGTGTTGAGGCCGAAGGTAGGGCGGCAGACCTCTGCACCGACGGAGCCCCACTCGACGTCGCCCGCGAGCGCATCCTGGTCTGGCTGGCCGAGGGCGCACGCGAGGTGACCGGGGCGCTGTGCTGGATTCCTCGTGAACGTTGGGCGGCGCAGCCGCCCGCCAGGCTGGGTGACTGGCCTGTCCTGCGCCACGTGCGCCACGTCGCCCTGCGCGAAACACAACACATCCTTCCCGCGGTGCGTCAGACGCTGGGCGAGGCGGCCGCGGACGCGTCGTTCGCCCGGTCCGCGCTCGAGATCGAGCAAGCCGACGCGGCCTGGGACACCGCCTCGGCCACCGAGTCCGCGGAGGGCCTCATTCGGGGTCTCGCCGAAACGCGGTTCGAGTTGCTCCAGCGGCTGGATGCGGCGCCTGATGATGTCTGGCAGCGGCCACTTGCGTCGGCTGTCGCCGAGGCATGCGGCGTCACGTCCACCATCGGACTCGACTGGCTGCTGCTGAGCGCGCGTCAGCACGAACAGCAGCACCTGGCGGCGATCTGGAAGATCGCGCTCGACTGGGATCGTGTCCCACGCGCACCCATCCCCGGTGTTCCACTACACCCTGCCGACAGGCTCGAGGAGTCACACTGAGATGCTCGACCAGGTCACGAACCTTGAATCCGACAGCGACATTGCGCTGCCTACGGCCTCGCTCGATCTTTCGACGCGAATGCGTGACCTCCGAACACGTCAGGGCTTGAAGCAGAGCGAGGTCGCTCGCCGAATGAGGCTTGATCCCAGCATCCCGAGCCTGTGGGAGCAGGGCAAGCGCCTGGTGCCCGCGAATCGCGTGCGGGCGCTGGCCGACGCGCTCGAAGTGAGCGTCGACGAGCTGCTGGACGGTGTTTCGGGCGCACAACCCGCAAACAGCCGGATGCTGAGTGAAGACGCGCCCGCGCAGCCGCAAGCGCCTGCCCCGAGCGTGGTCGACCTGATCGACGAACGCGCCGTGCGGCCGCTGCCCGCCGACGACGCGCCGCTGCTGCGATTGGTGCCCCAGGCAGTGATCGACGAAGCCCCAGCTCCCGCGATCGACGGCGAGGCCGTTCCCGAGCAATGGGTCATTGCGGAGCGGCCACCGCTCGAAGGCTGGATCCCCGACGGCTGGCAGCCGACCGATCGCATCCAGGACATCACACCCTCGCTGCCGGATGGCTACTGGCTGGATCCCGTGAAGCTCGAACGCGCCGGGGCGCGCCAGTTGCTGCGCAGCCGACTGTGCGCCGAAGACCGCGACGCGGTCGCCGAGCACGATGTGCCGGGCGCGGCCCTTGCCGAGCGACTGTATCGACACTGCAGCCGCGAAGACGGCTTTCAAGCCAGCGGCCGTCTGCCACTGGCGGAGTCGATTTTTCGCTGCGTGCTGACTGCGGACCACGGCGGGCTGACCGATGGAGCGCTCGTCGAGATGCTGCGCGATCGGTCAGGCGCGGTGCCGGTCTCGACGACGCTGCTGCAGCGCCTGCGCGACACCGTGCGCGCGTATCCGATTCGGCGCGTCGACGCGGACCTCTTTGGGGGGCGTCGATAGCGCTTCTCCTCACGCGTGGCGAGCTGAGCCGCCTTCTGGACCCCGACGCGGTCATCGAGGCGGTCGCGGGCGCATTCGCGGCGTATAGCGGCGGACGCACACAAACGCCGCTGCGGGTCGGCGTCGAGCCGCCAGGCACGCACGGCGTGCTGCTGGCCATGCCATGCGCGGTGGCCGAGCCGCCGGCGCTGGGGGCCAAGATCGTGTCGGTCTTCCGCGACAACCCGGCGCGGGGACTGCCCACGGTGACCTCGATCTATGTCCTGAGTGACTATGCATCCGGCGCGCCGCTGGCGTTGATGGACGGTGGCTACCTGACCGGCGTCCGTACGGCCGCCGGCTCGGCGGTGGCCACGCGGGCGCTCGCGCGGTTGGAGGCGCGCACGCTCGGCGTGTTCGGCACCGGTGTGCAGGCTCGCTTCCATGTCGAAATGATCCGGCGCGTGCGCTCGTTGGACCAGGTCCTGGTTTCGGCCACGTCTCGTGACAAGGCAGAGTCCTTTGCAGCATGGGTCACTTCGACCACAGGATTGAAGGCTTTGGCTGCCTCGGCCGAAGAGGCATCCGCCGCGGACATCGTCGCGGCGTGTACCACGAGCCCCACGCCGGTGGTCATCGCCAGCGCCGTTCGCGACGGCGCCCACGTGAATGCCGTTGGCGCTTTTACGCCCTCGACGCGCGAGCTGCCCGCGAGCCTGATCGCGCGGGCGGCCGTGTATGTCGATTCGCGGCCGGGCGCGTTCGGGGAAGCGGGCGACCTGCTTCTGGCGTGCGACGAGACGCCCTTCACGCTGGAGGACGTCCGCGGGGAGGTCGGCGAGGTCCTTCTCGGCAGCGCGCCGGGCCGCGCCGATGCCGCCGAGGTGACGGTCTACAAGTCGGTGGGCGCCGCCTTTTTGGACGCCGCCGCTGCTCGAGTGGCGTTCGACGCGGCCGCCCGGCGCGGGGTCGGAACCGTTTACGAATTTGACGCCGAATAGCGGCACGCGCGGTGCTATAGTCGCGGTCATACTCAGTCGTTCAGAAGTAGCCCGCCAATCGAGCTCGGCGCAGGACAGCGCCGAAGCGCTTGGGCTCGCGCGACGCGTCGTCGATCTGGCTTCTGACAAGCAGGCAAGCGACATCGTTCTTCTCGATATCCGGGGTGTGTCGCTGATCGCAGATTATTTCGTGATCTGCACCGCGGGCAGCGAGCGCCAGGCGTCGGCGATTCTGAAGGACCTCGGCGACAAGCTGCTCGAAGAGTTCGGGCGCAAGCCGCTGCACACCGAGGGCAAGCCAGATTCGGGCTGGGTGCTGCTGGACTTTGGCGACGTGATCGTCCACGTCTTCTCGCCCGAGGAGCGCGCGTTCTACGACCTCGAGCAGCTATGGGCGGCGGCAACGCCGATCGTTCGCTTGCAGTAGAACAGGCGACGTATGGACAGGGATGGTGGCATTGGCAGACCGCAGGTGTTCGGCGCCGGGGTGAGCCTGGGCGTCTTTGCGGGCATCGTGATCGGCTCGCTGGTCACGTGGTGGTTGGGCGAAGCCGCGCTCGGCCTGGTGCAGCGCCTGGTGAGCCGCGTCTTCGGCGGCCGCCGGGACCGAATAAGGTTCGAGCTGCTACTTCAGTAGGCGTCCGCCAGCCGATCTCGTGTCGAAGGTAAGGGGAACCCCTTAGACCCCTGTCCCGGGGACGTCCCTGTCTCGTCCATGGGTTCCCGCTGGGGAAACGTCCCCGTGTCGCCCGTGAGTCCCCGCTGGGGGAAACGCCCCCGTCTCACGCGTGAGTCCCCTCTGGGGGAAACGTCCCCGTCTCTTGCGTGGGTCCCCGCTGCGGGAAACATCCCTGTCTCTCCCGTGGGTCCCCTCTGGGGAAACGGCCCCGTCTCACCTGTGGGTCCCCTCTGGGGGAAATGTCTGACAGCGACTACTCGAAAATCCACCTGTCCGTCTCGCGCTTGTAGCCCGCCAGCTCGCCGTCGGTGAACCACAGCGCCAGCTCGCGGTCCGCCGTCTCGGGCGCGTCCGAGGCGTGGATCAGGTTGCGGCCGATGTCCAGCGCCAGGTCGCCTCGAATCGTGCCTGGCGCCGCGTTCAGCGGGTTCGTCGCTCCCACGGCATTGCGCACCATCTGCACCGCGCTGGTCCCCTCGACGCACGCCACGATCACCGGGCCGCTGGTGATATACGCCAGCAGTCCGTCGTAGAACGGCTTGCCGAGATGCTCAGCGTAGTGTCGCGCCGCCAGCTCCGCGGAGACCTCCACCAGTTTGAGGCCGACGAGCTTCAGGCCGCGCGACTCGAGACGGGTCAGGATCGGCCCGACCAGCCCGCGCTGGACGCCATCTGGCTTGATGATGACCAGCGTGCGTTGCATGCCCATATGCCGGAAGCCTACCCGAATGGCCCGTTTTGAGATGCACGCGTGTTGCAGCCGTGAGATTGAGGGCCTATTCTCTCTCGATGCGGCCCACTTCTGTTCCGGTCTTGTGACGGGCCGACTTTCGACCAGTGTGGAGTAAACCGTGCCAACTGGCTACTGCATGAAGTGCAAGGCCTCACGCGAGATCAAGAACCCCAAACAAATCACCATGAAAAACGGTCGGCCAGCCACGGAGGGGGCGTGTCCGACGTGCGGCACCAAGATCTTCAAGATCGGGGCCGGGACCAAGTAAACACGGAACGGGGGGCGAGTCAGCCCCCTGGGTCGCCTGTATCGAGCGGCAGCTGCTGCGCGGCCCGGCGGCGGGGTAGCTGTAGCCCCAGGTGCGCGTACGCTTTCGGCGTTGCCTGGCGGCCACCCGGAGTGCGAAGAACGAAACCCTCGTACAGCAAATAGGGCTCGACCACGTCCTCGAGCGTATCGACTTCCTGCTGCATCGCGGCCGCGAGCGCCGAGACACCCGCGGGACGCCCTTCGTAGTGCCCGATGAGTGTCTTCAAGTAGCGGCGGTCCAGGTCGTCCATACCGACGTTGTCGACGCCTTCCAGCGCCAGGGCCTCGCCCACCAGACCCCGGCCAACATCGGCGACGTGGTGGACCTGCGCGAAGTCGCGCACGCGCCGCAGCAGCCGATTGGCGATGCGCGGCGTACCGCGCGAACGGCGGGCTATCTCGTGGGCGGCGTCGTCGTCGAGCGCCACGTTCAGGAGTCCCGCCGAACGGCGCACGATCTCGGTCAGGTCCGCGACGGCGTAGAAATCCAGTTCGAAGTTGAGGCCGAAGCGCTCGCGCAGGGGTGAGGACAGCAAGCCTTTGCGGGTCGTGGCGCCCACCAGCGTGAAGGGCTCGACGGGCAATGCGATGGGCGTGGCGTACGGCCCCTTGTTGAGGACGAAGTCAACCTTGAAGTCCTCCATGGCCGGGTAGATGTATTCCTCGACGACACGCGGCAGGCGATGGATTTCGTCGATGAACACCACGTCGCCACGCTGCAGTCGCGTAAGTGTGCCCATCAGGTCGGCCGGGCGTTCGAGAGCCGGACCCGACGTCGATAGCAGGCTGCCGTGCATTTCGGCGGCGACGATATGCGCGAGGGTGGTCTTGCCGAGGCCGGGCGGTCCGCTCAACAGCAGGTGGTCGAGCGGTTCGGCGCGCTGACGGGCGGCTTCGAGCGCGATCGACAGGCGACGGCGCTGCATCTCCTGGCCGATGAATTCGCTCAGCGTTCGCGGACGGAGGGCACTCTGAAGCTGTTCTTCCTCTTCGCCTGAGGATGCGGGCGAGACCGTGCGCGCGTCCATGCTCACTGTCCGCGAGTCTACCCGGCGCCCTGTCCGCGAGCGTGCTGGGCTTTGAAGTACTCGGTGATGATGTCCTGGATGCTGGTGATGTCCTCGCGCGAGGCGAGCAGTTGTTCGACGCCGCGCTGGGCTTCGGGTCGCTTCAGGCCCATCTGCATCAGCAGTTGGACGGCATCGGCACGCATCTCGTCGGCCTCGCTGCGCCGCACCGCCGCGGCGGGCACGCGCGACATGGGCTGCAGGAAGGGTCCGACTTTCTTGCGCAGGCTGGCGATGATTTTGTCCGCGCCGTCGAGGGTGATGCCAGGCAGGCCGTCGAGATACGCCCGGTTGGCCTGGTGGATGGCCAGGGCGATGTCTTCCACTGGCGCGGTCATGGCTCGCGAGGCGACACGGCCACCGACGCGCGGCACGCTGATCAGCAATTGCCAGAACGCTTTCTGTTCGGCTGAGAGAAAGCCGAACAACACGGGCCAGGGTTGATCGCGGCCCGACTGGGCGCTGACGTACAGCAGCAGGTCGGCTTCCAGCGCGTAGTGGGCTGCAAGCTGCTGGTCGACGATCGGCGGCACGATCACTTCGTAGCCGATGCCGCCGGCCTCGAGCACGATCACCTCGTCGCTGTCGTTCGAATGGCCCCTGTACGTGCCGCGCAGATACGCGTACATCGCCGATCAGCGCCGCGCCAGCCGCGCCAGCGGGTGGGTCGTTTCGTGCAGGGCTGCCAGAGCGAGGGCAATGGCATCCGTCTCGTCCAGCTTCATGCCTGGCGCGTTGGGCAGGCGCGTGAGGCGCAGCACCATTTGCTGGACCTGCTCTTTCGAGGCGTGGCCGCCCGCGGTGAGCCGCTGCTTGACAGTGGTCGCCGTCATGGAGACGATCGGGACACCTGCTTCCTCCAGGACCAGGCAGATGACCCCCCGCATGTGGGCCATCAGCAGCGCGCTTCGCGGGTGGCGCGGCGCGGTGAAGACTTCCTCGAGCGCCACGAAGTCGGGCTCCCACTCGGCCACGACGTCGCGCAGACGCCGCGCGCCGAACGCCAGTCGGGCGGGCAGCTGAGCCTGCGTTGGTGGCGTGATGAGTCCGTGGCCGAGCACGTTCGCCCGCAATCCGACCGGCTCGAGGACGGCCCAGCCGGTGCGCACGAGACCTGGATCGATGCCCAGTGCACGGCCGAACATACGTGCTAGCCCGATTATAGGCCGCTTGCCATCAGGATTCGGTAGGCGCCGTCGCGCGCCACTTGCGAGTAATGGGCCGCGAGCCAGTCTTCGAGCATCGCGTTGGCGCCGGGCGGGCCCCAGACCGACTCCCAGAAGTCCGAGATGACGATCAGCCGGGTGTGCGAGCGTTGCAGGTCGTCGACGACCTGGTCGAGTTGCTCGGGCCGCGCCGCGCCGGGGTTCAGGTGATCCAACTGAGTTGGATTGGGACGATCGGCGAGCACGTACACCAGTGGCGATGTGGGGTAGACGAAGATTGGCTCACCCGGCTGGGTGCGTCGCTGGATGTCTGCCACCAGGCCATTCAGGTCGGCGGCCGTCTGGGTCGGCGCCTCGAGGTCGGCGACCGGGGCGAGCGGCTCGGCCAGATATGCCAGGCGACCCGTCCACGTCGGTGCCACCAGGACCACGCTCGCGGCGAGCGCGAGGGTCGCCCAGGGCCATGCCATGCGCGACAGGGCGATCGCGCCGACCACCAGAAGCAAAGGCGCCGACCAGGCCAGGTGCAGGCTGTCCATGCGCGGGAACTCGGTGGCGAACAGGGCGAGGCCGGCGAGCAGGTACCAGCGCAGGTGGGGATGCGAATCGCGCCGCAGCAGCCACGCCCCGCCGACGATCGCGCCCAGGGGGATGAGGATGGTCGGCTCGGGCGGGGAGAACAGGCTGGCCTCGTTCACGGCGCCGACGAGGACGCCGAGAGCGCCGAAGTCGCCACCGAGACGGCTGACCAGCGGGATGAGCCACACCAGCGTGACGGCGACGAACGCCAGGACCGGCAAGAGGCACCGCGCGGCCGCGCCAAACCGTCGGTGATCCGACACGGCGACCGCGCCGGACCGGCCGTGATCCGACACGACCGCTGCGGTTTTCCGCGCGTACCAGCACCAGGCGACGATCGCCGCGAGCACCAGCACCCCGGTGTTTTGTTTGAACACGTACGTCAGCCCGGCGGCCGCGCCGGCGGCCAGTAGCCAGCGGTTGGAGGGCCGCTGCGCGACGCACCACACCGCCAGCACCGCGAACAGCGTGCTGAGCCAGCCAGGGTGAGGCTCCCAGCGCACCGGCGCGTCGTCGAGTCCAATCACCAGCAGCAGTCCAGGCGCGGCCGCCCACCACGCGTTGCGCACCAGTGGCCGAGTCAGCGCGAACAGCAGCAGGGCGACGCCGCCGCGCGCGACCAGGCTGAGCGCGCGCGCGGCGACGATCGACGGCCCGCCCAGCAGGGCGAAGAGCCCCGCATGCACATAGGCGAGTCCAGGCGTATACAGCGTGAGAAAGTCGACGTAGGGCACCTGACCATGCAGCACGCGCGCGCCCTGCTGGACGAAGTAGCCCTCGTCCAGGTCGTCGACGCCGACGCGCAGCACGCCGGCCTCCAGCACGAGGCAAGCGAGCAGCAAGCCAATCGGCCATACTGTCGTCGGGAGGATCTGATCCAGCATGCGCCGCGTCAATATCGAGGCTGCCTTTCTGGGAGAGGGCGGAGTCAGTGACACCGGGGACGAGGAGGGCCTGGCGCTCTCGGTGCGCGGCGGTGAAATCGTCGTGGTCCTGCCGGCTGGCACGCCCGAAATGCGTGCGGTGGAAGCCGCCTCGATCCTGCGCGGCTCGCTACGTCTGGAAACCGGACGGGTGCTCACCTTCGAGATCCATGATGGCGCGGTCGGCGCTTTTTACGAGGACGAGCCGGCCGAATTGTTCGATCGCCGTGAAGCCAGCCCGGCCGACGGCCTCTCGAGTGTGAGCGCACGGCCGGCCGGCGGCGAGACGTTCGGGGGAGCCGAGGCGCTGCACGGCGCGGCGGCGACCGCCCGCGACGTGATGACCACCAGCGTGGTGAGCGTCACGCCGAGCGACAGTGTCGACGAGGCCGCGCGCTTGCTGACCTTCCATGAGGTCAGTGGCTTGCCGGTGTGCGATGGCGGCCGGGTCGCGGGCGTGGTCAGCGAGGCCGATCTGATCGGCAAGACCGGCTCAACGGTAGGCGAGGTGATGACTTCGCCCGCACTGACGGTTGCCGAAACGACAAGCCTCGAGCAGGTGGCCGACTTGTTGACCCAGCAACGCATCCGGCGCGTGCCGGTTGTCGACGCCAGCGGCCGTCTGGTCGGCATCGTCACCCGCCACGACGTGCTCGTGTGGGCCAGCCGCCGGGTGCCGGGGGCTAGTCCTCGGTCCTGAACGCGCCGGGCACCGACTCGGGGTCGCCGTCTTTGATGATCTCGAGCAAGCGCGAGCCGAAGTAGTCCCAGCGAAACAGCGCCCAGCAGGCGCCGCAGCGCAGGTCGAGAATCCGGCCAGGTTGTTCAGGGCGCCAGTGTGAGGGCGTGCCGCCATCCACGGCTGCTCGGGTGCTGTAAAGCTGCTCGGGCGACGGCTCGTTGCGGCCGCAGCTGGGACACGCGCGCGGGTAGACCATGTGGCGGGGAGGGTATGCCCGTGGCAGCGCGTGTTTCAATTGCCGCGTTTGTCGCAGATTGACCGGCCGTCACGCTTCGTCCGTCGCAAGTCAGAAGACCCCGTCAGCCGCCGCGACGAAGCGCTGGCATTCCTGGCCTCCGACGACACCTGGCAGCCGCCGGACTGGTTCGCACGCGTTGCCGTCGTGCTCGTCGAAACCACCGACGCGGTCAACATTGGTGGAGTCGTGCGGGTCATGGCCAACACGGGGTTCCTCGAGCTGCGCCTGGTGCGGCCGGTGAACTTCGACCCGTGGCAGATCGCCGGAATCGCGCACTACACCCAGCACATCGTGGACGCCGCCGCCCAGTTCGACTCGCTCGAGGCGGCGGTGGCCGATCGCCACTACGTGCTGGCTTTTTCTGGCCGCCACCATCGGGTCGCGCGGAACGAACTGAGTTTCGAGGCGGCTCTCGAATCCGTGGCGTCGGCGGCGCGCGACGGCCAGCACGTGGCGCTCGTTTTCGGCCGTGAAGACTACGGCCTCAGCAACACGACGCTCGATTTCTGTCACGCGGTCACGACGATTCCCACCAACCCGGCCTATCCATCCCTCAACCTGGCCCAGGCGGCGCTCCTGGTGCTGTATCAGCTGTTCCAGCGCTCGGGTGGTCTGGAGCAGACCTATCGCCCACCCCATCGACCCGCGCCACCCGCGCCAGCGCGCTTGCTCGAGGACCTGTTCGCCGATCTCGAGCGGGCGCTGGACGCCATCGAATTCCTGAGCCAGCGTTCGCGGGCGAGCACGATGCGGTCGCTGCGCGTGGCACTCTTCCGAGCGCGGCTGGACGTGCGCGAGGCCTCGCTGATGCGCGCGGCGTTCATCGAGGTGCGCAAGTTCCTGAAACGCAAAGGCGTGATCTCCGAGATGGGGCCTGTCGGCTACGCTGAGAGGGGTGACCCAGAACACGACGCGCGCGGAGACGCTCCCGGAACGAGCTGAGCTCTTGCCAGGTGTGTGGCGGCTGCCGTTGCCGCTGCGCGACAGTCCGCTCGGCCATGTCAACACTTACCTCGTGCGCGCCGACGACGGTTATCTGCTGGTCGACTGCGGATGGGACACCGCCGACACGCTGGAGACCCTCCAGGGCCACCTGCGCTTCCTGGATATTCCGATCGGCGACGTGCGCCACCTGCTCATCACCCACATCCATCCGGACCATTACGGGCTGGCCGGGCGGCTGCGCGAGATGAGCAAAGCCGAGCTGAGCTTCCACCGGCTCGAACGCCTGTACATCGAATCGCGCTATGTCGACGCCGACGAACTGCTCGGCGAGATGCACGAGTGGCTGCGGCTCAACGGCACGCCCGCCGCCGAGCTGGATCGGCTGAACTTCGGCAGCATGGGCATTCTCGACCGGGTCAGGATTGCCTTTCCGGATCGGACGCTGGACGGCGGCGAGGAGATCACCTGCGGCCGGTTCGCCTTTCGCGTCCTCTGGACGCCGGGCCACTCGGCTGGCCACGTCTGCCTGTACGACGCCGGGCACAAGGTGCTGCTGTCGGGCGACCACGTACTGCCGCACATCACCCCTTCCGTGGGCCTGCACGTGCGCGCGGCGAGCAATCCGCTGGCCGACTACATGGATTCGCTGCGGCTGATCGGCCGCCTGGAGGCCGAGCTGGTGCTGCCCGGCCACGGCGAGCCATTCAAAGGCCTGCCCGAGCGAACGGGGGAGCTGCTGGCGCACCATCAACGGCGGCTCGACGAGATCGTGGGCTTGCTCAGCGCGGAACCGCGCCACGCCCTGAGCGGCTACGAGATCGCCTCGCGCATGATCTGGAGCCGGCGACGCACGTGGGACGACCTGTCCGGTTTCGAACGCCGCATGGCGGTGACCGAGGCCCTGGCGCACATCGAGCTGCTCCATTCGCGCGGCAAGGTCGAGAAGGCGTACGGCGAAGCTGGCTTCACGTACCAGGTCGCCGAACCTGCCTGAGCGGGGACGTCTCGGCACGCGACTTGCACTGAACAGAACTTCGAGGGCGGAACACTAGCGCTTCGAAAGGCGCGCGCCGCGACGAACGCGTCGCGGTGCGAGCGTTGGGGCGACACGTGCGAGCACGTGCCCGTTTTGGGGGCGCTAGTGTCTCTTGCCCTCGCTTCGTGCCCGCCACCTCGGCAGTCGCGACGAAAACACGCCGCGCGTTTTGGTGGGACTGCCCAAGGCGCATAGCTGCACACCGCGGTTATCTTGAGCAGCAGGTCGGCGGCGCCGCGGTCCCAATGCCACCTCCCCACCCGCGGTTGCCGCGCGACCTGCCAACTATGCTTACGGTGTGTTTGAACTTCCCGTCGACGACGAAATCACCCTGGTGCTCGCGGAGGATCGCCACGCGCGGGTGATGACCGATCTCATCGTGCGCAACCAGGCCAGGTTGGCACGCTGGGAACCCTGGGCGGAGCATCCGGCCACACTCGAAAGCACGCGGGCCTACATCCGCGCCGCGCTCGACGACTTCGCCCGCGGCCGGCAGATCTCCACGATTATTACCGTCGACGGCGGGCGCAGGTTCATCGGACGCTGCGGGATGCGCATCAATCCGCAGCTTGGTTCGGGCGATATCGGCTACTGGATCGATGAGGAGTACGAAGGGCGCGGCTACACGTCACGGTCGTCGCGGGCGCTGATCTCGAGTGTTTTCGACGAGCTGGGACTCTCGAAAGTCGATCTGCGGACCAGCGTCGGCAACGAGCGCAGTCGGGCGGTGGCTGAACGGCTCGGCTTCACGTTCGAGGGCATCCTGCCGCGGGGCTTGCAGTTCATGAATCGCGCCGACGACGTGGCGCTGTATGCGGTCACCGCCCGCCAGTGGTTGGCGGCGGGCAAGCCCAGGGAGAACGTCAGCCAGCGTTCGCGGTGACGATGTCCCGGCTGGAGTTACCGTCGGGCTGGGGCAGCTACTCCTCGATGCGCTCGGGCTCTTATGGAGCGCTCCAGGTCGCCGACCATGACTTGAAGCCGTGCAGCGGGATGTTGGGCACGTCCACGGTCACGGGCTGATCCGTCGGCCAGGTTTCTGGCGGGCTCCACCACAGCAGCGCGACGTCCCAGATGTGCAGTTGTTCGCCGCTGTCCAGGTTCACCGAGAAGTCCACGTGGGCGCCGGGTGGCAGGGGTTGGTCTGTTTGCCAGGTCGTACGCAGCGTCCAGCGCGGCCCGTCGACGTCCACGGCCCCGTCCGGGCTGGGGGCCAGGTTCGCGGCGAGCAGGGTTGGGGGGTGGCGCATCGGCGCCGTGCTCGAAGGACTCGGCAATGCAGGCGGCGCTGGTGAACCCGTGGCACGTCCGAGGAGGAGCAGACCGTCAGCGTCGCTATCGACCCGCCAGACGCCGCTGCGCAGCAGCGACTGGACGCGCAGGTACACGTCGCTCGCGCTGGTCGGCGCGGGACTGGCCTGCAAGTCGACAAAGACGTAATCGGCATCCTGCACGGCGGGGAAGACGTACACGCGGGCGCGGTGGGCGAGGTGCGGCACCAGCGAAGTGGAGGCGCTGATGGCCGCGTCGCCGGGCACGGAGTCGGCGAGGCGCTGCGCCGCCAGAGCGTGGGCCGTGAGCAGCGCGGGTGCGTAGTTGGCAGCCAGCGGTCCCGCGCCTTCCGCGAAGTAGCCGAGACCACACGTGAGCATGAGTCCGGCACCCAGCGCAACCTGGAGCCTGGGTCGCGTGTTGAACCGCTTCAGGGCGATGGCGACGGCCAGCACGACGAAGGGCAGGACCAGACCCGAGTAGTGGGCCTTGCCTGCCGCCATCCAGGGCGAGGTCGAAAACACGTTCAGCGCCAGGCTGGGCAGCGCCGGCAGCAGGCTCAGCGGCGCCAGCAGCCCAAGCCAGCCGCCGCTGAGAAGAAGGGTACGCGCATAGACCACGACCTCGGGTCGGCTCAACGCGAGTGCGATGCTCGCCGGCCCTGCGCCGAAGGTGGCGCCGTAGCGGACGTCGAAAGGTGAGACGCCGCCGCTGTACGCGTGGATTTCGGCCAGCGACACGACCGTCCAGCTCAAGCCCAGGGCGACGAATAGCGCGCCAACTCGCCGGGGTCTGAACGTCACCAGGAGCGTGATTCCGACGACTGCCAGCACGGGGCCGACATCCTCGCGGGCGCTGGCAGCCAGCGTCGCCGCCAGTAAGGACTGAATCGGCTTGCGGGCGACCAACAGGCGCTCCAGGCTCAGCAACAGCAGCGGAGCGGCCAGTGTCGAGGTGTGAAAGTCGGCGAGCACCGCCCACTGAGCGAACGGGCTCAGCAAATAGGCGGCGGCGACGATCAGTCCGCACCACGCCCGGCGGGTGAAGTGCTCGCCGAGACGGTAGGCCGGCAGCGCACCCGTGGCCACCGCGACGGACTGGACGACAAGGAGGGCGACTGCCCCGCCCCCCAGTGCGTACACGGGCACGAACAGCAGCAGCATGGGCTCGAAGTGGAAGGCCAGCAGCGAATCGGGGCGCAGGACACGGCTCAGGTCGAGCTCCGTGTTCCAGGCGGCGGCGCCCGAGTAGATGCTCATCCGAAACCACTGACCGCGGAGGAAGTTCCAGATGACCTGGTCGGTGAAGCCGAGATCCTCGGCGTGTGAGCCAAAAGCGAGGTGGCGCAAGACCGCCAGGTAGCCAAACCCCGCCGCCCAGCCGAGCGCGGCAAGACCCGTGGCGGCGAGGCACACGCCCGAGGCCCGCACCCACACGGACTGCCGCGACCGAGCGGCCGCGGCCCCCCACCATGAAGATGTCTGCGCCCCAACCGTGGTCGCGTCGCCCGTCAGGTCCGTACCGCGCGCCGGGCTGGAGCCAACATCGTGGCGACCTCCAGGCAGGGCCAGGATCCGCGTCAACACATCAGCCCTGACGACACGCTGAGGGAGATCCGGAGAGCATGGAGGCCGCTACGTGCAGGTTTTCGTGGTTGTCGACGCGGAACCCGATCACGGCGAGACCTTGCATACCACGGCGCAAACAGAACTGTCGGCCACCGAGTAACGGGCGGTCACGATGCGCGGGTCCAGGGCGAGTAGCCCCTGGGGAGTTGAGAGAACCCGCAGGCTTGCGACTGCCTAAAAAACTTGTTCAGCGCCATCTGTAACTCGGCTTGCGACCGCCTAACGAAACTTGTTGTGAGCGTCAGAGACTCCACGCGAGCCCGCAGTGGCGACACGCGGCCGGCGGCTCCGACGAGTACAGCTGCTGTCGAAACCGTTGGTACGCCTCGCCGTTCCACACGCCGGCAACGCCATCTTGCAGATAGTTGCCGAGGCGGATGCTCTCGAACGGTGCGTCCGTAAATGGCGCGATGCAGCACGGCAGCGCCGTGCCCTGCGCGGTCACGTACGCCAGGCGCAGCGGGCGACTGCACGCGCGCCACGGTTCGCGTTCGGGGACGCGTTCGAGGATGCTGGCGCGGGGTGGCCGCGCGTCGGCGCCGCGGAAACCAACGCCATATCGCGCGGCGCGTCGCTCCGCTTCGGCAATGATCGCCTCAACCTCGGAGCTTCTAGCCAGCTGGCCGGGATAGATGCTCTGCTCGCTGGTCGCCAGGCCTTCGCCCCAGTACACCATGCGCTGCAGGTACACCTCGTCGACGCCGAGGCGGCCCGCCAGGTCGACGACGTCCGGCAGCTCGTGAAGGTTGTCCCGCAGGCCTGTCATCCAGATCGAGATCCTTGGCGTGCATGTGCCCTGAGACACGCGCGTCGAAACCATTTCGCCGAGATTGGCGACCACGCGCTCGAACGCCGGGATGCCGCGCACCTTGAGATAGGTTTCGGGTGTGCTGCTGTCGAGTGACACGCGCAGCTCGTCGAGTCCGCTGTCGATCAGCTCGAGCTGTCGACGCTGGGTCAGCAGCGCCGCGTTGGTGTTGAACACGACGTACACGCCGCGCGTCTTCAGGTGAGCGATCATCGGCGCCAGGTCGCGATTGAGCAGCGGCTCGCCGATGCCCTGCAGCACCGCGCGCCGCAGGTCCGGCAGCTGACGGACCAGGTGCTTGAACTCCTCGAGCGACAGTTGCCGCGCGGCTTCCTGCGGAGAGAAGGTGAGCGGACAGGTCGCGCACTTGCTGTTGCAGCGGTTGGCGACCTCGAAGTACGCCTCCACGGGCGACGGGAGTGGTGTAGCGCTGTCTGCCAGTCGGACCAGGTCCTCGCGGGAGGACGCGCCAGTGGGCGCCGAAGTTATGGAGCTACTGGCCACCGACGACCGACCACTGGCGACTGGTTGCGTAGGTCAGCGCGCAGGCGAGCAGCTTGTACGCGGCCAGCAGCGAGCCGCGCGGATCGCCGGCCACCTTGGAGCGTCCGCCGCGGCGCGGGCGGTACTCGACCGGGATCTGCTCGATGCGCAGGTGCGCGCGCGCGGCTTTGGCGAGCATCTCGACGGTCCAGCCGTACGTCATCTCGCGCATGTCGAGCTGCCGCAGCGCGGTGGCCCGGATGACCTTGTAGGAGGGCAGGTCGCGGAAGTCCGTCCGCAGCAGGCAGCGCATCAGCCCGCAGACCAGCGCGTTGCCAAGCCGCGCGTGTGGCGGCAGCGCATGCGGGTAGCGGCGCAGGTCGCGACAGCCGAGGACCAGGTCCGCGCGATCGTCGCGAATCGGCGCCAGGAGTCGCGCCAGGGCCTCGGGCGGGTCGGCGTAGTCGCCGTCGAGAAAAGCGACGACGTCGGCGTTGCGCCTGAGAGCTTCTTCGGCCCCGGTCCAGCAAGCCGCGCCATACCCCGGTCGGGTCTGGACCAGCACGCGTGCGCCGTGGGCGGCGGCCACCGCCCCGGTGGGGTCGGCCTCGGCGCCGACGACCACCAGCACCTCGTCAACCAGGCCAGGCGGCACCTCGTCGAGCACGCCGCCGATGGCCTCGGCTTCATTCCAAGCAGGGATCACCAGCGTGACGCCAGTCCGATCGGGCACACCCAGAGCCTACCGCAGGCCAGTTGAGCTCGAACTAAAGTCCCCAAGCAGCTTCTCCGGACGGAGTTCGCGCATTTTCGGGCGGGATGCGAGTGGTCGACTTACGCTGCGAATTGAATGCACGTGACTCGACGCCACTTCCTGAACATCGCGCTGGTCGCGGGTGGCAGCGGGCTGCTGGCGGCTTGCGCCGGCGGATCGACGCCCGCACCGACGAATGCGCCGGCGGCGGCGCCTACCCAGGCGCCTGCCGCCGGCGCGGCGGGTCCGACGCCGTCTTTGCCCTTCGCCAGCCCGGCGCCCTCGGCTTCGCCGGCCGCGGCGGCGGCTGCCTCACCGGTCGCCGTGGCCTCGCCAGTCGCGATCGCCCAGCCGGCCGCCACGGTTGCACCGGCGGGGCGGGCGGCCGCGCCGGTCGCGGCGGCTTCGCCCGCGGCGGCTGGCAAGCAGCCGGCCAAGCAGATGTACCAGCAGGACCCGCAGCACTCCGGCCGCAGCTCATTCGCCGGTCCGCGGCAGCAGGCCAGCGTCTTGCGTCGCTACGACCTCTCCACCCCCGACAACATCCCGTCTGACCCCGCGATGCCGCGTGTTGACGTCCAGGCCTCGGGCGTGGTCGGCGCCGATGGTGCGTTCTATGTCGCGGACTTCCCCGGCGTCCTGTTCGCCTTGCAGAACAGCTCGACCGCCAGCGACCAGCTCCAGGTCGTGTGGCGCTTCCATCCGCCGATGGCAGGCTCATACCATGGCACGCCTGCCCTGAACAGCGACGGCAGCGTGATCTATCTGGGCTTCGCCTCGGGTGGCTTCAACGCGCCTGGCTCGGCCACGCTCTACGCCCTGAACACGGCGCCGTCGGGTCCGTCGCCGCAGATGGTGTGGAGCGTCGACCTGGGCGCCACGCGTGTGATGGCCTCGCCGACCGTCGGTCCGGAGGGCACGATCTACGTTGGCACGGCCGCCGGCCAGCTCTTCGCGGTGACCTCCGACGGCAAGGTGAAGTGGACCGCGATGACCGGCCCCACGCTGAAGTCGGCGCCCGCGCTGGGATCAGATGGCACGGTGTACCACCCGACCTCCGACGGAAAGATGTATGCCGTCGACCCGCAAGGTCAGATCAAGTGGAGCTTCGATTTTGGCGAGCACCTGGGTCCCACCCCGCTGCTGACCAGCACGCCGTCGGGGCCAGGCGGCGGCGGAGGAGGTGGCGCGAGCGGCATTGGCAGCGGCGCTTCGCCGACGGTTGGTCCGGACGGGACGATCTACATCGGTGCCAACAACAGCAACATGTACGCGGTGGCGCCGGACGGCAGCATGAAGTGGGTATTCGAAGCCGAGCGCGAGCTGGCCGGCATCTGGACGACGCCCGCGCTCAGTGCCGACAGCAAGACGATCTACTTCGGCGCCAACAAGGGCGGCATCTACGCCGTGAACACCGCGGACGGCTCCAAGCGTTGGCAGTTCCCGGTCTACGGGTCCATCTTCGCGTCGTCGGTGCTGGATAGTCGCGGGACGCTGTACACCGGCACGACGATCGAGCACCTGTACGCGGTGGACAGCGCCAGCGGCGAGCAGCTCTGGGACCTGGACGTCAAAAACCAGATCTGGTGCGCCCCCTCGATCCGCCCCGACGGCACGCTGATCTTCGCCGATCGCGGCGGCGTGGTTCAGGTCGTCGGCTGAACATCGGTTTACTGGGCATATTTATGATCAGAGCCCGAATGTTCAGCGTGGGCGTTATCCTCCCGAAATGGTCGCGTCGGGAGTCATTCGGCGGTTTCGGAGCGCTGCCGAGGCACGCGGGGCGCTGCTTGGTGACCGCGGACGGCTGGCGGTCGATGCTGATGCGCTGCCCGCGGCCGTGCGCGACCGCATTCGAGAGACCTTCCAGGCCGACCTGGGCGCCGAGGAGGTCGTCCGCCGCGTC
This sequence comes from Chloroflexota bacterium, assembly GCA_019247515.1. Taxonomy (GTDB): domain Bacteria; phylum Chloroflexota; class UBA6077; order UBA6077; family CF-72; genus CF-72. The sequence goes on along the minus strand of JAFAOS010000089.1, from coordinate 27,710 downwards.
CTCGACGACGTTCGTACCCGCGGCGACGCCGCGCTGCGCCAGTACACGCTCGCCTTCGACCGTGCCGAAGTTGGTGAGCTGCGGGTCGCCCAGGCGCAGATCGACGCGGCCGTCCAGCGCGTCGGCGAGCCGATCATGGCTGCCCTCGAAGCCGCCGCCCAGCGGATTCGCGCGTTTCACGAGCACACTCGGCGGCGCTCATGGCTCGATCACAGCCCGGCGGGCGGCGCGCTCGGACAGCTGATCCGTCCGCTGGAGCGCGTGGCGGTGTACGCGCCCGGCGGCCGAGCCCCGTATCCGAGCAGCGTGCTGATGGCCGCTATTCCTGCCCGGGTCGCCGAAGTCAAAGAAGTCGTGCTCGCCTCCCCGCCTGGTGGCTCGAACCACGACGTGTCCGACGTCCTGCTCGCCGCGGCGCGCGTCGCCAACATCGACGCGGTGTACCGGGTGGGCGGTGCTCAGGCGATCGGCGGCCTGGCGTATGGCACCGAAAGCCTGCCGCGAGTGGACAAGATCGTTGGGCCCGGCAACATCTTTGTCGTGCTGGCCAAACGCATGGTCTTCGGCCAGGTCGGGATCGAAGCGCTGCCTGGACCCACCGAGTGCCTGGTCGTCGCCGACGATTCCGCCAATCCGGCCTGGGTCGCCGCCGACCTGTTGGCGCAGGCCGAGCACGATCCGCTCGCGTGCTCGCTGCTGATCACGCCCGACGTCAGCCTGGCGGAGGCGGTTGATGCGGAGGTGGCCGAGCAGGTCCAGACACTGCCACGTCGGGCCATCGTCGAGGAGTCGCTGGCTAATCGGGGCGGCATCGCCGAAACGCGCGACCTCGACGAGGCGATCGACCTGGCGAACGCCTTCGCTGGCGAGCACCTGTGCCTGGCCGTCCGCGACCCGTGGACCTGGCTGGGTAAGGTGCGGCACGCGGGGGGCGTGTTCCTGGGTGAGCTCAACGCCGAGGCGATTGGCGATTACACGGCGGGCCCGAGCCACATCATGCCGACGGGCGGCACGGCGCGGTTTTCCTCGCCGGTGAACGTCGACGACTTTCTCAAGGTGATCTCGGTCTTCGGGCTCGGGCCAGACGACCTGCGTGAAGCCGGGCCGCCGGCGGTGATCCTCGCGCGTGCGGAGAGTCTGGAGGCGCACGCGAGGGCGGTCGAGTGTCGGCTCGTGGCGCTCGGCGAAGGACCCGAGGTCAGACGCCGCGAGACTACAGAGGTCTGAAGGGTGTCGGCGCGCTACTTCGCTTTGGCCGTGATCGCGTGCGCCAGAAACCGCAGCCCCGGCCTGGGCTGTGCCTGACCCAGGATCACCACGCCGTCGCCGGGTTGCAGCGCGTCCAGCCTGGCTGCTTTGCCATTTAGACGGATCAGCGCCCCCGGCGCGGGTTCGACCGTCCACGTGCGCCCGCCGACGCCGACCACCTGCAAGCTGTCGGCGCCCACCGATTGAATGGTGCCGGCCAGGCTGCGTTCGGGCCGCACCGCGGCGCCCGCTGGCTGGCCGGCGCTGTCTGCCGGCGTCGACGTGCTCGGCGGTGACTGGGGCGTCGGCGTGGCCACGACCACGGTGGGTCGCCGCTGTCCGCTCGGCGGGCGCGGCCGCACGATCGTCGCCACCGGTGGCTGGCTGATCTCCGTCTGCTGACGCGTCTGATTCGCGCCGACCGCCACGGCGGCCACGAACACCCCGGTCGCGCCGACGGCGGCGGCCAGGTGCAGGCTGAATCGCTTGAGCCAGGCTGACACGCTGGGTTGCCTATCCAGTCCTTACGCGACCTTGTGCGGGCGGAGCGAGCCCGGCGCTCGGGACACGATATTGCCAGCCGCCAGAATCAGCAGCGCGCCGCTCACGCCAGCCATCACGACCAGCGTCCACGGCACCACCTCGTTCAGGGCCGCGAGAACGTCGCCGGGCGCGGTTGCCAGCAGACCGGCGTCGGTGAAAATGGCGGCGACCAGCTCGAGCCCATCAGTGGCGGCCAGGCTGGCGCCCAGCTCGTAGCCGGCAATGGTCAGCAGCCCCAGCGCCAGCAGGCACGCCACCATCCATGGCCAGGCCAGCACCGCGCGCGTCGCGTTGGTGCGCTCGACCGTGCTGGACAGGACCCGAGCGGTCAGATCATCCGGCACCGGCGCTCGGTCGAGCCGCGCGAACAGACGGTCGACCTCGTCGGGATAGGCGTCTTCGAAATGGGATGGCGGTCGGTTTGGTTCGTGCATGGGCGTGTCCATCCAGCGAAGTTGTCAGGTGCCCGCTTCGACCAGAGCGCGCAATTGGCGCCGCAGAAGTCCTTTGGCGCGATGGAAGCGTACTCGTGCCGCGCCCTCGTCGCAGTCCAGGATCTGGGCAATCTCGGCAAACGAACGATCGCCCGCGTAGCGCAGTGCGACCACCTCGCTGTAGATCGCCGGCAGGGCGGCGATCGCGCTCGATAACAGCCGTTGCAGATCGGCGCGTTCGGCGAGCTCGTCGGGCAGTGGCTCGTCGTCGGCGGGCTCGAGCGAGCTCAGGTTGTCGCCGGAATCGTCGACAATGCCCAGTGGCACGGTCCGCCGTCGGCGAATGACGTCGATGCAGCGATTCCGAGCCACGCGGAACAGCCAGGGCGCAAGTGGTTCACGTGCGTCCAGGCGTCCGAGATGGCTGTACAACTGGACGAAAGTCTCCTGGGCGACGTCGGCCGCGTCTTCGGACTGTCCGAGCATGCGCAAGCAAAAGTTGTAGAGCGGTCCCTGGTGGCGCCGCACCAGCGCCTCAAACGCACCCGGCTCATTACGACGCGCGGCGACGACTTGCTGTCCCTCGATGGACAGCGCCATGTCGTGATCGGATTCGTAGGCTCGGGCGTTCACCGGCGACGACCAGGGGGCGCTGAGCGTGTGGGCAATGACCGCGGCTGACACAGGACTATCCATCAGCACCACGCCGCCGCGCGCCCAAACGTTACAAGGATTGTTCGTGGATCTGTCCGGTCGATCTGGCTGGCTCAGGCGACGGCGCGCGCCGGCTATACTGGGCGGTGTGACCCCGCGTCCCGTCTGGAACGTGCGTCCTCAGCAACAGCCCCGCCCGGGGCTGATGATGATCGTGACCTGAACCGTCGCACCCAACCCACCTACCGATCACTCAACCACAAAGCCCCGGAACGGACACCAACCGTTCCGGGGCTTTTGTTGTGTTTCCGCTGCTGCGAGGCGCCCTCCACACACCTATGGACATCTCCTTGTTCGCCCGAGGCTTCCTCCTCGGTTTCTCCATCGCCGCCGTCGTCGGCCCGATCGCTCTGCTGTGCGTGCGCCGGACACTGGCGACCGGGTTCGTCATCGGTTTCGCCTCCGGTCTCGGCGCGGCAACCGCCGATGCCAGCTATGCCGCCATCGCCAGTTTCGGCGTGACCGCCCTGGCGTCGGTGCTGATCGACCAGCGCATGTGGCTGCGGCTGGTCGGCGGTGCGTTTCTGATCTATCTCGGCGTGCGCGCCCTGCGCTCGCTGCCAGCTTCGCCCGCGCCCGACAGCGGCGCCACCGGCCTCCGGCTGGCCGGCGCCTATTCCTCCACCGTGGGACTGACGCTGAGCAACCCGATGACCATCATGTCGTTCGCGGCGATCTTTGCCGGTATCGGCGCGAGCGGTCTGGACCTGGTGGTCGGCGTCTTCGCCGGCTCGGCGGCGTGGTGGCTGGTGCTGGCCAGCCTGGTCTCGCGTCTGCGCACGCGCGTCACCCATCGCCGTTTGCGGTGGGTGAACATCGCCTCGGGCGCGCTGATCGTCGGTTTCGGAATCGAGTCGGTGGTCGCGGGGGTCCTGCAGACCAACTGAAGACAGCGAATCGGTGGCGTCGAACGAGTGTCGAACGAGTAAGGTTGTCAGCACGTGTCCGACCGCCGGCTGATCACGCTTGCCCTGTTTGTCGCCACCTTCCTCGTGTCGCTCGATGCCTCGGTGGTCTCCACGGCGATGCCCACCGTCATCGGACAGATCGGTGGCATCGAGCTCTACGCCTGGGTTTTTTCGGCCTACCTGCTGACCAGCACGGTCACCGTGCCCATCTATGGCAAGCTCGCCGACCTGTTCGGGCGCAAGCCCGTCTTCCTGCTCTCGATCGCGCTGTTCATGATCGGCTCCATGCTGTGCGGGCAGGCGCAGACCATGGAAGAGCTCATCGGCTTCCGTTTGCTGCAGGGCGTCGGCGCCGGCGGCGTCTTGCCGATCAATCAGACCATCCTCGGCGACGTCTACCCACTCGAAGAGCGCGCGCGCATCACCGGGCTGTTCAGCACCATCTGGGGCGTCTCGGGCCTGCTCGGTCCGGCCATCGGCGGTTTCCTCACGCAGTACGTCAGCTGGCGCTGGGTCTTCTACGTCAACTTCCCGTTGTGCGTGCTGACGATCGTGCTGATCTGGAAGTTCCTGCATGAGCGCATCGAGCGCCGGCTACACAGCATCGACTACCTCGGCGCGTTGAGTTTGGCGGGATCCGTTGCTTGCCTGCTGCTGGGCTTGCAAACCACCGACAACGCGGGGCTGGCAGCGCTGCTGTATGTCCTGGCCGTCGTCCTGGTGCCGGTGTTCATCTGGCAGGAGCGCCGCGCGCCCGAACCGCTCGTGCCGTTGTGGCTCTTCAGCCGGCGGGCGATCGGCGTCAGCACGCTCGGCGGTTTGCTGCTGGGTTGGGCGCTGTACGGTCAGAGCACGTTTCTGCCGCCGTATGTGCAGGGCGTGATGGGCGCTTCACCGACGGTGTCTGGCTTCATTCTGGCCGGCTCGTCGGTGAGCTGGCCGATCGCTTCGACCATCGGTGGCCGGGTGTTGCTGCGGACGGGCTTCCGCTTCCCGTGCGTCCTGGGCGGCATCATTCTGACCGTCGGCTTCGCGCTGTTGCTGCTGGTCACCGCCGACTCGAGCCTGCTGCTGCCACTGGCGATTACCGCCGTACTTGGCATTGGTTTCGGCTTCTATTCCGTGGGCACGATCCTGGCGGCGCAGTCGGCCGTCGGCTGGGAGCACCGCGGCGTGGTCACCAGCGCCAGTCAGTTCTCGCGCAACATCGGCGGCACGATCGGCGTGTCGGTCGCTGGGGCGCTGTTCACGGGGGGCGTGATGGCCGCGTCGACCGCGGCGGTCAATCCGAACGACCTGCTGTCGCCGGCGGTGCGGGCGGGCTTGTCGCCGGACATGCTCGCGACACTGCAGGCGGTGCTGTCCAGCGCGCTGCGCAACGTGTACGTGTTGTTCGTCGGCGTCGCGGCAGTCTCGGCGCTGGTGGCGGCGTTCTTGCCAGGTGGACCGCCCGAAGAGGTGAGCGACGCTGGCCCGCGCGGCGCCTCGGAGCCGGCTGCCGTCAGCGTCTGAGTCGGCCGTGCTCAGGCGATGGTCGTGGGCACGCGGCCGCGACCGATGCCGATCGGCTCGCCCACCGAGCGGCTTTCGACTCGACCATTGCCGGCAGCGGTCGCCTCGGCCTGGGCATCGCGTTGTGGATCGGCGGTCGTCCCCAGCTCGCGCAGCGATTCCAGCAGCTCGTCGAGCTTCGGCACTTCGACGTACTGTTCGAGGTTGCTGTGGGCCAGCTTCTGTCCGAAGACCTCTTTCAAATGAAAGACCGCCGCGGGGTTGTTGATGTCCACCTCGACGCGAATCGGCTTGTTGGCGCCGCGCGTGACGCGCACCGCCTCGACCGCCGCCGCCGAAATCGAATGAATGTCGATCTTGCCGGCGTTGATCGCCTTGCGCGAACGGCCCTTGGTCATGTCCAGGGCGTCGGCGACCTTGACGATGCCGGCTTCGAGCGTCAGGCAGCGCTCGTTGACGTTGTGGGCCAGCACCGCGTGGACCACTTCCGAGATGATGACCGTCAGCTGCGGCTCGGCGTAGATCGGCGGCAGCTTGCGGCGCAGCCAGTCGAGGGCGATGGGCACGCTGAGCAGCTCGTGGCGATCGCGATGGATCGACATGCCGACGTCGTGCAGCGCCAGGCCGAGCAGGACGACCACACGCGCGTCGTCCTCGGTCATGGCGTGATCGGTGATGCAGTTGGGCTGGATGTGGGCTTCGACCAGCAGTCGCAACAGCCGGTCACCGTGTTGCATCACGGTCCGGACGTGAACCGGCCCATGATCGTTGACCGCCGCGCGGTGAGAAGTGCGATTGGCCATGTACCACAGCGTCTGAATCTCGATGTCGGATTCGAGCAGCTGCAGCACCTGTCCCGTCCGAGAGGCCGGCGCGGCCTCAATACCAAGCTTGATCAAGTTACGAAAGTCTAAAAGAATGATTGGCGCTCGCGTCTGCTTATGCACGCCGCTTCGCTCTCGAGCTGATAAGCGTGCTTATGCACGCCGCTGCGCGGCGGAGGGGTTCCACCCCTCTACCCCGCTGGCGTGGCCGACAACGATCCACCACAGTTGTCAGCCGCGTGTTCGACAAGAGGGGGAGCTCCGCTCCCCCCGGAAACCCCCACGTGGCTTCGCCGATGCACGCCGTCGTGACCTTCGGTATCAGATCTTTTTATTCACCCTGGTCGGTGATCGAGGTGGCTCAGCACTCATCTTCGCGAGCGACCGAAGGTCCAGATGTTCGCGGCCGCCGAAGGCCGTGGGGACTGGGGAGCGGAGCTCCCCAGCGTAGCCTCTTATTAGCAGCGGCCGGCGAGCTGGCAGATGTGGCCTACGGCGTCGTCCCAGGCCTCCGCGTCCCCTGAGCTCGCCGAGCGCAGCAGGCGGCGGCCGTCAGCGCGCAGCTCCTCGCTTTCGGGCGTCGAGTCCGAGCGTGCCAGGATGAAGTTGTTGGCGCGCAACGCGAGATCGCGACTGGGCGGCTGCGCGCGGATCATCTGGAAGACGCCGTCGGCGGCCCCGCGGCTGGTGGTGTGCGCGTTCTGGCCGGGTGCGAGCGTGGCGTCGGTGGACGCCGCTTTGAGCGGCTCGATGGACAGCTGGACTGCCTGGAACACGTACAGGCTGAGCAAGGCGATGAGCGGCACGGCGATCAGCAGCAGGATGCCCGTGCCGCGGTCGAATCCCGAGCGGGGCATGGCCCGCGCGCTGGTCGTCGATACGACGCGATAGCGCGGACGGCTTGGCTGATAGGGGACGTAGCGCACGCTGAAGTTGCCGACGTTGCGCACGCTGGTCGCGGCCGCCACGCGTTCGCGTTCCATTCTGGCCGCGCGCGGAATTCGGACCTGGTCGTAGACCGCCCGCGTCTGTGGGTCGAGCAGCACGGATTTGGCGACGTTGAGTCGCGCCATGCGCTCGGCGGCGGACGAGCCCGAATTGAGATCGGGATGGAAGGCCTTGGCCAGACGTCGGTAGGCAGCCTGGATCGTTTCCGACGGCGCGTCTGGCTCGACCCCGAGGAGGTGGTAGTAGTCGGTTTTCGGATCGAAGGGCACGCGCGGCATAACACAGAGCGGCGCAGGCGGCCGCGTACCCGTCGATTCTAGCCTTGCGGGCCGGGCGTTGTGACCGTCGGCACCTTCAGATACGGTAATCGTCGAGCGTGCTGTGTACGAATAATGCTTCGACCGGCACCGAGCGCTCGGCGAGACCCTGCTCGCCGCTGTAGCGGATCAGGGTTTCCAGCGCGTGGCGATTGGGCTCGAGGCCGTACGGCCAGAAGTCGTCGCCCATGAGCTCGCGGGTCGCCTCGACTTCGGCGATCTGCCAGGGCAGACTGGTCGACAGCACCACCGGATCGCCGAGCTCGGCGGTCGCCCGCCGCTTGGCCTGGAGGAACGCGTCGTACAGGCTGCGGGCGACCCAGGCGTCGCGTTCGAGCACGTCGCGGCGGATCACGATCGTGTGCATGATTGGGAAGATGCCGGTCCGCGCGAAGTAGTCGGCCTCGACCTCGCGGAAGTTGCTGAACAGACGCTGCACGTGCGGGCCGGGGAAGCCGTGAGGCGGCCGAGGGCCGATGACGGCGTCGAGCTCGCCGTCGACGAGCATCTGGCTGAGCGTCTGGTCAGGTCGGCGGCGCCCATGCGCTTGCCTTTGAGGTCCTCTGGGCGCTGGATGTCGGTGTCGGCGCGGACCCAGACGCAGGAGTGGCGGAATTCACGCGAAGTGAAGACGGGGTCTGGGTCGGGTTGAACGTCGCCCAGGATGAGGGGCAGCGTGCGGTCGCTCGCGCCGCAAGCAAGGCTCAGGCGTACGGCCATGGCTCAATACCTCAGGCTGGCTTCCGTCATCGGAACATGTCGTTCGCCGCGGGGCGGACCAGCTCCCTGGCGCTGCCCTCGCCCAGGGCACGCTCCAGGCCGCGCACCAGCGCGGCGGGGACGCGGTCCACCTTGCCCATGACCAGCTCGGCGGCCGAGGCCAGCTCGTCGGCAGTGGCGAGCTGGGTAACGCGCAGCTCGTAGCCGGTTGGATCGGTCTGACCTTCGAAGTGACGTAGCGCCTCGACGCCGGCCACGCCGATGGCGAGGTTGATCTGTCCCTGGCGCCAGGCGCGGCCGTGCGTGTCGGTGATGATGACGCCGATGCGCGCGCCGCCATTGGCCGCGCTCAAGGCCGCGCGGAGTCGCTCGGCCGAGGCGTCGGGATCGACCGGCAGGAGGGTCGCGCGCTCGCCACCCACGTTGGAGAGGTCGATGCCGGCGTTGGCGCATACCAGGCCATGGAACGTCTCGCTGATGATGATGCCGCGGTCCATGCGCACGATGCGTCGGCTGTGGCGCAGCACGAGCTCGACGACGCGGGCGTCTTTGTCCCACAGCGAGGCCCACTGGTTTGCCAGTTCTGACGGCTGGACGTCGTCGAGCTTGACCAGGCAACCCTCCGCTTTCGAGACGATTTTCTGGGTGACGACCAGGATGTCGCCGTCCTGCAACGGCGTGCCTTGCGAGACGAGCGCGGTCTGCAGGATGGCCGCCAGGTCGGAATTGGCGGCGACCTCGCCGACGCCGAAAACGGGCAGGACGCTAATCCCGGCGGCCTGGGGCGAGGTCACGCGCGCTCGCCGGTGCTCAAGCGCTCTGTTCCGTACGAGCGGAGATCGACGCCGGCTGCTGGGGACGCAAGAGACCGCGCCAGGCGATCAACTGCTCGGGCGCCAGTCGCAGGAGGGTGCGCGCCTGACCCGAGCGTCCTTCGAGCAGTCGCGACGGGTCCAGCCGCGCGTAGCGGGCTGCCAGGCGGCCTTCAACGCTCCGCCACTGGCTGGCGTCTGGATCGTCAACCGCCAGGATCGGTCCGCGGGCGAGGACGCGGCGCAGCGGTGGAGTGGACTCGCTGACCGACAGCGACACGCGCGGATTGCGGCGCACGTGCTCGGCCCATTCGGCTGCCGGCGAAGGCACCAGCCAGAACGCGCGCCCGTCCCAGTCGTACCAGAGCGGCACGCTGGCCGGGTAGCCGTCGTCCGACAGATACGAGAGGCTGGCGACCAGCGCCTGCGTCAGGAACGCGTCCAGCTCGCGGGGCTCGATCGGTCCGGCGCCCGCCCAGGCGCCATTCGCATCGCCGCCGGTAACGCTGCGCAGTGCGGCTCGGGCGGGCTCGCCCGCCGGGCCGGTGAGTCGCACGTCAGGTCCAACAATGGCCAGCAAGGCGTGCTCGTCAAGTGGCGCTGCCAGTAGCCAGACACCCGGCTCGAGCTGACCTTCGGCAATCCCATCGCTGCTCGACGACGCCCAATCGGTGGCCGGCAGCCGCAAGCCGAGAGTGGGCACGTACCGCAGCGGCTGGGTGCCCTCGCGCACGGCGGCCATCGCCAGACCGTCGCCCTGCTGAATCCACAGCAGGACGGTTTCGCCCAGCAGCTCCACCAGCTCGCTGGCGAGCAGGTCGAACGCGTGCAGCGGTTCGAGGCGTTGCGCGGCGGCGGTCCCGAGCGCGACCAGCCGTGGCCCGGGCAGATAGTGGCCGTCCCTGGGCGACCGACTCACGAGGCCCATGTTGCGCAGCGTGGTCAGGATCGCCAGCAGCGAGCTGGGTCCGACCTCGATCGCCTTGCTCAGCGCCGACAACGAGAGCGGCTGCTGACTGGAAGCCAGGTGTTCGAGGGCGCGCACGGCACGGGCAACCGCCGGAACACGCTCGCGATACGAGGGCTGCTGCGCCATGACGTCGTGTGCCTGAAGGATACCCGTGTTATCGGCGATTCGGCCGCCACAGCTGAAACAGGTCGCGCTCGTAACGCGTGACGCTGGCGCGGATGCGCTTGCGCCATGGTGTACTGATGGCGGCGACGTATTCCGGACGTTCGAAGACTTGCGGACTTTCCAGTTCGTGGATGGCCATGAACGCCGGCCCGTGGCCGTCCACCTGGCGGAAGAGGCGCGTACGCCGCCAGCCGTTCACGGCCAGCAGCATGGGGATGTGCTCCTCGCGGTACCAGGCAACGAAGTCGTCCGCGCCGCCGCTCGACGGGCTCATACAAACGACGAGCTGATAGGGCGCGTCGCGCGTCCACTCGGGACAGTCCAGCACCAGCTCGCCGACGCGTCGGTCCGTAAACGGAATGCGGGCGATCATGTCCCGCTCGCGTTGGGAGCGCTCGGGAATCAGTCGCGTATACGGCTCGGAGTCCAGCACCTTGGTCGACTCGAGGTCGTACAGCGCCAGATACCGCGGATGCGACGACGAGTCCAGCACGCCGGCGGGTGGCGGCACCGTCGAGGCGGTGGCAGGCGTGTCGTCGACTGCTTTGTAGCGACGACCATTGAGAAAGCCCGGGATGCCCATGCGCAGCGGTACGTGCTCTTCGTCGTACCACGCGTTGAAGGCGTCCTCATCGGCGGGCGGATTCATGAAGGCGACCAGCAGACCCTGCATGCCTGCTAGTAGAACACCGTGCGGGTTCTGTGGCGCGGCTGGGCCTTGTACACGGGCTCCTGGCCGCGATTCCACAGTACGTAGTCGAGCTGCATCGAGGTGATGCCGTCCAGGTGCGCGCGCAGCTGCTCGACCGCGTGCAGCGCGCACGCGCGGATCTCCTGCTCCTCGCGGGACCCGGCCGCGATCAGGGTTTCGCGATTGATGCGTGCGAGCAGGTCGGCGTCGTACTCGAGGAGCCCGTCGACGCGCAGGACGTGAGGCACCAGGTTGTCGGCGAAGATCGTGAGCCGATCGAGGTCGTCGAACTGGGCAACGCCGGCAAGGAACAGATCGGCCGCCGTGAGCTGCGCACGCTTGTAGAAGCCGAGGTCGCGATAGAACGGCATCTCCGCCAGCAGCGGCACAAGTTGTTCGGCGGAGTGGTCCGCGGCGTCGATCAACGCCGCGAAGGCCCCCCGATAACGGGCGGCGATCAGCTCGCCCAGGTCATTCAGGGCGAGAGCGAAGAGCCCCATCAGCTCGTCCACGGCGGCGTCGGGCGTGGTCTGGCCGAAAACGCGCGCACAGTCGGCCGGCTGCAGTCGACGCAGGTCTTCGACGGTCATCGGCCAGGCGTCCTTCAGGCTGGCGGCGACGGTGAAGTAGCCTGAAAGACCGGTCCGCTTCTGCAGGTGAGGAAAGTAGCCACTGCCGAAGTTGATCGCGTCCAGCGTGACCAGGTAGGCGAGCGTGGTATCGGCGTCGCCAACATAGTGGGTCAGCGGGTCCAGCTCGGGCGCGTCCAGTTTGGCCAGTGGCAGGCTTGCGGCGTACTCGGCAATGCGGTCCGACCGAATGCGCACGAACTGCGCTGTGGACGCCAGACGCGCGGCATGGCTGCGCACCTCATCCAGCACTGGCATGAATCTGTGGGGAATAATGCCTGAGCAAGACATGGTTCGGATCGCGCTGGATGCCATGGGCGGCGACCACGCGCCGCTGGCTCCAGTCGCCGGCGCGGTGCGGGCTGCGCGCGCGTGGGGGTACGAGGTTCAGCTCGTCGGACGCGAGGCCGACATCCGACCCGCGCTGCGGGACCAGGGCGACCTGAGCGGTGTGGAGCACCTGCTGCAGATTGTCCAGGCGCCCGAAGTGATCGAGATGAGCGAGCACCCGGCGTCGGCGGTGCGCTCGAAACGCCACTCGTCGATGGCGGTGGGCGTGGAGCTGGTCAAAAATGGCGGAGCCGACGGGTTCGTCTCCGCCGGCAACACCGGCGGCGTGTTGGCGACGGCGCTGCTCGGGCTGCGGCGGATCGAAGGCATCACCAGCGAGCGGCCCGCGCTCGCCGCGCAGGTGCCGACCCTCAAAGGCTTCTGCGTGCTGCTCGACGTAGGCGCCAACGTCGACGTCAAGCCCGAGTGGTTGGCGCAGTTCGCGCTGATGGGCAGCCTGTACGCCGAGATCGTCCTGGGGCGGACGCGACCCTCGGTTGCCACCTTGTCCAACGGCGAGGAAGAGGGCAAGGGCAACGCGCTGCTGGTCGAAGCCATCCCGCTGATTCGGGCGCTGCCGATCCACTACGTGGGCAACGTCGAGGGCAAGGACATCACCGCCGGCGTCGTGGACGTGGTGGTGGTCGACGGTTTCGCGGGCAACGTCTTTCTGAAAGGCGCCGAGGGCGTGGTCGCCACGATGACCGAGCTCATTCGCCAGGAGCTCACGCGCAATCCCCTCTCATCGCTGCTGGCGCTTGGCTTGCGACCCGCGTTCCGCTCGATCCGCCGCCGCCTGAGCTACGAAGAAGTCGGCGGCGTGCCGCTGCTGGGCGTCAACGGCGTGTGCATCGTGGCCCACGGCCGTTCAACTCCACTGGCGATGCAAAACGCCATCCGAGAAGCCGCCCGCTGCGCAGAGTTGCACCTGGTCCCCCGCATCCGCGAAAGATTAATTTCGCTGTAAATCAGGGTCTACGCATGCTTTGGCACGCCGCTGCGCTCTCGAGCTGATAAGCGTGCTTTTGCACGCCGCTTCGCGGCGGAGGGGCGCTGCCCCTCTACCCCGCTGGCGTGGCCGACAAGGATTGACCACAGCTTTCAGCTTGCGAGGCGCTACGCTGGGGAGCTCCGCTCCCCAGTCCCCACGGCCTTCGGCGGCCGCCAACATCTGGACCGTCGGTCGCTCACGAACGCCAGTTCACTGACTCACCTCGGTGACTGACTGGGTGAAGAACTCTGATACCGAAGGTCAGGATGGCACCCTTCGGCGAAGCCCGTGGGGGGTTTCCAGGGGGAGCGGAGCTCCCCCTCTTGGCGAACACGCAGCTGACGACTGTGGTGGATCCTTGTCGGCCACGCCAGCGGGGTAGAGGGGTGGAACCCCTCCGCCGCGCAGCGGCGTGCATAAGCACGCTTATCAGCTCGAGAGCGCAGCGGCGTGCATAAGCACGCTTACAACCTGATCCTTCGCGGGGTTAGCAGCCTGGGGCGACGGAAGAAAAGGGCACGGCATTGGAGGTGCCCGAGTTGGTGGTCACTACCAGGCTGTAGTTGTTGCCTGTCGGCAGGCCGCTGCTTGGCAGTACCGCGGTGATCTGATTGTTGGCGACATTGCCCACCGTCTGGAGGATGCGTGGCGTACCCGAACCGGGGGGACCGCCGAGCAGCTGGACCGCGGCGCCGACCGGGTTGGCTTGCGACCCGAAATTCGCGCCGTTGACCACCAGGACGGAGCCACACGTGCCCGAAGCGGTCGCGCCGCTGATCGATGGCGCGGGCAATGGAGTCGGCGTCCGCGTGTCGGTCGGACCTGCCGGGACCGGCGTCTCGGTTGCCGCGCTGCTGCCGCATGGAGTGACGGTGAATCCCACCGTGTTGGAGCTGCCGCCGTTGTTGGTGACCACCAGGTTGTAGTTGTTACCAGCCGGCAGGTTCGTCGTCGTCGGCAGGGTGGTGGTGATCTGGGTGTTCGAGCCTCCCACCAGGCTGAGCAGCACCGGTGTGCCCGAGCCGGATGGCCCGCCGAGCAGTTGCACGCTGGTGCCGAACTCCGATGGCGGCGTGCCGAAGTTGTTGCCGGTGATGGTGACGACCGAGCCGCACGTGCCGCTCTGAGTCGCGTTGCTGATGGACGGTCCGGGCACCGGCGTGTTGGTTGGCGTGGGCGTCAGCGTGCTGGGCGTGTTGCTCGGTATGGCGGTCTGGGTGGGTGTGAGCGTCGCCCCAATTGACGCGAAGGTGTTGAAGCCCGACGTGATGCACGGCCGCAGCCCGTCCGCGAAGAACGTCCACTGATAGAACGCCTCGACGGGTGGCGCGACCGTCCAGGTCCAGACGAAGCCCAACGGCCCGATCTTCTCCGTGACGGGCCCCGGGTCGAGTGGCCCACCCAGGGCCATCGCCCGCACGTCATGATGGCGCATGGACGTCACCGAGATGGCGACGTGCACGCCGACATTCGGCTTGGGCGGGACGAACCACATCTGCTCGTCGCCAAGACAGCCGACGTTGACGACTGGAATGTTGCTGACAACGCCGGCTGGCGTCGGCGTCGGAGTTGTGTTGAGCTGCTGGGCGCCGGCGGTCGCAGTCAGCGCCTGCGCGGTGGATGTCTGTGGCGCCGCCTGGCTTGTGACCGTTGCCTGGCTTGTCTGCGTCCCGGCGTTCGCGGTAGCGGTCATGGCGACAGAGGTCGCCGTCTGGGCCACGTTGGTTGGGAAGGTAGGTTCGGGCGAAGGCAGCGACTGCCCGGCGGCCATCAGACTGTCGGCGCGGAACGCCTGCGCCAGCGAAGTATCCGGCAGCGCGCCCGGGCGATCGAGGGCCAGCGGCAGCGAGGGGGCGTACTGTGCGAAGAATCGCGACTGGCGCACCTCCGGGTTGAGGTCGGGCGAAAGGTCGACCCCGATCATGACGCGCTTGAGCCAGTCGCCGAGCAGCAGACCCTGGGTGAGCCCGGTCGCTCGCGAGTAGTGCATGATCCCCCGCTGGAAGCGCTGATACACGAAATCAGAGTTGACGGGATCGCTGCTGGGCAGGCTGGTGGGCAGCCCCCACATCTGCAGGTCGAGAGCGGGCAACTGCGATGCGTCGCAGTCGTCGCTGCCAAAGGCGTCGGCGCACGTCAGGGTATTGAGGAACGTCTGCTGGAAATTGACGGGCAGTCCGTTCCAGGTATCGGGGACGTAAACGTTGATGAAGGCCAGCGCCTGGGTCTGGTAGTCGGCGGCGTCAGGGGTCGGCGCGCTGGCCTGAATATCGGGATCGGCAGGCGGCAGGCTGAGTCCGTCGATATGGGTGATCGGCAGGATGTCGGAGCTCAGGATGTCAGCGGGGCTGACCCCGTCGTCAGCGCCAATCTGGAGCATGGCGCGTTGAAAAAGCTGCACGCGTTGGCCGAGCAGGGGGAACTCGTTGGACACCGGGTAACCCAGGGTCCGTACGCCGCCGTGGTGCTGGAAGTAGTCCAGAATCTCTGGCGAGCTGATGCGATAACCCGTGGCGGGAAAGAAGCCCGGATCGGCGGCCGGCGCCGCTTGTTGGGCGGTGGCCAGCGAGGCCTGGCCGAGAATTGCCCCAAGCAGGAGCGAAATGCACAGTGCTCCGCTGAGCGACCACCGCCCGAAATGTCGAGCGGCTCGCCAGAGCCGGCTGCCCCCTGCCTGCAGTGGCACCATTGTGCGGGTACCCCTCCTCGTCAAGTCTTGGAAGCGTACACGTTAGAACGGATGTTGGTAAACGCGCGTCACGCTCGCGACGCGTGTGTACCCGAGGCAATCTCCTACTTGATCAGGCCCTCGATAAGCGGCACGTGGTCGTTATTGGGCGGTGTGCTGGTGGATGGTGAGCCCGCGGCGCCGCTCACGATCTTGTATCCGAAGCCGCGCACCGACATGATCTGCGGCGCCGTGCGGCTGGCCTGGCTCAATTTGACCCGCAGCCGGCCGATGTGCACGTCGATCGTGCGGCTGGTGCCCGTGTCGGGATCACCCCAGACCAGTTTGGCGAGCGAGTCGCGCGGCACGACCTGGTCGGGTCGTGCGGCCAGTACGGTCAGCAGGCGGTACTCGGTTGGCGTCAATTGGAGGACGTTTTCGCCAAGCGTGACCTGGTGCAGCGCGTGGTCGATCTGCAGGTCGCCGATGCGGATGGGGCCGCGCGGCATCGCTGGCTCGGCGACGTGTTGTTGCGCGGCGCGTCGCAGGAGCACCTCGACCCGAGCCAGCAGGTCGTAGACGTCGAACGGCTTGGCGATGAAGTCATCCGCGCCGAGCTTCAAGCTGAGGAACGCGTCGCGCCGACGTTGCGTGCCGCTGCAGATCAGGATGGGGACGGCGGCCATGGTCTTGAGCACGTTGCACAGCACCAGGCCGTCCTCGTCTGGCAGCACGAGGTCGAGAATGATCAGGTCGGGCTTGTGCTGCTCGACCTGTGCGCGGGCGACCGCCCCGGTGCCGGCGACCAGCACGTCGTAGGCGCTCGACTCGAGCACGTCGGTCAGCATGAAGGCGACCGCCGCGTCGTCCTCGACCAGCAGAATCGTCGCCCGGCGCTGGGTGGGAACCTCCGCGCCCAGATCGCCAAAAGAGGTGCTTCTACCCACGAATCGGTTGCCGCCCTTCAGCAGCGCGGTCCGAGCTCAGCCGAAACCGACGTTTCGCGGTGGCGCGGTGTAGCACGCTACGCGCGCGCACACTGACGCAAGAACGTGTCATGGTTCGTCTGATCGTCACTTCGGGTACAGCCCTCCTCGGTGGGCGCAGTGCGCCGACACAGAGCGTTAACCGTCACTCTTTCAACGTTGCGTACGGTTGAGGATTGATTGGGATCCGGTGAATTCGAGTGAATTCCGTAGATCCTGCCGTCACGCATCTTTCATCCTTGACGGAGTGCGTCTTCAGGCTTATGGTCCGAACGGTTCGCGCAGACGTATACAGACACAGCAGCCAGAAGATTGGGGGATCGAACGTGGCGGATGAGCCCGCACCTCTCGCAGGGCTGGTCGCGAATTCAGCACAGCCAGCGTTCGAGATCATGCGCGGCTCGCCTGGTGCGGAGCTGACTGCGGCGCAGGGGCTGGCGCCGCGCGCCCTGGCGTCCCACGAGGCGGAACGCCGCGAGCTGTTCGCCGCGCTGCGCACGCCGATCGTCACCACGTCGATGAGCGGCCGCGTGACTGGGTTCAATGCCGCGGCGATCTCGCTGTTCGGCGCGCCGCAGCGGCTGTACAACCGCAACATTCGAGATGTGCTGCCCTTCGTGCCGCTGCCGCGCGATACCGCGGAGGGCGGCGATGCGCAGGGCCGGGTTGCGGACGCGTTCGGCCACAGCGTGGATCTCGAGGTCAGCCGCACCGTCCTCAGCGAGCATGACGCCAGCGAGGGCTACGCGGTGTACGTCGTCCACGACATCTCGCGGCACGCCGAGCTCAATCGGCTGCGCGAACAGTTGCTGTACAGCGTCGCGCACGAGCTGCGCAGTCCGCTGATGGTGCTCGACAACGCGCTCGAGATCCTCGAGACCGACTACCTGCACCTGACTGCCCACGACTTCGATCAGGTCCTTGGTAAGGCGCGTCGCACTGCGCTGCGCATGCGCACGTTGATGGAGGACCTGCTGAGCGCGGGGAGCATTCAGTCGGGCCACTTCGTGGTCGTGCCGCGGCGCACCGAGCTCGACTCGATCGTGATGGACGCCATGGAGATCGTCAGCCCGGCGATCGAGGGCCGCGGTCAGCGCGTGGAGCTCGAGTTGCCCGACGAGCGCATGCCCGTGCTGGCCGACCAGCGCTATGCCCGGCAGGTGTTGACGAATCTACTGGCGAATGCCTCGAAGTACAGCCCCGAGCATTCGGTCATCCGTCTGACGGCAGTGCCGGACGCGAGTGTCGTGCGCATCAGTGTGATCGACCAGGGGTCGGGGATTGCGCCCGAGCAGCAGGCGGGTCTGTTTGAGCGGTTCTATCGCGTGCGGTCGGGTACGGATATCCCGGGCGTCGGGCTGGGTCTGGCGATCGCCAAAGGCATCGTCGATGCCCACGGCGGCACAATCGGCATCCAGAGCGAGCCGGGCTGCGGCACCACAGTATGGTTCACCTTACCCAGAGACTCGCGCCAGACGTAGCCGGCCGCGTGCGTATCCTGCTGGTAGACGACGACCGCGAGCTGATCGACTTGTTGTCGTTCGCGTTGCGGCGCGGCGGCCTCGATCCGGTAGCCGCCTACGACGGCGAGGCGGCCCTGCGTCAATTCGAGGAGCGCCGGCCGGACCTGGTCGTGCTGGACATCAGTCTCGGCACCTCGAGTGGACTGGACGTCCTGAAGGAATTGCGGCAGCGGTCATCGCTGCCGGTGATCATGTTGACCGCGCTGGACTCCGAGGAAGACAAGGTACGTGGCCTCGAAGCTGGCGCCGACGACTATCTGACCAAGCCCTTCAGCCACCGCGAGCTGATCGCTCGCATCCGCGCCCAGCTGAGGCGCAACGGCCAGGTGGTGGCGGTGCAGCAGGCGCAGCAGACCGTCTTTCGGGTCGGCACGATCAGCCTTGATCTGGACAAGCACTCGGTGACGCGGGCCGGCCAGCCGATCAGTTTGACCGTCATGGAGTTCCGATTGCTGCACTGCTTGATGATGAACGCGGGCCGCGTTGTCCCGACCAGCGAGCTGTTGAAGCAGGTGTGGGGCTATCAGGACCTGAGCGGCTCCGACGTGGTGCGTGTCACGGTCCATCGTCTGCGCCGCAAGCTCGAGCCGGATCCCTCCAGGCCGCAGCTGCTACACACCATTCCAGGCGTGGGCGTCCTGCTGAAATCGGACACCGAGCCCGAAGCAGGCTGAGTAAGTTTTCGGTGCGTTAGCAGCGGTCGCTCAACGCGCGCACAACACCCGAGTCGAGCTTGTAACGCCGCTGTAATGCGCGGCCCTCCGCTGTACGCAACTGTTACGGGGGCTGTAACGGACGTTTACGCGCACGAGACCTATAGTCGAGTCGCTGCACATGGAACATACGGGAAGGAGGTCCGCGGTGAAGATGGGAGCCACAATGACAGTCGCTCCTGAACAGGCCCAGGCGGCGCCTCGCGACGGCCAGTCGGCGCTGCACCACGAGCTGACGGTGCTGGCAACGGTCGCTCACGAGTTGCGTGGGCCGCTGACCGCGCTCGCCACGTCTTCGGAGCTGCTCGCGGAAGATTTTGCGCGACTCGACCCCGAACAGATCAAGGACATGCTCGCCGCCATGCGCCGTCGCGCACTGTGGCTGCAGGGTCTGGTGGAAAATCTCCTGTGCGCCGCGACGATCCGTGAGGGCCGCTTGCAGCTGAATCGCCAGCTTCTGGCTCTGGCCGACGTCGTCGAAGAAGTTGAGGCGGTGGTCGGGCCGCTCCTGGAGCAGCGCGGACAGCGCCTGTGTGTGCGGATCGCCAGCCTGGTCCCCGAGATTCAGGCCGACAGCCGGCGGCTGGGCCAGGTGCTGATCAATCTGATTCTGAACGCCAGCAAGTTTGCGGCCCCCAAAACCTCCATCGATCTGACGATCTCGATGCGCGACGGGGCGGTCCACGTGGCAGTCGCCGATCGTGGCCCTGGCGTTCAGCCCGAGCAAGCCCAGCGACTGTTCGAGCCGTACTACCGCGCGCCAGCCACGGCTGGCGGGAGCAAGGACGGTGTCGGGCTGGGCCTGTCGATCGTCAAGTCAATTGTCGAGGCCCACGGCGGTGACGTGGGTGTCGAGAGCCGCCGCGGTGGTGGCGCGCGTTTCTGGTTTTCCCTGCCAACGGTCGGACGCGCCGCGTCCGCCAAGTCGCACCTGAGCATCGTCTCGTAACCCAAGAAAAAGAGAAGGACTGAGCTGCTAATGAAAGTTCTGGTTGTTGACGACGACGTCGACCTGTTGGACCTGATGACCTACGCGCTGCGGCGTGAGGGCTACAACGTACTGGCCGCCGTCGACGGGCAGCAGGCTTTGCAGCGTTGGGAGAGCGAGAACCCGGACATCGTGCTCCTCGATGGCAACCTGCCGAAGATCGACGGCTTCGAGGTCTGCCGCCGCATCCGTCACGAGTCGAAGACGCCGATCATCATGCTGACGGCGCGCGACGAGGAAGAGGACATCCTGCGCGGCCTGCAGATCGGCGCCGACGACTACATGACCAAGCCGTTCAGCGCCAAGCAGCTCGCCGCGCGCATGAAGGCCGTCATGCGGCGCTGCCAGACCGATCCCTACCGCCAGCCGGCTTCGCAAGTCACGGTTGGCGATCTGGTTCTCGATATTCAGTCGCACGAGGTGACCAAGGCCGGCGAGCCGGTGCAGCTGACGCGTCTGGAGTTCCGCATCCTGTACATGCTGGCCCTGAACGAGGGTCGCATCATCCCGTACAGCCGCCTGATCGAGTACGCGTGGGGCTATTACGACGAGGGCAACTCCAATCTGCTCAAGACGCACATTTGCCACATCCGCAAGAAGCTGGGCCTGTCGCCGAACGGCAAGCGCGGCATCAAGGCCATCCTGGGCGTGGGCTACAGCCTGTCGCGCGGCTAAAAACGAGCGGTTCCCCGGGACGCACAAGGGTGCACGTCTCACGTGCACCCTTTTCCTTTAGTTAAGTGACTCTTCCGATCGGAGCATGACGCGGATGGCAAACCTGCTTCGGAGCGGGCAGAAACTCGCAGGTGGTTTAAAAAACCTCGCGAAGGGCTCCACCGTAGGTGGAAAGTCACTGAACCTGCGTTCCTCAGCGGGCGCTAGCTCACGTTCTTAGTGACGGCCACGGCTCGACCGTGCCGGCAACCCGCTAGACCTGGTGATCGAGCGCTTCGATCGCAACCACCACCGGCGGGCCAGCCACGCGCCGGCACGAGCGTGTGGCCACCGCGGCCGGGTGAGGTCGCGAGCGCCACGCGCCCCGTGGCTCAGACCGGCGCACCAGAAAGCTCGGCAGCAGCTCGCGCGCGAGCTTGCCTGTGCCCACCGACCGCGCCGCGCGGAACCCCAGATAGTTGGCCCGCGCCGAAAAGCGCGGTGCGACCTCGATCCCGCTCCGATACACCACCTCGCGTGGCCGCCACCGCGTCTTCGATACGTCGTTGCCGGTCGACAGATTGACGGCAGTGCTTCCGCGCACGATCGCGTCCTTGATGATTTCCGCCAGGAGCGTCGTCATCACGCTGTAGCGCGCGTAGGCGCTGTCCCAACCCGAGTAGTACAGGTACAGCTGCGAGCCCATCTGAAAAGCGACGCGCGACGCCACAACGCGACCATCTACTCGCAGTCGGAACAGCCTGGCGATACCGCGTTCGGCCAGCATGCGGCACACAGCTGTCAGGAACCGCCGCGCTTCCATTGAGGCAAACACGTCGCTGTGCGGGGCGGTGTTCTTTTGCGAGGCTCGCTCCGAGTGCAGCCGGAAGAACTCGCCCATGGCCACCTCGATCGCCCACGGGTCGCGGAGCGTTTCGAGCGAATAGCTCAGTCCGTCGCGGCGCAGCGAGTTGTAGCACTTGCGGAGTGATTCCTTGATGTTCCGTCCGAGCCGCCCTTTCATGGCCTGCCAGTCACTCGCCAGAGGCAGGACGAAGGTCGATCTGTCTTCGCCAGCAATCAACGTGGGGTGATCGGTGGCTTCGCTCAGCGACGGACACAAGCTGTCCCAACTGATCCAATCCCACTCGTCGGCGTGCGCGGCAAAGTGGGCGCGGAGCAACCGACAGCATTCATTCGCGAGCTCGCGGCGACACAGCATGCCGCGGATCTCGGTGATATTGGGGTCAGCGCCGATGAATTGCACGTAGCGCAGGCGCACGGGCCCCACGCTGGGGCGTTCGGTCAGGATCAGCGGTGCGATGGCCACCACCGTGTTGGTCCCATCACGCACAACGCAGATGCGCAGCTGGTCGCGCACGCCGCGGCTGTCCTCACGCAGGTGCTGCCACCACGCGACGGCCCACTCCCAGGTCTGGAAGGGGAGCTCGGCTCTGACACTCGCCTCCAGTGCCAGCCATTCCGATTTGAGATCGACCAGGTCCTCGAATGAGGTCACCAGTTGAATCTGCAGGTGCTGATCGATGCTCAACTCCGCCTCGTACGCCGGACCTTGACGCCGCGCATGGCGCTGCCCCGCAACATAAGGGAAATCTAAGCGCGGCCTCGGGCGATTCCAACGCCCCCACGGTCGCGTTCTGGTTGAGCCACGCCGGGTGGGCGAAAGGCAGCCAACGGCTCGGCGTGAAGTAGCCTTGCATGGTGGATATCTCTCGGCTGTATACGGGCGACGACGGTCAGACCCACATCGAGTCGATGAACCTCGAGACACATCCCGAGCTCGGCAAGTTGCAGCGGGCGGAAGGTATTCAGTTTCGCTCCACGCCGCCCGGCAACTTCATCGACTGGCACCCCGCGCCGCGGCGCCAGTTTGTCATCACCCTTGCCGGTCAGGTTGAGATTGGCCTCGCCGACGGCAGCGTGCACCGCTTTGGACCGGGCCACGTCAACCTGGCCGAGGACCTGACGGGCAAAGGCCACACGACCCGCGTGATCGGCGATCAACCCCGGGTGACGGCGACGATCCCACTGACGTGACCACACCGCGCCCACTGATCGGGATCACCATTGGTCCGACGACGAAACCATCCGCGGATGGTCTGAGCTATCTCAGACTGCGATCCACGTATGTCCGCGCGGTCGAGTTAGCGGGCGGCGCGCCCATCCTGGTTCCGCCGCTAGGCCCAGAGGCGTTGCTGGCGGTCCTGGAACGCCTG
The DNA here is from genome assembly GCA_019247515.1 of Chloroflexota bacterium. Classification (GTDB taxonomy): domain Bacteria; phylum Chloroflexota; class UBA6077; order UBA6077; family CF-72; genus CF-72. The sequence goes on along the minus strand of JAFAOS010000089.1, from coordinate 5,185 downwards.
GACGGGATCGTCTTTCCAGGTGGACCCGATGTCGACCCGCGCGCCTATGGTGAAGCGGCGCATCCGGCGACCGACGTCAACGCGGGTCTGGACGCGGTCGAGCTTCCGGCGGCGCACTGGGCGGTCCACTCGGACATTCCCGTGCTGGGCATCTGCCGCGGTCAACAGCTCGTCAACGTTGCCCTCGGTGGAACGCTGCGGCAGCACATCGAGCACCACACGCAGCAGGCGTCGCGGCACGAGCTCAGTCATCAGCTGAGGGTTCAATCTGGCTCACGCCTGGCAGACGTCCTCGGCGCCACCACACTCGAGGTCAACAGCTTTCATCATCAGTCAGTGGACCGACTCGGCGTGGGGCTGCAAGCGGTTGCATGGTCGCCAGACGGTGTCGTCGAAGGCCTCGAGAGCGCCGACCGCTGGCTGGTGTGTGTGCAATTCCACCCTGAAGACCTGGTGGAGTCGCACGCGCCCAGTCAGCGGCTGCTCGAGGCGTTCGTCGCCGCCTGCCGTGCCCACTCAGGGGCCGGCGGTGGTGATGCGGCCTGCCAGTTGCGCAAACCAGGGCAGGATCTGGCTGCCAAACGCCGTGACCCCCAGCAACACGACCAGCGCGATGGTGGCAACGATGATCCCATACTCGATGACGTCCTGCGCCCGTAGTCTCAGGTTCAGGCGCATGTGAACACAGGCGAGAGCAAGTCACGGCCACGGTAACTCACACTAGTGGTGCCAATGTAGCTAGCTGGTCCGCGTTCAAAAGTTGAAATCCGCAACCTTGCGGTTTGCCTGGCGTTGTGTCGCGTCGGCTGCTAGAAGCAAACGCCCGAGCGGCGGACGCTGGACCCCTTCAGCGCGCCACCAGCTCGGGTGTTTTGCATTGAAAGCTTATGTGCGCGCGAATTGATTGCACTGACAAGAATCGGGAACAATGCACTCGAATCAGTAACATCTCGGTTGTCGCGAGAATGGCGTTCGATGACAACGCCAACCCGCAAGCAACATCCGCTCAATCGCGCGGCCCGCGTTCGGCGTACTCACCTGGCGCGGCGACGCTTACTCAAGGCCCGACGGTGGTGATATGCCCCGCGAGCTGCGAAAACCACGGCAGAATTTGATGCCCGAACGCCGTCGTCGCCAGCAGCACGACCATCGCGATGGTGGCGATGATCACGCCATACTCGACGACGTCTTGACCGCGTTGCCTCAATGCTGCGCTCATGTGCTACGGGCCGGAGCAAATATCCGACGCTCTCTCGGAGGCATCATAGGCGCAAGCTGACGCATCGAACAAGCGCCAGAGAAACTCAGGCTCAGGGGGTGCAGCATACGCCGGAGCAATTGTCAAAATTTGAGAACAATCGACTCAAAACAGTATCAGCACAAGCTCAACGCGGTTTCGCGGTTTGAGCCGACTCAGCCGCGCTCTCCCACCGGGAGGGTCGATGCCGACTGAGCCTGCTCGATGCTGGAGGCCACCCAATCGAGCTGTGCCCGCGTCAACTCGGCATACATCGGGATCGACAGCACCTCCGCCGCTGCCTTCTCGGTGTGCGGCAGATCGCCCGCACGGTAACCCAGGCCTCGAGTAGCAGGCTGAAGATGGACGGGGACAGGAAAATGGATGCCCGTGCCGATCTCGCGTTCACCCAGCCTTCGCTGCAATTGGTCGCGGTCTTCCGACCGGACCACGTAGACGTACCACACGTGGGTCCGATCTTCCCCGATCCGCGGCAGCCCAAGCGAGGAGCCAGCCAGCAGGCGCGCGTACGTCTCCGCGTGGCCACGCCGCTGCGCATTCCACGCCGCGAGGTGCCGCAGCTTGATGCGCAGCACCGCTGCCTGCATCTCGTCCATGCGCGAGTTGAACCCGATCGACTGGTGGTAATACCGCTGCTCCGAGCCGTGATCGCGCAACAGTCGCACGCGCCGCATGAGCTCGGGATCGCTGCCGACGACGGCGCCTGCCTCACCGTAGGCGCCCAGGTTTTTGGAGTAGTAGAAGCTGAAGCAGCCCAGGTGCCCGATCGAGCCCGCGCGCCGCCCGCGGTACTCAGCGCCGTGGGCCTGCGCCGCGTCCTCGATGACGACCAGGTTGTGGCGGGCCGCGATGTCCATGATCGGGTCCATGTCCGCCATCTGGCCGTACAGGTGGACCGGAACGATGGCTTTCGTGCGCGGGGTCACGCGTGAGGCAATCTGTTCCCCATTAATAAGGTAGGTATCGGGCTCGATGTCGACGTAGACAGGCGTGGCCCCGGCCAGGACGATCGCCTCGGTGGTGGCGAAGAAGGTATGCGCCACGGTGATGACCTCGTCGCCAGGCCCAACGTCGGCCGCCCGCAACGCCAGGTGCAACGCGTCGGTGCCATTGCCCACTGCGACGCAGGCGCGGGTCCCACAATACGCGGCCCACTCGTCCTCGAACGCGGCCGTGTTGGGGCCGAGGAACAGGTGCATCGAGTCGAGCACGCCCTCGATGGCGGCCATCACCTCGTCCTTGAGCGGCGCGAACTGAGCGGTCAGGTCGACGAGCGGGACTCGCATTACAGATTGAACGACGAACTTGCAGCCGCGTCACTGGACGGCAACACGGCCCGTTGAGCAGCTTGTATGCATCGACCGATCCGCGGTGGGGCCTCTGTATGGCGGCTCGGTGCGACCCTGGTGGTTGCGCTTGTCCTGGTACTTCCTCTGAACGCACAGAACGTCGACGCGCTCCCGAGTCAATTGCCGAGCCACTTCGCGTTCGGCCTCGGAGCTTCTCCGAGCGACACGTGGATGCCGCAGTCGGGGATTCCCTGGGATTACCGCATGCAGTATCTGGCGGGTGGAGTCAACACTGGTTCGGGTTGGGAGACATGGAACGCCAACGGCCAGTTTCCACTGTTTTACGCCCAGGGCTCGGCGCAGCACGGCTATATCCCCGTGTTCCCGTACTACGAGCTGCTGCAGAGCAGCGGCACGTGCGGCAGTTGCGGTGAGAACCAGAAGGACATCAGCAATCTCAATGACTCGAGCCTGATGGCGGCGTACTACGCCAACTTTGCGCTGCTGATGCAACGCCTGGGCCCGGGCAACTACGGCGGTATTCAGGGGTTCGGCAAGACCGCGGTCGTAAATATCGAGCCGGACTTCGCCGGCGGCTACACGGTGCAGGCGACCAACAACAATGCGGTGTGTTTCGGGTTCTGCACGGGCCAGGGCAACGACCCATCATTGCTCAAGGCATCGGTTGCGAGTTCGGGGTTTGGCGACGTCGCGGCGTATCCAGATACGTACGCCGGCTACGTCCAGGCGTTGGCTCACCTGCGCGACCTGTACGCGCCGAACGTGCTGATTGGTCTGGACGTGAGCCAGTTTGCGACCGGCGACGACATTGGCCTCGATTCCAACCCCAACACCAACGTCGCGGCGCTGGGACAGCAGGTCGGGGCCTTCGTGAACAGGACAGGTCCGCACGACTTGCTGTTCAACAATCCGCTCGACCGCGACGCGGGTCAGTACAGGGCGCTGTTCGGTCAGAATCGCTGGTGGGACCGGCTCAACGTGTCGCTCCCGAATTTTTTACGGTGGGAGCAGTACTTGAAGTCCATCGGCGCCGCCGACGGTGGGAGATCGATTCTGCTGTGGCAGGTTCCGCTTGGGAACCAGTATTTCGACACGGAAAACGACACCAACAACCACTACCAGGACAACCGCCCGGAGTACATCTTTAGCCACGTTCCGGAGTTGATTCAGTCCGGGATCGTCGGTGCGATCTTCGCCGCCGGCAACAGCGGAAACACGACGAACACGGATGCAAGTGGTGACGGCGTGACCAATCCCGCGTCGTTCTGCACGACAGATGGAGTGAGCTCCGGTCAGATATGCAACAACCACACGTCGAGTGTTTCGGACGACGATGGTGGCTTTGTCCGCATGTCGGGGCAAGCCTATTATCAGCATCCAGTCAGCCTGAGCGGTGGCGGCAGCCAGGCGACGTCGACGCCGACCCCGATTCCAACCATCTCGACGCCGACCCCCACCGCGAGTATTCCCGCGACGTTCACGACCAGCGCAGTGGCGGCCCCGACGTCGTCGGCTCCAGGTCAAACCGTGACGCTCACCACGTTGGTGACCGCCAGCCAGACTGCGAGTGTACTGGTAGATGTCGAGGTGTATGACCCCTCCTCCAACAAAGTATTCCAGCAAGCCTTCGACAATCAGTCTTTCGCGGCCGGCCAGCAACGCACGTTCACGTCGAGCTGGCAGGTAGCCTCGGGCGCGCCGACAGGCAGCTACACGATTGACGTCGGGGTCTTTTCGCCTGGCTGGGGCGCGCTGTTGGCCTGGCACAGTGCCGCGGCCAGCGAGTCGGTGGGCGCCTCGGCCCCGCCTGCAACCAGCACCCCCACACCTCTCCCGACCGCGACAAACACGCCCACACGCACGCCAACCCCGCCTCCCACCAACACGCCGCCGCCGCCCACCGCCGCCACCCTCAGCTTCGCGACCGGCGCCACGGTGTCGCCGGCAACCGTCGCGCGGGGTTCGGCCAGCACCATCGCCGTGTCGGTCAAGAGCGCGACCGCCGCGACGACCCTGGTCGACGTGGAGGTCTACAACGCCTCGGGTGTCAAGTCCTTCCAGCAATGGTGGGACAATCAAGCCTTCTCCGCCGGCCAGACCCGCACGTTCAGCGCCAGCTGGTCCGTCCCAGCCTCGGCGACGACCGGCAACTACACGGTCATGGTCGGCGTGTTCTCAACCGGATGGGGAACCCTTTACAACTGGAACGGCACCGCGGCGGTACTGACAATCGACTAGATGACGTTGTCGCGGCGCCAGTTGCTGGCTGGCGGAGCCGTGCTGGTCGCTGGCGCGGCCGTCGGGCTGACCTCGAGACCGTCGGTCAGGGGCGTGCTGGATTCCACCGTTCGTCGTGGTGAAACGGCCGTCTCGCGTCGCATTGGTCCTGGCGCGGCGCCGCCACCGACCTCAGTCACCATCACGGTCGACCCGACCCGCGTCCTGCGTCCGATTAGCCCGCTCATCTACGGTGTGGCCCACGCCAACCCGGAGCAGCTGATCGGTCTGGGCGCCCAGTTGAATCGCTGGGGAGGCAATCCCAACACCCGCTACAACTGGGTCAACAGCGCCTGGAACGCCGCGCGCGACTGGGAGTTCCGCAACTACGGCAACGATA
>JAFAOS010000371.1 GCA_019247515.1 Chloroflexota bacterium | reverse complement strand
CACAACTGCGGCCTTAACTGGAGTTCAGTTACAAGGTCGCCGACATCCAGCTGAATGACGGTTTGCGGCTGCGCAGATGACCACCTCAGCGCGACATTTCCCACTTGTCACTCACGCTTGTAGTGGCCATCGGGACATTGCTTCTGTTGCTCATGAGCGGACGCTCCGCGCAGTCGTCGCCCGCCGCCAAAGCGCCTAACACCGGCCGAATGTCACCGGCGAAGGTCGACGTCCGGCCCACCTCCTATGTGACCGGCGACCTCGTCTTTTCGCCCGAGGGTACCAATCAGGGCGGCGCGGCGGTGGTCGCCCAACGGCTGTGCGCCGGCAGACAGGACTCCGCCAGATGACGGAGTCCTCATCCCGGGCTGCCAGTTCTGCAGGCACCGACGTTAACCGGCCGGAGCAGCTACGCGCGGAGGCTCAAGGATGCCGCGTTCTGGCAACCCTACGTCGACCAGGTGTTACGCCTCACGGCCTTCCGCATGCGAAAGCGATCGTGGGCGCAACGGGCACGCTTCCCACGTTTCTTGTTGGTTCTTGTGTGATCAAATTCTTCGCTCAGCGGTTCGAGACCGGCTGGCGCTGGCCGGGGGCCAGGGCGTCGTCTTCGCCGAAGTTCTGCATGCCGCGGGCAGCATCGATGGCGCCTAGAGAGATTCGTGAAGCGGCGGCGTCCGCGCACTGACTGGGTGCAGGCGCAGAGTCGCGACGCACTCCGTTTCTGGCTCCAACCGCCGCCGATCCGCAACGTCGCCCTCCGCGACCGGGGGAGACCAGGCCATGCGGGCACGCTAGGCGCCGCTGCTCGCCGCGGCCTGATGACTGCCTCGGGGCCTATCAGCGCACCCGCGGCGCTGATGCCGTCCGCAGCCTCGAGCAGCGGCACTGATACTCGGCACACAAGGCGTGGGCCTCGACATGCGCTTGCTTGCCAGCATTGAACTGGGCGATCTCGACGACAGACGCCGCCAGGGTGACGAACTCGGAGGGCGTGATCACCTTTCAGACTGCCACAACTCGTGGCGGCGGTGCGCGGCTGCGCGCAGCGCAAAGGGCGTAGGCCATGTCGCGCTGGTGAGAGGACAACGGTGGATCGCCCGAAGAGGCTGCGCTCGACGGCAGCAGCATCATTCAGTCCCAAGGCAGATGCGAGCGTGTCCCACAGGCTGGCATGCTCGAGCGCCCCAGTGCCGCCGCAACTGCGCCAGCAGGTGGCGGTAGAAGGCGCGGCTGTGGTCGACGTGCTCGACGAACGCCCAAGAAACTGTGGATCGGCTCATCGACAGGTGGTCCAGGCCGCAGGCAGGAGGCGCACGCCAGCACGTTGTCCAGCGACGCGGGCCGCTCCGCAGGCTGTGACTTTCAAAATTAGGTGACGTAATCCTTTGACATTTGGTGGCGTCCTGACGTGAACGGGGTGAGGCCGAGCAAGAGTGCCTGGCCGTGGGCGCGTTCTGAGCCGCAGTCCGGCCAGTTCTGAAGAATTACGACAGATAATTCTGAAAGTTACAACCACGGGACGGACGAAGGGCGGTACGGGGCTCGGCATGGCGATTGTGCACAACCTGGTAACGGATGCCATGCATGGAACCATCCACGTGAAGTCGACGCTGAATCAAGGGACAGCCGTCAGCGTGGCATTGCCGATCGCCACCCAGCCCAGTGCTGCGACCCTCTCAACCGGTAGAGTGCCTTGATAACTCGAGGACAGTCTAAAGCAGCATGCGCGTCTGCTGGCTCGCGGCACTAGCATCATCACGCGTGGCGGCTTGGGAGGGCTTGCGCGTGGGTCTTGCTTTTAGGTCACGCGACCCACGCCAGAGAAGAAGACGCCGACCAGACCATACACAACCTCGCGAGCTACCGTGACGAAGGCTCGACGTACTCGTCGACATCTTTTGTGAGGCTGGCCGCCAAGTGAAGAATCGCAGCCTCTAGGTAGTGAAGGGCCGGCTCCTCAGGTCGAGCGCGTCAGCCGGTCCCACTCCGTCTCGATGACATCTCGGATCGCGCAGCAGGCAACTGCCATGGGGCGAGGCGCGTGGCTCAGGCACCCTGTCCTGACGACCCAGTATTTGGCGCTCGACACTGACCGCCCCATGCCGCTGATCGAAGCGGCGCTGGAGCGTCTGGGCGCGCAGCAAATCATTGCACCTGGCATCACCACGCTCAAGATTGGTGTGGTCCGCTAGAGCTTACTTGCCATCCATTCGGCGATCGGCGCCCGGGCGTACGCGTAGCCGCGCGTGGCGAGCTCGCCCATCGTCCGCGCGTCCAGGAACTTGACGCCATCGGTTGATGGGTGGAGGTACAGGTCGACCCACTCCGCTAGGTCGGTCGCCTCGCGGATGCCATTTAGCATGGTCATACGCTCGAGAACGTCCTGGATTTTCGGGACCTGCACCGCCTCGCCGAACGGATTCGCACCACGCCACAGCACTGTCCACCCGTGCAGAACCGCGTCCTCGCCAGCTGCCGCGCGATAACTAGCGGGTGCGCCGATCAGACCGCTCGTCAGGTTCACGTCAACAGCGATCACGGGCCCAGGAGCAACCAGCTCGCGGGCCGTGGCCGCGGGAAGATTGGTCAGCACGCCCCCGTCAACCAACAGGTCACTGCCGTCCACCACCGGCGGTAGCAGACCTGGGACCGAACCGCTGGCGCGGATGTACTTGCGCAGCAATCCTCGACGATGTGCGATCGGCCGGCCAGTGCTGATGCTGGAAGACACGGGTACGAACGGTGTCCACAGATCCTCGAGTTGCACCTCGCCGAACAGGTCGCGCAGCAGTGTCGCAAGGCCGCGGCCGCTCAGCAGTGAAACGATCGGCAGTGTGTAGTCGGTCAGTGGATGGCCGCGTACGAAACCCGCGTAGTTCCTCGCCAGCATTTCTGCTGCGTCCCAACCGAGCGCGCACTCCGCCCCGATCACAGCTCCCATGCTGGTGCCGACAATCACATCGATGGGGACTTCGGCTTCGCGCAGCGCGTGCAATACGCCGACATGGGCGAAACCTCGTGCGCCACCACCGCCGAGCGCCACCGCCACTGCCTTGCCTGCCAGTAATCGAGCGATGCGCGCCACGGTGCCTGGCGTTTCGATGTGGACGTGGTGATGCCGAGCCAGACCGTCAGTGCGCGCGTCGAGCCAGCGCGCGGTACCCACTGGAGGACGATCGGCGCGGCGGTGCAGCAGGACAAGCTCGACGCGAGGCGACACCAGCGACTCATTGACGCGCGTGAGCATATGCTCCATCGGGCCTTTGCCAGGCGGCCCGTCGGCATCGGCCACCAACAGCACGCAGTCCGCCTGCTGGATGCAGCGCTCGCTCCATGGCGAGGGATGCGGGTCAGCCTCGAGAACGAGGAAGCGATGCAGCAGTTCCTGCCGATTGAGCCAGGTAGCGAGCTCATGCAGCCCGACGTCTGCGTTGTCAGCCCGCCCGAGATCAGGGCGGCGGTGGCTGGACAGATGGAGTGTCGTCCCATGTTTCTCGAGCGCCGCGGACAGGGCAGCGGCGAAGCGCGCGGGGCCGGTCCCGGTGTCACTGCCGGCGGGAACGATGGCGATACTGGCGCCGGACTCTGCCCGCACCCGCTGCGGCTGCCCGCGCGCAACGACGGTGCGCGCCAGGCTACGAAGCAGCGCGGGATAGCGCGGCACCAGGCGCTCGAACGTGTCGGCCGGCAATCGAACCAGGGCGCTGTCGCGGGTGCAGATCACCGTCGCGCTACGCGGTGCGCCGGTAAGGACTCCCATCTCGCCGATAGCCTCGCCGCGCACGATGTCGCTCAGGACGCGCGGTGCAGCGCCTGGCCCGGAGTTGTACAGAGCGCGCGCTCGACCACTAGCGACGACGTAGACACCGTCCGACGGATCACCCTGGTGGCAAACCACGTCTCCGCGCTCGAACGTGTGCCACTCCAGGTTGCCCGCGATGTCCTCGATGGCATCTTCGTCGAGCGGGGGCGTCGCGCCCAGCAGCAGCCGAGCCGCGTCTAGCAGCCGTTCAGAAGCTGGCTCCACGGATCCTGCCGAATACGGATCGTCGTTGTGGTCGGGCATCAGAGGGCCGCGCGCACACAGTACCATCCTTTGCCATCCTGTCATGAGGAGGATTCCGCGGATGGCCGTGGCTGGTCCTCGCTTGACTAGCGCCACTGGCCCGCTGACGCCTCGGAGCTCGTGCTTGAAACGACCGTTGGACGAGCACTCCGCGAGGCCGCGCGGCTAGCGCCGGAAACTGTCGCGCTCATAGACGGAGTGCCCGATCCCGCCGCGCGCCGCCGATGTGCGTACGCACAGTTGCTCGCCGAGCGGGTCGCCGCCGCTCTGCTAGCTCAGTTCGAACCCGGAGAGCGGATCGCCATCTGGTCCCCAAACAGTCCTGAATGGATGTTGCTGGAGTATGGCGCTCGCTGGCATCACGGTTGTCACCGTGAATCCCGCCTACCGCCAGGATGAGCTGCGGTATATAGTCAGCCAGTCGCGCGCCGACGGCATCTTCCTGCTCGAGGAGTACCGCGGGTGTTCGATGGCCGGCGCACTCGACAGCGCGCGGCCGCACCTCCCAGAGCTGCGGCACGTGTGGCTATTTTCAAAATGGGAACGGTTCATAGCGGGCGGCGTCGCCGATGCCACACTGCCAGGGGTCACGCCTGACGACATGGCACAGATCCAGCACACGTCCGGCACGACCGGGTTCCTGAAGGGAGCCGAACTCCACCACCGCCGAACCAACGTCCTGATTCGAGGCTTCGAACCAGGGCTGGCGCTAGAGCTGGCGGAGTCGGAGCGAGCGACCCTGCTGGGCGCTGTTCCGACGATGCTGGTTGCCGTGCCCGACTATCCAAGCTTCGGCGCGCGGGATCTGTCGAGTTTGCGCGCCGTAATCGGTGGCGGTTCGCCAGTCTTTACCGGAACTGGTCCGGCGCGTGGAATTCGCGCTCGGCGAGCCGTTTTCGATTGTGCTCGGGCAGACTGAGACTGCGCCGTGCATGACGCACACACGGTCGGCCAGCCGCTGCCACAGGCGGAGGTCAAGCTCGTCAACCCGTGCACCGGGGAAACCGTCGCTTCGGACGAGATCGGGAGCTCTGCCTCCGCGGCTATCTGGTGATGAAGGGCTATTTCGAAATGCCCCCCGCAACCGCCGAGGCGGTCGATGGCGATGGTTGCTTGCACACTGGCGACTTGTGCACCATGGACGACTGCGGGTATTAGCGCGTGGTCGGCCGTCTGAAGGACCTCATTATCCGCGGCGGCGAGAATGTGTACGCCTACGAAGTCGAGCAAGTCCTGGTGGCGCACCCTGGGATTCGCGACGTGGCCGTGGTCGGTGTGCCCGACCCATTATGGGGCGAGCAGATCGCGGCATTCATCATCGCCGAGGGCGAGCCAACGCCATCGACTGACGAACTGCTGGCGTTCTGTCGCGAGCGCCTGGCCCGCACAAGTCGCCGCGAACCTGCGCTTCGTGCCAGCGTTCCATTGACGCCTCTGGGCAAAGTACAATAATACCGGCTTCGTGACCAGCTGCTAACTGCCGAAGGCGCGGAGACCGTGTAAGCGCGCGACCTCGTTGGCGACCAGCGCCTGCAGTGCTTCAACACCGGCTGCGAACGCCGCGCGATCTTCATGCAGGTCAGGCACGGCAACCGGCGCCAGCACGCTCACATCGACCCTCGGTCGGCGGCCGCGACGGCGCGCCTCTCGTGGCGAGAGCGCCGCGCGATCGGCGGCGATTGCCACGGGGAGAACGGGAACTCCGAATCGGCCCGCGATGCGGAAGAATCCCGGCCGGAACGGGCGCACCGACGGATCGGAATGCGCGAAACCCTCCGGCAACATCATCACCAGTTGTTGGCTTCGGAAAAGGCTGCCGAGGCGGTCCAAAGTGGCTGCATTGTCGCCGGACTGGATCGGCAGGACGCCGATGTGCCGCAAATACCACCGTGCCAGAAGTGGAATGAACAATTGCGCCGCACCCAGGAAGTAAACGCGTCGTGGACATACAACCATCATCAGGTGTCCGTCGATAGCCGACGGGTGGTTTGACACAATAAGCGCTGCGCCAGCGCGGGGGAAATGCTCGCGGCCAATGACGTGCAGTTCAACCACCTCAGCGAAATACCAGCGGGCGATCAGAGTGCTCAGCCAGTAAACCACAACATAGTCACCGTGGCGGCGCGGCCTTTCAAGTCAGCAGGGAACCGTGATCGAGGCGCCTACAGGTTACCGCGGTTGCTTCGGGTGCGGGCAAGACGGCTAGTACACACCGGCGCAAATGAGGCCGGACTGGGGAATCGGGCATGGCGTAAGGCAACGATTGTGCGCCACGAGCGCTGAAGGAGGGATCGATGTAGAAGATCGGACCCAATAGCAGCTAGCCGTGTCAAAGATGGAGGTTTGGCCCTCCGGAGCCGCTCGAGATATTGTCAATAGTTGTGGATTGGCCCGCGGTGGTCAGGCGGCGTGGCACTGGTCTTCGCGCTCGATAATCAGTCCGTCCACGAAGGTCGCCCCAGCGCGGACGAGTGCGACCAGGTGGGTGCATTGACGCAGCGCCAGCGGACCTGGGCTGCCTCCAACAATTTGAACGCCATGGCCAGCCCGGCGGTCCGACTCCCAGACCCCTTCGTCTTATTGGTTCGCAACCTCACTGTGGCAAACGTGGACTCGATGGCATTGGTGGTCCGTAAATGGACCCAGTGCTCAGCCGGGAAGTCGAAATGTGCCAGCAACGCCTCCCGATCCTTGAGCACCTTGTCGACGGCCTTGGGATACTTGGCGCCGTAGGTTTCCTCGAACTGGTCGATCGCCAGGTCGGCCGCCTCCTTGTTCTCGGCGTTCATGATCGTGAGCAGCGCCGCTTTGACTTTCGGTTGCAAGCTCGTCGGCACCACATCCAGCACGTTGGCGACCTTATGAAGCCGTAAAGAATCAACCTGCTACTTTTCGGCTCCAGACCGGTTACCTAACTATGGCGATTCGGGGAAGGTCGTTCCTC